>NZ_PYNY01000002.1:0-365502 GCF_003026135.1 Photobacterium sp. GB-36 | reverse complement strand
TGACCTCAACCTTGGCAAGGTTGCGCTCTACCAGCTGAGCTAGTGTCGCATAGATTCTCATAAGAGAATGGAGGCGCGTCCCGGAGTCGAACCGAGGTCCACGGATTTGCAATCCGCTGCATAGCCACTCTGCCAACGCGCCGCAAAATTCCTAAAGAAGTTATCTTCTCCAGAATTTTTTGCCCTCAACGAGTCACCTCGCTGCGGTACGTGGTGTAATTTACTGATTTTACAGAATCAGTCAACGAAAAATTATGACTTTTTATTTAACTGGTTAAATTCCATAACATCGAACCATAAATCAGCCCATAAATGATCAAAAACCAGACAATCTTATTGTTTGAATTTAGTTTGCTTATAAGATTGCAGATCGCGATAACGATGCAGCAAAATCCTCATAACTAAATTCATTAAGTTTTTCGATACTGCCATTACTGCGACGGCAATAAATACTTGGCATACGCAAACCATTAAACCAATTTAACTTCACCATGGTATAACCTGCGCTGTCTGCAATATGTAATTTCTGTCCAATCGTTAATGGCTGTTCAAAACTGGCAACACAGAATTGATCGCCTGCTAAACAAGAACAGCTGCCAATCACGTATTGATGGCTCCCCTCTTTTGACGATTCTGTGATCGTTGCGGGTTCATTATAAATTAAGGTATCAAGCCGATGCGCTTCTGTCGCACTGTCTACAATGGCAGTTTTCATACCGTTCTCGACAATATCAACCACAGTCACCACTAAGTCAGTCGTTTGGGTAATAATAGCTTCACCCGGCTCAAGATATAACTGAACACTAAAACGCTCTGAAAATGCTTTTAATGCAATAGCTAACTTTTCTAACTCGTAATCAGGCCAAGTAAAGAAAACACCGCCACCTAAACTCACCCAATCAAGTTTTTCAAGATAACGCCCGAAACGTTCTGATATAGAGTCTAATAACGCAATAAACGCATCTGCACTTTTATTTTCACAGTTCATATGAAACATCGCGCCATCGAGTTCATCAAACAGTTCATTTGTTAATAGGTTTTCTTGCACCCCTAGACGCGAATATTGACGAGCAGGATCAGCTAAATCTTGCCCTGCACAACTTATCCCCGGATTTAAACGTAGACCAACAGACGCTTTACCGTCAGCCAAATGGCGATGAGTTTGCAATTGAGAAACAGAGTTGAAAATGATTTTATTACAGTACTGTAGAACATCTTCTACGTCTTCTTGACTATATCCCACACTATAAGCATGCGTTTCACCACCAAACTTTTCAGCACCTAATCTAACCTCAAACGGCCCACTGCTGGTAGTACCATCAAGATAAGGCTTCATGACATCAAACACGCCCCACGTGGAAAAACATTTTAATGCAAGGACGAGTTTTACTCCGGATAATTGTTTTAACTTTTTAGCTTGTTCTAAATTGTTGATCAGCTTCTGCTCATCAATCATGAAATATGGCGTTTTCAATACGGCTTTCTCTTTTATATAAGTAAGAAAGCGAGCCTGCTTCTATATACAAGCTCGCTTAACTAGCTGTGTCTTATTTCAAGATGTGAATATCAGGCTGACCAACAGGCAATTCTTGAACATGCCAATCTAAACCAATGGTTGGCATTGTTGCTAAGAATGGATCTGGGTCTAGCTGCTCCATATTGAACACACCTTTATCAGCCCACTTGCCATTAAAGAACTGTAATGCGGCAGTAATAGCAGGAACACCCGTTGTGTATGATATTGCTTGATGCTCTACATCGTCATACGCCACTTCATGATCAGCGTTGTTGTAGATAAACACACTGCGCTCTTTGCCCTCTTTCTTTCCTTGTACCCAAGTACCGATACAGGTTTTTCCTGTATAGCCAGGAGCAAGCGATGTTGGATCCGGTAATAACGCTTTAAGAACGTGCAGTGGTTGTACAACAGTACCATCATGCAGCGTGAGTGGATCTGGGCTTAATAAGCCAATATCACGCATACAATTGAAATAATTGAGATATTTATCACCAAAGCCCATCCAAAATTCAATACGTTTTGCTGGAATAAATTCCTGCATTGAACGCACTTCATCATGTGCCATAGAATAAACTTTATGTTTCCCCACCAGCGGGAAATCAAATTCAAGCATACGGCTATGGCAGCCCACTTGTTTCCACTCACCATTTTCCCAATAGAAAGAATCGCCTTGGATTTCTAACATATTGGTTTCTGGATCAAAGTTAGTCGCAAACTTCTTACCGTGATCACCTGCATTGACATCCATTACATCAATGCTGTCGATTTCATCAAACAAATGCTTTACTGCATAAGCTGCAAAAACACTCACTACACCAGGATCAAAACCCGCACCTAAAATGCCTGTAATACCTGCTTGCTTGAATTTCTCACGGTAACCCCATTGCCAATCATAAGCTTGAGGCACTTGCTGACCTTCAGAGCATAAATCAACAGCAACAGAAGTATCGAGATAAGAAACTTTCGCTTGATAGCACGCTTCCATTATCGACATATTGACCCACGGAGGCCCTGCATTAATAACCAAATCAGGTTTCACGTCTTCAATTAAAGCAACTAATGCATCAACATCGTCTGCATTGACAGCACGTGCTTGAATTGTTTTTGTCGGGTCTTTTAAATTATTTTTCTTATCAATCGAGCTAATGATCTTTTCACATTTGCTGATTGTACGGGAAGCTAATGTAATATCACCCAATACATCATTATTCTGCGCCGCTTTATGTGCGACAACCCAGCCAACACCACCAGCACCAATTTGTAAAATAGCCATTATTTATTTCCTTCTAAATTCATTTATCTGTGTGGTTGTCTTACTGAGTTAAAGACAATAGCGATTGACCTAATTGAGAGACTTTATTCAATAAGGTTTTAAAATCGTTAATAGTTAAACACGGGTTTAAAATCGTGAACTTTAATGCCACTTTATCGTCAACAACAGTTTCACCCAGTACAGCTTGTCCTTGTACTAATGCATCTATACGCAATTGTTTATTCAATTGGTTAAGCTGCTGCTCACTTACGTTTGCTCCTTCACCTACAAAACGTAAAAGCACGGTAGATAAAGCAGGATCGGCCAATAACTCAAATTGCGGTTGTTGATTAACTAAATCGGCGACATGCTGCGTTTGATTAATAAGATGGTCGTACATTTCACCTAATGCATCAGCGCCAACGCTTTGCATAGTCATTAACACTTTTAAAGCATCAAAACGCTTAGTTGTTGCTATTGATTTATCCACTAAATTTGGCAGTAAATCATCTTCACGATTAAGATAATCAGCATGGTGGAGCAGGTATTTAAAGTGCGCTTTATCTTTCACTAACACTGCACCACAGCTAATCGGTTGAAAGAAAAGCTTATGAAAATCAACGCTTAAAGAATCCGCTTTTTCAATGCCATGTAATCGACTTTGATGACGACTTAAAATCAGTGCGCCACCGTATGCGCCATCAACATGGAACCAAAGATTGTGACGAGCGGAAATATCTGCCAATCCGGTAAGATCATCAATTGCACCGTGATCTGTTGTCCCAGCAGTGCCAACGACGGCAAATGGAATAAGATCATCGGCTTTTAATGCTTCAATCGTGGTAATCAATGATGCTAATTGAATAGTGCCATCAGGATTGGTATCAACACAGACTACAGATTGTTCACCAAGCCCCATCAACGACGCTGATTTTTGCACCGTGAAATGGGATTTTTTCGAGCATAATATACGTAGTTTATCCGCGTATGATGGCAAACCTTGTTGCTGAATATTATGACCAGAGATTGTGTCGGCCGCCCAATCGCGTGCTAACAATAATCCCATCAGATTGCTTTGTGTTCCCCCACTGGTAAACACACCATCTGCTTGTTGGCCTAATTGATAAACATCGCACAACCAGTCAACAATTTTCTGTTCAACAAACGTTGCTGCACTGGCCTGATCCCATGAATCCATTGACTGATTCAATGCGGCAATAAAAGCTTCTGCTGCAATAGCAGGGATAAGTGGCGGGGTATGCAAATGCGCTATACAGTGTGGATGTTGCACCATAATTGAGTGCTTCGCGATAAGATCGCCTGTTTGATCAATCACGGCATCAAGTGAGGATTGCGGCTGATTTAAATCAATGCCATTAATTAGCGTTTTTAATAATTGAGGATCCATCCCCGAATAAGGCTGATTGGTTTGTTCAAAGACTTTTTTCAGCACTTGAGTCGTTTGATTCAGTGCCGTTTCAAAGCTCTCAGATCCGCCTTTACCCGTTTGAATAAAGTACTCTTTCCAATTAGCTTTATTATCCGACTCTAAAACCAATCCTTGTTCAATCGGTTCAACATGGAGCTCAATAGCCTCTTTAACCGTATTAATAACAAAATCAATTTGTTCAAAGCTAATGATAAGAGGCGGTAAAAAGCGTAATACCGAGCCTTGACGCCCACCTTTTTCAATAATCAAACCGCGCTCTAATGCAGAGCGTTGAATCGCAGCGGTTAACTCAGGATCGGCGATCGGCTCATCAAACTTATTCTTACTACCATCAGATTGGACAATTTCGATGCCCAACATTAAGCCTTTACCGCGCACTTCAGCAATACAGCTTGTTTGTGCTGCCACTTTTTCTAAACCGCGACGCAGATACATACCGGCTTTTTGGGCATGCTCAACTAAACCGTCTCGTTCGATAATTTCTAACGTTTTAGCGCCTGTTGCCATCGCTAACTGGTTGCCACGAAATGTGCCGGTATGCTCTCCAGGGTTCCAACTATCAATCTCTTTATTAAAAACAAGGACTGACATTGGCAAACCACCGCCTACCGCTTTTGATAAACAAAGAATATCTGGCGTGATCCCTGATTCTTCAAACGCAAAATTGTGACCAGTTTTACCAATACCGCATTGGATCTCATCAAAGATAAGTAGAATGCCATGCTCTTGCGTTATTCGACGTAATTCTCGCAGCCAAAAAGCAGGCGCAGGAATAACCCCGCCCTCACCTTGAACAGGCTCTACAATGATGGCTGCAGGTTTTTGGATGCCGCTTTCATCGTCACTCAGCATACGTTCGATATAACGTAAGCTTTGTTTTGCGCCTTCATCGCCAGACAAACCATACGGACAGCGTAATGAATAGGGGAATGGCAGGAAATGTACATCAGCCATTAACCCTTGACGGCGAGATTTCGTGTTTAAATTTCCCATCATAGCCATCGTGCCATTTGTCATTCCATGATAAGCACCATGAAAAGCTGCCATGGTATTTCTACCTGTTGTTTGTTTGGCAAGTTTAATCGCAGCTTCTACCGCATCAGCCCCTGTTGGACCACAAAATTGCACACAGGCATTATTCGCAAACGATTCGGGGAGGAAGTTCAACAATTGCTTAATGAATTTATCTTTAGCAACCGTTGTGATATCGAGAGTTTGATATGGTAGACCTGATTCTAATTGGTCAACAATTGACTTATTAATTTCTGGGTGATTATAGCCAAGTGCTAGTGTTCCTGCCCCAGCTAAGCAATCAATAAATAATTGCCCACGGGTATCTTCAACTAATACTCCTGCCGCTTTCGCTATTGCTAAAGGTAAACGTCTTGGGTATGAACGTACATCCGATTCATAATGCTCTTGGCTTAATAGCAATTCATCAAGCGTTAAGTCATATAAACCATTAACAACAGGCACTGTTGTTGATAGATCAGTGTCGCCAAAATTAAAAAGTGTAGACATATTTCGTTCCTGTCATCACTTAGCTTTTGCACAAAAAACGTAACAAAAGATAAGCAAAAACCATATTAATAACGATATAAATACCGAGTTAAGATTTTTTAAAGATGAAACCACACTCAAAATACAAATATGCAGAAGCAATAAGCACCTGCAGTAATATGCAACTCTATGTTTAGTGTGATTTTTGATCAGGAACGATCAAGGCTCCGTAATAATACGGTATTTCGGTAAATGAAAACCAAAATGAAATGAAAGTGATAATAGATCCACTGTTGGGTCCCTTAAATATGTGTCAGCTATTACAAAACTGAACATCGTATAAATTCCCTTCTATTTATGCTGATAAGCATAAATACCTACTGCGTAATTGCTAGATGAACTACGTTATTATCTTACTCAAGCTAAGACTGGGCAAAAATACCACAACCCATTAATAAAAAACAATATTGAAAAATAAAAAGATACAAACTTTTACAATTAATTATGTTCGAAAATTTAGCCATAATTCGACTGTTACTAGAGCTAAAACAACCTTTAACATTACCCCACAAAAAGCCCAATAAATATAAATATCATTATAATTCAATAAGGTAAAATAATTAACAACATACAAACTAATAGAATCGAAGACGCTTTGTTATAAAATCGTAAATCTAACGTATTGATTTTCTGAAATACCACTAAAGTAGTATTTAGAATGCTACTTGATTTAAATCATATTTCTTCACATTTTGTCTTAATACACTACAACCAATTTAAGGTATGGTGAAGTAGGTTTTATGAGCAAAATTAAATTGGCAATTATCGGCAACGGTATGGTCGGCCACCGTTACATCGAAGAATTAATAGATAGATCGAATATCGAAAACTACGAAGTAACCGTGTTTTGTGAAGAACCCCGTGTCGCATACGACAGAGTACATTTATCTTCTTATTTCTCTCACCATACAGCTGATGAGCTTTCTCTTGTTAAGCAAGGACTTTACGAAAAACATGGAATCAATGTTTTGCTCGGCGAACGCGCCATTAACATTAACCGTGAACAAAAGCTTATTCTCTCTAATTCGGGTCGTGAACTTCGCTACGATAAACTCATCATGGCAACCGGATCTTACCCTTGGGTTCCACCCATTAAAGGTAGCGAAAACAAAGACTGTTTTGTATACCGCACGATCGAAGATCTTAAAGCGATTGAATTAACCGCTAAACGCAGTAAAAGTGGCGTTGTCATCGGTGGCGGTCTACTTGGCTTAGAAGCCGCTGGCGCACTAAAAGCACTGGGCGTTGAAACTCATGTTATTGAGTTTGCTAATGTCCTTATGGCTGAGCAACTTGATCCTCAAGGTGGTCAACAACTACGAAACAAAATAGAACAACTCGGCGTAAATGTTCACACCGGTAAAAATACCCAAGAGATCATCCCTTCCGGTGAAAATGCACGTAATACCCTGCAATTTGCAGATGGCACTTCTCTTGAAGTTGATTTCATCGTGTTCTCTACCGGCATTCGCCCACAAGATAAATTAGCTACACAATGTGGACTAACAACAGGTCAACGTGGTGGTATTGCCATTAATAACGTTTGCCAAACATCAGATGCCGATGTTTACGCCATCGGTGAATGTGCTTCTTGGAATAACATGTTCTTTGGTTTAGTGGCGCCAGGTTACAAAATGGCACAAATCGCGGTTGGTCACTTATTAGGAGAAAAGCAGCAATTTGAAGGTGCTGACATGAGCGCCAAATTGAAGCTACTCGGAGTAAAAGTTGGCAGTATTGGAGATGCTAATGGCCGTACTAAAAACTGTAAAAGCTATGTTTATTTAAACGAACAAGAAGAAGTGTATAAGCGCATTATTGTTTCTGAAGATGGGAAATATCTTCTAGGAGCCGTACTTGTTGGTGATACATCAGATTACGGTAACCTTTTGCAGTTATCGCTAAATAATATTGAGCTACCAGAAAACCCTGACAGTTTAATCTTACCTGCTCATGCGGGTGCAGCAAAACCAGCCATGGGCGTGGAATCCCTACCAGAAAGCGCCGTGATGTGTTCATGTTTTGATGTGACTAAAGGTAAGATTGCAGCAGCGGTTGCTGAAGGACATACGACATTAGGCGAAATCAAAGCCGTTACCAAAGCGGGTACAGGCTGTGGCGGTTGTTTACCTCTTATCACGCAAGTGCTAAACAGCGAACTCGCAAAAGCCGGTATTGCAGTAAATAACCACCTCTGTGAACACCTCGCTTATTCTCGCCAAGAGTTATTCCACTTGATCCGTATTGAAGAGATCAAGTCATTTGATGAACTATTAGCGAAATACGGTAAAGGTTACGGCTGTGAAATCTGTAAGCCAACCGTTGGCTCTATTTTGGCTTCTTGCTGGAATGATTATGTACTAACGCCTCAAAATACCCCATTGCAAGATACCAACGACATTTTCCTTGGCAACATGCAAAAAGATGGCACTTATTCAGTGATCCCTCGTATGGCTGGCGGTGAAGTAACACCAGCAGGATTGCTCGCCGTCGCACAAGTCGCTAATGATTATAATTTATATACCAAAATCACAGGCGCACAACGTATCGGTTTATTTGGCGCACAGAAAGATGATTTACCTGCCATTTGGCAACGTTTAATTGAAGCAGGATTTGAAACAGGCCAAGCCTATGCCAAAGCGCTACGTATGGCCAAAACCTGTGTCGGAAGCACATGGTGCCGTTTTGGTGTGCAAGACAGTGTCGGCTTAGGTGTTGAATTAGAAAACCGCTACAAAGGTATTCGTACCCCTCACAAAATGAAGTTTGGTGTATCAGGTTGTACTCGTGAATGTGCAGAAGCACAGGGCAAAGACTTAGGTCTTATTGCAACAGATGCAGGTTGGAATATGTATGTTGGTGGTAACGGTGGTATGAAACCACGCCATGGTGATTTGCTGGCAGCCGATCTCGACCACGACACCTTAATCAAATATGTTGACCGCTACCTCATGTTCTACGTACGTACAGCTGACAAACTTCAGCGAACATCAACATGGTTAGAAAGCCTTGATGGTGGTGTTGAATACCTTCGTGAAGTGATCATTAACGACAAACTGGGTATTAACGATCAACTTGAAGCTGATATTGAAAAGCTGATTAGCTCTTACCATTGTGAATGGTCAAATACGTTAGATAACGAACAGCAACTAAAACGCTTTAGTCACTTTATTAACAGCGATAAGCGTGATGATAATGTCGTGTTTGTACCTAGCCGTGACCAACATCGTCCTGCATCTAACGAAGAAAAAGCCAACACTTACACCATTTCATTGGAGGAGAATGTATGAGTTCTTGGATCACTGCATGCCAATTAGACGATTTAATCCCTGGTACTGGCGTGTGCGCCCTTATTGAAGACAAGCAAGTTGCCATCTTTCGTCCCGATCATAGCGAACAACTGTTTGCGATAAATAATATGGATCCGTTTTCAAAGTCCAATGTGTTATCTCGCGGGCTTATTTGCCAGCACCAAGATGAATTATGGGTCGCTAGCCCATTAAAAAAACAACGCTTTTCACTGCTTGACGGTCGTTGCTTAGAAAATTCTGCAATGAACATTGAAAGCTACAAAGTCACAGTCAAAGACGGCAATGTGTTAGTCCAACTGTAACGATAAGAATGGGAACTAGCCTCAGTGCTACTTCCCACTTTTTGGCATAAGTAACAAGCCCAGTACCGAACTTATTTATGCCAAAGAGTTTAATTTTATACAGGGACAAAACTATGTACGCAGACACAATTAAAAAATGTTCAGCCAATGCCGCACGTATCGTTGAATTTGCAGATAAGGAAAAATTCGGGTTTTGGTTAAGCTCAGCCATGGCGGGGGCTTATGTTGGTCTTGGCATCATTCTGATTTTCACTTTAGGCAATATGGTTGATCCCTCTATTCGCCCACTTGTTATGGGAGCGACCTTTGGTATTGCTCTTACCCTCGTAATTATTGCGGGCTCTGAGTTATTTACCGGACACACTATGTTTTTAACTTTTGGTGTTAAAACAGGCCAAATCACTGTCGCTGATACACTTCGCGTTTTACCACAAACATGGATGGGAAACTTACTGGGCTCAGTTGGCGTCGCGTTACTGTTTTTCTACGCAGGTGGCGGAAAACTATTACCTGATGCAAATAGCTTATTAAATAACGTCGCTCTTGCAAAAACAGACGCTTCAGCATCGGTACTTTTATTTAAAGGTATTTTATGTAACTGGCTTGTGTGTTTAGCCATTTGGATGTGCCAGCGTGTTGAAGGCTCAGCTAAATTTATTGCTATTTGGTGGTGCTTACTGGCCTTCATCGCATCAGGATATGAGCACTCTATTGCTAACATGACCATCTTTGCTCTTTCATGGTTTGGTCAACATAAGGAAGCATTCACCCTAGCGGGAATTGGTCATAACTTATTCTGGGTAACGCTAGGTAATACAATTTCAGGTGTTGTATTTATGGGCTTAGGCTACTGGTTCGCCACACCGCGTAACCAACGCCCATATTTAGGCTCTGCGCAGAAAACAGAACCGCAACAGCAAGCCGCTTAATTGACAACCTAAAATAAAAATCAGCCTGGAGCTAATAGAATGACAACGAATGAAACTGTGTTTTCACTGCCAACCTCAGAAGAAGAACCTGCTGCTATCGGTAAAGTAATACTTGTAGGTGCGGGTCCTGGTGATCCTGATTTGTTAACAGTAAAAGCATTACGTTGTATTCAACAGGCTGATGTCATTGTCTATGATCGCCTTGTATCTAACGACATTGTTGAACTATTCCCTCAACATTGTGCACGCATTTTTGTGGGCAAAGAAGCAGGAAATCACTGTGTACCGCAAGGTGACATAAACCAAATTCTGGTAACGCAGGCACTCAGCGGAAAATTAGTGGTTAGACTTAAAGGCGGTGACCCGTTTATTTTTGGTCGAGGTGGCGAAGAACTAGAAGCCTTATTGCCGTTTAATATTCCCTTTGAAGTGGTACCTGGTATTACGGCCGCATCAGGTTGTGCGGCTTATTCTGGTATTCCATTAACCCATCGCGATCATGCACAAAGCGTTCAATTTATCACAGGCCATTTAAAAGAAGGGAAAGATCAAATTGACTGGTCATCACTGGCTCGCGCTAACCACACTTTAGTCTTTTATATGGGGTTAAACCAGAGCCATGTTATTCGCCATAAACTCAGTGCGTATGGCATGTCGCTGGCAACACCTATTGCTATTATTGAACGTGGTACCAGTTCACAACAACAAGTACATACTGGTGATTTAGCACACTTAGAGATATTAGCCAAAGAGGCTGAAAGCCCAGCGCTTATTGTGATAGGTAGTGTTACGACCCTCACTCATCGCTTAAATTGGTTTAAAGCAAAACAAGAGATAGAAACACAAAGCTATCCAAAAGTTTATCAATATCAAGTAAACCGTAAGGTAAGCTAACGCAATCAAATAAAAGGCACTAAAGTTTATTACTAGTGCCTTTTTTAATACGTTTGTGACGATCATTTTTACAAGCAAAATAACTCAATTTACAGCCAAGCAATAACTGCAGTAACAAATAGTCCAATAAGCCCCAGTAAACTCACCGCGAAAAAGATACTGCGTAATACTTTTAAATTAAAGTAATAACACAACATATGCCCTATTCGTCCGAATAAATAAACCACAGCGAAGCCATTAATCCAGTGAGCAATGGGCTGAGAAAATAATGCAAACAAAACGAATACAATAAAGATCCCAAGGCTTTCATTACTATTAGCTAATGCTCTATTAGCACGAAATAAAAAGTGTTCATGGTTAGCTTCAATAGTAAAACCAGGGATATGCTTTTGACTAAGAATAGCAATATCTAATACGATTAATTGCAATAGTAACAACAATCCCAAAGAGCCAATAACCCAAATTGTCATTTTATAGGGAAGCAAAAACTCCATTGAATTATCCTTTTCTATTCGTTCTCGGTTTGCCACACCTCATAATGGCGTTCAACATTTGAAGTGACTCTCCCCCATTCAGATGCTTTGACTCGCCTTTGGTGATGTTCGAACGCAGTATTACTAGAAAACTCTTCATAAACATCAAAATAACAAGGAGAATGTGAACGTTGATAAACATTAAACACTAGACAGCCGGGCTCTTGCTTTGTTAATTCGACGTGCTTCTCAAGTGCTTTGCTAACAAGATTAAGTTCTTCTTCAGGAACGACAATAAATCCTTTTAATATCACTTTTCCCATATTTTTAATTTCCTCAATAATCTGGAATGTTCTGCTTAATATCTACTTTAAAAAGAGATTCAATCGGCTTATCAACAAAATAGGCCCATACATGATCAAAAACACGGTGCTGATTGGGAAATGGCGTTAGTGCTTTTGCTTCTTCTAGTGTGCACCATTGATAATCTGTATGTTCGTGATTAAGTGTTACGGCTTGATTTGGAGGGCACATCACCACAAAAACAGGAATAATTTGCAGCACATTAACGTTGGCTTCAAAAAACTGTTGCAGATATTGGGCGTTATAAAGATCTACCACTTCAATTTGGGTCTCCTCTTTAAACTCACGGACAATGGCTTGCCAACCCGTTTCATCACCTTCGATAGAACCGCCAACATGACACCAATATCCACCTTTAACACGCTTCATGAGTAGCATCTTCATCACGCCATCAATTTCTGATAACGCAACGCCCGCTACAATCGAAGAATCAATCGGGATCATCATCACTCCTTAATTTGTTGATCACTACCCTTTTCTAGTTATACACGAATAGTTATAAAAAAACGGCTGCACATTGAGCCGTTTGATCAGTATAGAAAATTAACGTGATGAACTAATAAGTAAAACTCAGAAGCTCACTTTATCTGCATCAAAGTAATAGCGTGCTGGCGCGATATTCATACCACCTGTAACCGGCAAACAAACACCTGTAATAAAACCTGCCAGATCACTTGCTAAGAAACTCACCGCATTAGCAATATCTTCAGGCTCCCCCATACGTTTAATTGGCTGCGTCGCTAAGAAATTATCAATAAACTCTTGGTTTAAATTATTTTTCACAGCATCTGTCGCAATCATTCCTGGTAGTACTGCATTACAACGAATACCAAAACTCGCGTATTGAATCGCGATTTGACGTGTCATATGGTTAATGGCATTTTTTGCCGTGCCGTAAGAGATGCTCGACATTTCAGCACTTAAAGAAGACAGTGATGAGATGTTTACAATGCTCCCACCACCATGTTTAACCATCGTTGGAATAACTGCTTTTGATGGAATAAATACGCTATTTATATTAGCAAGCATATTCTGTTCCCAATCAACCACTTCAGTATGGGCTAAGTCACGATCTTTACGTAAATCTACACCGCCAAAGTTGTTAACCAGCACATCAATCTTTCCTTCTTTTTCAAGAATAGAATCAATCAACGGCGCGTAAGAATCATTATCGAACGCATTAAAAAACATCCCCGTTGCTTTACCGTTATTTTTGGTAATTTCATTAGCCGTCGCTGTTGCCTCATCAATATTCCAATCAGCAACATAGACATTGGCGCCTTGAGAGGCCAATAACTTACTACATGCCTTACCAATTCCTTGTGCGCCAGCTAGTACTAGCACTGTTTTATTTTTAAACATAAACCACCCAATATCGAACAATGTTTTTATTTATTATATCTGTCACTTACAGGGAATAAATATAGATATTCGTTCAAATAATTACTGTTATCCATCTACGTAAAAAATAGTAAATAAAATATCTTATTGCACAGAGCCTTGTTAATATAAATAAAAACCATTCTCAATTGGTGAAACATGAATAACGAAGTAAAAGTAATACACAGCAAAACTATCACAACCAATATGCAACGAATCACCTTACAAGGAGAGTGCTTATCAGCATTTTCTAAGAATAGTGCAGGAAACTACATAAAATTACTTTTTGCTGAAAATGGCAGTACTGATATTAGTCTTGTGCCGAAAGGGCAACGACCAGTGATGCGTACCTATACGATTAGAAAATATATTCCAGAAGAAAATAGTATTGAAGTCGATTTTGTTCGTCATAATACAGATCAAGGCGATCACAGCTATGCCGCTAAATGGGCGAAGCAAGCATCATTAGGCGATAAAATTAGTCTATTAGGCCCGGGGGAAATTAAAGACCTCAATCATGATGCAGATTGGTTTTTTATGGTTGCCGATATGACCGCGCTACCATCATTAACGACAAAAATACAAAGGCTGCCAATAGATGCGAAGGGATACGTCGTTATTCAAGTTATTGATAAAGAGGATATACAGGAATTATCTAAGCCTGAAGATATTAAAGTGATATGGATAACAGCCTCTGAATCGCTAGCAGATACTGCCACATCATTACCTTGGAAAGATGGCAAGGTTTCTGTTTGGTCAGCCTGTGAATTCGATACCATGCGTGAACTACGACAATATTTTCGCAATGAAAAAAACGTTGAAAGAGAGTTCATTTACATTAGCAGTTATTGGAAAAGCGGTGTGTCAGAAGATGGTCACAAAGACATTAAACGCCGAGATGCTATGAACATATGAAAAATATTTAACACTTAATATAAGCAGCAAATGTACCGACGTTTTTAAAGTTATGAACTAGACTAATAAACGAAATCTACTGATAACAGAGGCATTTATGGCTACTCAAAAAACTAAAAGTTCAACGCATGAAAAAATGGAACACCGTTACGATGATGATGTAGAGCATAAACATAATAAAGATCATGAAGAATATCGCGGCCATGAACCCTCTCATGGACATCATATTCACGGTGGAACAGGAGCTGCACATAAAGGTACACATCACCACCATTATACCACTCACCACCACCATCATTATTATGGTCCTGTCACCATTATTAATAGTAACGATGAAGATTAGCTTGCCATTAAGACAAGAAATCAACATGCAGATTATATAATTTCAACAAGAAAGAGTGATAAATCTGCATGTTGAACATTAATGAGCATTATCTTTTATACACAGGTTAGGATCTAACGCTTGCTTATCAAAAGTAGGAAAATGAGGAGCTTGTAGATACCCCCAAGCAGCAAGTAATTAAAGTAAGAAGGGAATTGATAAGTGCATAGCTGATACTAACCCAGCCAAAAATCCTGTTTTTACTTTCGTTGGTCGATAGACTTTTACGGCTTTAGGTGGAAAGCGCCCTTCACGAATTCCAGCGATAGCTCGCGGTATCAATATCCAACTCATCGTAAAAGCAAATAGTGGCACACCAACCATCACTAAATACCAAAAATAATCAGCGAGATTAAACCCCAACCATTCAAAGCAATGTGGACGAGATAGAACATCGTTAATAATAGGTATCAGCCAGATTGTATGAAGAAAGTAAATGACGCTCCCAACGAATACTCCAGCCAAGATCCGAACCGCTTTTTCTTTCTTTGAGTATTCTTGAGCATATTCCACTGCGCTGATCCCTCATCCTTAATCGTTTGATTTTCACTCAATATAACTAAGAGAGGGGGTATTAACAAATACTCGAGATATAAAAAAGGCCTGATTAATCAGGCCTTTTTCAAAAATAGGACTTACTAGTGATTTTCTGCGTTAAGCAAATCACCTTTGGCTGCTTTTAAATATTGCACCATTGACCAGTACGTTAATACCATTGCAACATACAAAGATACATAACCTAACCATACAACGTATTCATGCGGATGCCATAACAACAATAATAGAGCAAACATCTGAGAGGCAGTCTTCACTTTCCCTACCCAAGAAACGGCAACACTTGCACGTTTACCAATTTCTGCCATCCATTCGCGTAATGCTGAAATAATAATCTCACGACCAATCATAGTGACAGCAGGGATCGTAACCCATACTGAATGATAATGCTCAACCACGAGTACTAAGGCCGTTGCTACCATGAGTTTATCAGCAACAGGATCAATAAAAGCACCAAACCGAGTTGTTTGATTTAATTTACGAGCAAGGTAGCCATCGAACCAATCGGTGACACCCGCAACCCAAAAAATTAACGCTGTTGCAAAAGCAGACCACTCGTACGGCACATAAAAGGCAATAACAAAAAATGGGATAAGCATGAGCCGAACGAAACTTAAGATGTTAGGTATTGATAAACGCATAATATTATTCTTATGTTCAAAATCAGAGTTCAATCTACTTCCCTAGCCTACTCCAAAGTCTGCTTAGGTGCGAATTTATCAGTAAATTAAACCAAAAAAGTGCAGCGAACTAATTATGTTGCAATGCATCGACTATTTTTTCTGCTAAAGCAGGACTAATACCAGGTACTTTAGCAATTTCTTCTTTACTTGCTTTCTTCAGTTCTTGCATACCACCCATATATTTGAGCAACGCTTGACGTCGTTTAGGCCCAATACCTTCTACATCTTCAAGGCTACTACGCTTACGAACTTTTGCACGTTGGGCGCGGTGACCACTAATAGCATGGTTATGGCTTTCATCACGAATATGCTGGATCAAATGCAACGCTGGTGAATCACTTGGCATAGAAAACTCTTCGCCTGTAACAAAGATGAGCGTTTCTAAACCAGGCTTACGTGTCGTACCTTTTGCCACACCGACAAACAAAGGTCGTTTTGGCCAATCAGCAATATACGGCTTCACTACATCATACGCTGTTGATAACTGACCTCTACCGCCATCTATGAAAATTATGTCTGGAATTTTATCTAATTCCATATTTTTGCTGTAACGACGCTCCAAAACTTGTGCCATTGCTGCGTAATCATCACCACCCGTAATACCCGTTATATTATAACGACGATACTCTTGCTTTAATGGCCCTTCCTGATTGAATACAACACATGAGGCAACCGTTTTTTCACCCATAGTATGGCTAATATCAAAACATTCCATACGTGAAATCGGCTTTAAGTTTAAAGCTTGTTGCAGAGCAAAGAAACGCTCTTGTATCGTTAAACGGTGATTAATTTTGCTTGTCAGTGCGGTTTCTGCATTCGTCTTTGCCAATTTTAAATACTGAGCACGAGTTCCTCGTGGATTGTATTTAAAAATGATAGTACGCCCAGCCATTTCCGTTAACGCTTTAGCAATAATTTCACCTTCTTCTCCCAGTGTTTCACTTAATAAAATGACACTCGGGATCACTCGACCTTCAACTTGGTTGAAATAGTATTGAGTAACAAACCCTGAGAGAACTTCTGTTAACGTTGCATCAATTGGCACTTTAGGAAAATAACTGCGACTACCTAAGATCTTACCTTGACGAATATATAAACCATGGATACATGCAAGCCCATTACTGTGCGCAATACCAATGACATCAATATCATCTTCATTGTCTTGGCTTACAAACTGCTGCTCTTGAATACGCCTTAGTGCTTGGATTTGGTCGCGATATCGTGCCGCTTGCTCAAACTCTAACGCTTGGCTTGCTTGCTCCATTTTCTCAACCATAATGCTAATCACTTGGCGATCTTTACCCTGTAAAAATAATCGTACCAATTGCACTTGCTGTTGATAATCATCATCGCTGATCAACCCTTCGACACATGGCCCAGAGCAACGCCCAATTTGATACATCAAACATGGACGACTTCGATTAGCATATACTGAGTCTTCACACTGACGAACCGGAAAGATTTTTTGCATAAGATGCAAGCTTTCGCGTACTGCACCTGCATCAGGATATGGGCCAAAGTATTCACCTTTGCGACGCTTAACACCACGGTGAATCGACAAGCGTGGATGCTTGCTTGCACTTAGAAGAATATAAGGATAAGACTTATCATCACGCAGTAATACATTATATTTAGGTAAATACTGCTTGATATAGTTATGTTCAAGGATAAGTGCTTCAGTTTCAGTATGGGTTACCGTCACATCCACATTGCAGATATTTTTAACTAAAGCACGTGTTTTTTCACCCGCAACATTAGTTCGAAAATAACTAGAGAGACGTTTTTTTAAATCTTTTGCTTTACCGACATAAATAACCACACCAGTAGCGTCATACATACGATAGACGCCTGGCTGGTGTGTTACTGTTTTCAGAAAAGCTTGAGGATCAAAACTTTTTTCGTTTGGAACATCTGACACTATAACGTCTCTGTATCAAGCATTCCATGTCGAATGGCAAGATGCGTTAATTCAACATCACCACTAATATCCAGTTTGTTAAACAAACGATAGCGATAGCTATTAACGGTTTTCGGACTCAAATTTAATTGCTCCGAAATATCTGTTACCTTTTGTCCTTTCGTTATCATCATCATTATCTGAAGTTCGCGCTCAGAAAGCTCTTTAAAAGGATTCTCAGAATTTGAAGCAAATTGGCTTAACGCCATCTGCTGCGCAATTTCAGGTGAAATGTAACGCTGGCCACTATTTACCATTCTTATCGCATTAACCATTTCATCAGGTCCCGCTCCCTTCGTTAAGTAGCCCGCAGCACCGGCTTGCATGACTTTTGTTGGAAATGGGTTTTCGGTATGAATTGTTAAAACAATAATTTTTACATCGGGATTGAATCGTAAAATCTTACGGGTTGCTTCAAGTCCACCAATACCAGGCATATTCATATCCATAAGAATAATGTCGGCATGATTGCTACGGCACCATTTTACGGCTTCCTCACCACTGATGGCTTCTCCTACCACTTTAATACCACGGACATCTTCAAGAAGACGTCTAATCCCTGTGCGAACCAGTTCGTGATCATCTACAAGGAATACATTAATCAAGCTGTATCTCCAATGATTTGGCTCTGCACCCAGCCAGAATGGCAGGATAGCTACTACATAATTCTACCTTAACTTAACACTTCGCCAATTGCTGATTCTGTGTATCAGAGCAAAGTTTAGTATTAAGTTAAAGCTTGACAATAAGTTGTTTTATTACACGCTTCAAAATAAAGTGTGCACATTGATTATTTCCTATTTGGAAAAAAAAATAAAGCGGAAAATATAATATTTCCAATTAGTTATAATTATCAATCAAATAACAGTTTGTTACATCATTTATGATTTATAAAATTTAGAACTAATGCTAATTTCGAAATGACTTTTGCTCTCTCCACTCCATTGAGTGTAATTGATTATGTGATTTTTTTTAACTCGAATAGAAAAATAAGCGCAAAAAAACACCAATAACGAATGTACATCAACCTCTTAAATCTCTATGACTCCAGTTTTTACATCAAGATCCATAACCTATACAAACAACGAACACATTGTAAAAATCGCGTTTTACCTACTCTATAACGTATTGAAACATTGAATAAAATAACAGCAAATACTGACTAAATTTTAGTTTTGAATATTTATTTAAATAAAGTCGTTCATTCTTTAGACGTCTAGATGTAAAGCATTCCCATCGCTTACTTAATAGAGTATTATGTGCGCCGCTTTTGGTTCTACTCTTTTTTCGATATCTCGAACTCAGAAATTAGGCCGACACCGCTCTTGTTTTATAATGGATTATTCGCGTTGAGTGACAACATTTAGCATAACTTGCTATTGATTATCACCAACTTTGGCATGGCTGCTGAACCGGTGACATTTACTTAACCATAAAGCATACGCGAATCCAGTTTTTATATGTGTTGTTCAATATTCGTTGAATAATTATCAAGAGTTTACAAGGTTTAGTTATGAGTCTTTCAGCCAAAACGGTTGTTCTGATTGCTATCGGTGCTGCACTTTACGGCATTGGGGGGTTACCTATGTTTGGTATTCCTGTTTTTGCAAACACAACTTTAAAGCCAGCTATGGCTGTACTGGCACTATTCGCTGTTCTATTTGGCCCATTAGTTGGCTTTCTTGTTGGTTTTATCGGCCACTGGGTAACAGATCTGTTTGCCGGATGGGGAGTTTGGTTCACTTGGGTTTTAGGCTCTGGAATCGTTGGTATGATCATTGGCTTATATCCTAAACTCACCCGCGAACGCTTGGAAAAAGGCCTTTTTTCTAAACTTGATTTCACTCTATTTGTAGTACTCGCATTCTTAGGCAATGTGATTGGTTATGGCTGCTCTGCCTTTTTAGACTCAATTCTCTATGCCGAACCTTTTGCCAAAGTCTTAGCGCAACTTGTCATTATTGCGGCAGGTAACACAACGTTAATTGCCGTTGTGGGACACTTTATTTTGACATCTGTTGCTAAACGTAAACAGCAAAGCTACAACCTCAAAGAGGCATATTAAGCATGGCTATTCAATTTACTGATTTTTCATTTAAATATTGGGCACTTGAAAAGCCAACATTAAAAAATATCAATCTCACCATTAACGCTGGTGAGAAAGTCGTGATTGTTGGCCCTAGTGGTAGTGGTAAATCAACATTGGGACAATGTCTTAATGGTCTCATTCCATATGCAATCAAAGGTGATTGTTCAGGTACACTCACTATTAATCAGCAAGATACTCAAAAAATGGGCCTCGACTACTGTACAAGTATGGTTGGTACAGTATTGCAAGATACTGATGGTCAGTTTGTAGGGTTAAGTGTCGGCGAAGACATTGCTTTTGCGCTCGAAAATCAAATGATCCCACAAAAAGAGATGCACGATATTGTGCAAGCAACGGCTGACATGATTGATTTGAACGCGATTATTGACCACTCTCCATTTGATTTAAGTGGAGGTCAAAAACAGCGTGTATCTTTAGCCGGTGTGATGGTTGATGATGTTGATATCCTGTTATTTGATGAACCTTTAGCAAGCCTTGATCCCAAAACAGGTAAAGCCGCAATAGAGATCATTGATAAGCTGCATAAAGATACAGGCAAAACAGTGATTATCATTGAACACCGTTTAGAGGATGTGCTCCATCGTCCCGTTGATCGCATCATTATGATGAATCGTGGTGAAATTGTTGCAGATATGACGCCTGACGAATTATTAGCAAGTACGGTGCTTGAGCAGCACGGTATACGTGAACCTTTATATATTTCTGCTATTAAAGCGGCGGGTTGTACACTTTCAAAAGACGATCACCCCGCTTATTTCTCTACCCTTTCGCTAGATAAATTTAAGCCACAACTAGAGCAATGGTTTCATCAGGTGGCGCCAGTACAAAAGCCTGAGCTTAGCGAAGTATTATTGAGCGTGAAAAACTTGTCTTACTCCTATGATGGCGTAAAAAACACCCTTAATGATGTTAGCTTTAATGTCCATAAAGGTGAATTTGTTTCGATTATGGGAAAAAATGGTTCGGGCAAGTCAACCATCACCCGTTTAATCATGGGAGTATTGGAGCAAGATAGCGGTACTATTTCGTTAAACGGTAATGATCTCGCCAGTTGTTCTATCTTTGAACGCAGCCATAAAATTGGCGTGGTATTACAAAACCCCAATCATATGATTTCACACCACATGATTTTCGATGAAGTCGCATC
This sequence comes from Photobacterium sp. GB-36, assembly GCF_003026135.1. NCBI lineage: Bacteria > Pseudomonadati > Pseudomonadota > Gammaproteobacteria > Vibrionales > Vibrionaceae > Photobacterium > Photobacterium sp. GB-36. The sequence goes on along the minus strand of NZ_PYNY01000002.1, from coordinate 344,320 downwards.
TGGGCTTCGTAACCGTGGTGTTGACGAAAATACAGTAAAAAACAAAGTTAATCACATGCTTGAGCTCTGTGGCTTAGGTCGTTACCGTGAATGGCCGATTGATGCACTGAGTTTTGGCCAAAAGAAACGTGTAACTATTGCGACTATGCTTGTGTTAGAGCCTGAACTGTTGATCCTTGACGAGCCAACAGCAGGACAAGACTACCACCACTACACCGCAATGATGGCATTCATTAAAGAGCTTAATGAAAAGCTTGGTATTACCATCATTATTATCTCGCATGATATGCATTTAGTACTGGAATACACACAGCGCGCCATTGTTATTGCTGACAGCCAATTGCTAGCAGATGACAGTGTCTACCGTATATTTAGCCAGCCAACCCTACTTGATAAAGCTAACTTAACAGTGACAAGCCTTTACACTTTAGCTGAGGCTATGGGCATTACACGTATCGACAACTTCATCCGTTGTTTTATTGAGCACGAAGCAAAAACGAAATAATCATGAAAACCAATAAATTCAAATTTGGTATTAGTTATATTAATACCCATTCATGGCTACACTCGCTAAACGGTATTACTAAACTCATTCTCTTTATGGCTTGGGTTACCATGGTATTATTGACGTTCGATCTACGTGTTATTTGTGGATTGATTATTTTAGGTCTGTTCTTACTTAAAGAAACCCAGATACCTTTTAAGGTTTATAAACCGTTACTCATGGGTACAGCTGTCGTTTTACTGATGAACGCATTATTTATGTTCTTGATTGCACCGCAGCAAGGCACCGATTATATGCACAGTAAAACCGTTCTGATCCATCTCTTTGGTCATTACGATATTACGCTTGAAACATTGTTTTACTTGTTAACAGTGACACTAAAATATTTCAGCATGTTCCCGATCGCATTGGTGTTTGTGTTCACCACTCATCCAACAGAGTTTTCAGCAAGTTTAAATAAACTGGGGGTACCTTATCGTGTTGCTTACGCTGTTAGCTTAACCTTACGTTACCTGCCAGAAGTGATGAAAGACTTCACTAATATTATGCATGCTCAACAAGCACGTGGGGTGGATATTTCAAAAAATGCACCAGTGATGACACGTATCCGTAATGTAGCAAAGATTCTTGGCCCATTAATTTTTTCAAGCTTAGATCGTGCAGATGTCATTTCCAATGCAATGACTTTACGAGGTTTTGGTCGCAATAAAAAGCGTACTTGGTATAGCTTAAAACCAATGACTAAAAATGATGTCATTGCTTTAGTCATTATTGTAGCAATACTTGGTTTTGGTATTTTCCACCGCGTTGAATCCACCAGCTTATTTTGGTATCCGTTCCACTGATTACTTTAGCTTTTCAGTATCAGTTAACAGCAACAAAAAAGCCGATCATGAGATCGGCTTTTTGATATCTTCAGTGCAAATCGTTTTAACTTTGTGATTCTCGCGCTAATCGACGCGCTTTTTGACCTCGAATCACCAAGATAATACCAGCAATAATAAATGGAATACTTAACAGTTGACCTGTATTAAGCACAATATCTGTAGAATAGTCAGCCTGATGGACTTTAATAAATTCTAATAAGAAACGTACTGTCATCACTAATACTAAGAACCAACCTAACAGTAGCCCCTTATACTTACCAATATCTGTTTTACGATAAAGCGCAAACAATAAAACAAAAATGGCTAAGTAAGAAAACCCTTCATACAACATAACAGGGTGACGCGGGATCATATCAACCCGTTCAAAAATAACAGCCCATGGAAGATTACTCGGTGTACCAAGAATTTCTGAATTAAAGAAATTACCCGTACGAACAAAGAAGCCGAACAATGCTGTCGCGATAGCTAAACGATCAAGTAACCACATGAAGTTAATTTTGTAGCGCTTAGTATAGAAGTAGACGGCTAGAATAACACCTAAACCACCACCGTGACTTGCTAACCCACCGTTCCATACCGCAATAATCTGGCCAGGGTTCGCCCAGTAATAGTCTGGATCGTAGAACACTACATGAAATAAACGCGCGCCAACAATAATACCAACGACGGCGTACATTAATAATGAATCTAAACTTTCTACCGGCTTATCTTCACGTTCATACACTGACTTCATAACTTGGAAACCAGCAGTAATTGCTAACGCAAATAACACACCATACCAATGAATCTTCAAGCCGAAGATTGACACCATAACGGGGTTTACATCCCAAACAAAATGTTCCAACGAGATTACCTTCTCAGTAATATAGTGTCCAAACAAGATGGACGACTTACAATAAGCACAGGTTATCAAGAAAAATCACTATGGTGAATAAACGTTAGCTTAATTTAAGTAAATTTAATCCTATCCGTCAGTTCATAACTATCTTTATGTCTGTTTAAAGCGAGATAGATAAACAAATTCGGCCTTTTTCTTACTCTTATAAAATGCATTGTCTGTCCGTGTCATTAATATTTCATCGTCATCATCATCGTGAGAAATAGCCGCACCAATAAAAAATGGTTATGCCGTTAACTCGTTAATTAAATTAATAATTATTGCGGCCACTCTTTTTCTAAATATAAACAACACATGAATATATCTGCTATAACTTATTAAGCGGCTCTTTTTATTACCATAAAAACAAGGACTGGTTATGATGAAGATTTTCGTTATCAGCTTATTTTTCTCATCCGCCTTACATGCTGCACCTTCATTACATCACCTCGATTACTCAATTGATTTCCATAATAAATACGGCACTGATGGCCTACTTATTTCAAGCCCGAACATTCAATTTATTTACAAAGAAATCGATAGACATTGCTATAAAATTGTCAGAGATCGTAGTGCTAGAATTTATTGGTCACAAGCTAATAATAAAAAGTGCTTATTGAAGTAGAGCTGCCTAAAATGCTTTAACTAAAAAACGTTTAAATCTTTAATCTAATAAACTACTGCTGTATACCGCAATGTTGATGCTTACTATCACATGCGTAAGATGATGCCTCAATTTGTACTGTCACATGTTCAATTTCAAAGTGATCATGAACATAATGTTTAATTTCATCAGGTAAACCTTGCCCCTCAACATACTCATCAACAACAAGGTGAACTGTCATGGCATTTTCAGTAGTACTCAGCGGCCAAACATGTAAATCATGGAAAGTATTAACATGCGGCAACTCTGCTAAATAGGTTTTTAATGCTGATATATCAACGTTGTTCGGCACCGCATCTAATGAATAATTGATTGAGTCTTTTAATAAGCTCCACGTACCGATTAAAATTATCACGACAATCGCTAAGCTCATCGCAGGATCTAACCAATCCCACCCAGTAATATTTATAATCAAAGCGGTAATAATCACACCAAGAGAGACTGCGGCATCACCCGCCATATGAAGGAAAGCCCCTTTCATATTTAAATCATGCTTTTGTCCTTTGGCAAATAACATCGCTGTCGCAGCATTGATGATCACACCAATAAAAGCCACCACCATCACCGTGGTACCAGCCACTGGACGGGGGTCAGAAAATCGTAGAACCGCTTCCCATGCAATTGCTCCAAGCGCAAACAATAATAATAACGCACTTGTTAATGAAGCTAATATTGTCACTTTACGGAACCCATAGGTTCGCTGCTCAGTTGCCGCTTTTTTTGCTAATGCAAAAGCTCCCCATGCCAAGACCAAAGTAACAACATCGCTAAGGTTATGCCCTGCATCGGCTAGTAATGCTAAAGAATCAGTAATAAAACCATAAGTCGCTTCTACAATGACATAAAGAAGGTTTAGTACAATCCCTATTGCAAAGGCGGAGTTGTAATTTGAAACATGGTGTTCATGTGAATGCGCCATTGGCCGTTTTCCATAAATTTAATTTCTATTAATTTTACTCTTTCTAATAAAAATCACATGCAACCTGATATTACAGATGTAAAAAAAGCAGCCAACGCTGCTTTTTATCACTTTCGATTTATTGTGTGATATCTATAAAAACAACACGATTATTCGGCTTCAACCGTCGCAGATTCATCACCACGAAGGTTGATCTGTAATGCTTGTAAAAAGTTACGTAGTACCTGATCTTTACACTCACGGTAGTGTTTATGATCAAGCTTACGGAAAAACGCACTTAATTCATGCTTACTTAAACGGAAATCCACCAGCTTAAACAAATCTAATACATCATCTGCTTTTAGATTTAAGGCAATTTGCAGCTTACGGAAAATAATATTATTCGTTAGCTTTTGCTCTGGTACTGGTTGTGGACCTTCTTTCTTGCCACGCTTTTGATTGATAAAGCCGTTAAGAAACGTTGCAAATTCTTCATCTGAACAGCTTTTGTAATCGTCATTGTCTTCTGGCTTTAACCAGTTACATACTTGCTCACGAGTTACAGTTGCATCTGCTTGTGCAAAGATTTCAATTAGTTGGCTATCATTTAAATCAAAGATGTAGCGTACACGGCGTAAAATATCGTTATTAGTCACAGTTTTTCCAGTTTAGTAGGCTGCCCCTTCATGGGGATCACAGCTAAGTTTTGGCAGATACTAGCAGATGTTGCAGGGTTATTCACTTGCATTGATCAAAGATGACACATCTACCGTTGCTATCATTGCTTTAGTTAATGGGTTCTTCTCACTGGTAATTAAGAGTTTATTATCCTTATACCAATGTACAGCTTCCCACTGTGAATAAATTCTTAAACGCTTATATTTAGCCGTTGACCAATCCAATTGATTGTTTTTCACTTTGACTAACCAAATAAAGGAATAACCTAAAAAGATGTCTTTACGATAGCCTAATAACGCAAGTGTTGAGGTCTTGGCGTTATAATCAGCACTGGTAATGAGTCCTTCTGTTAAATAATCCCCAACCGGTGAGACCGTCTGGCTAGATTGAGTCGTACTGAGTCGGTATAGCTTGGTATGCTCATTTTGCCAGTTTTTGCTAAATAGCCATAATTGATCACCCACAACTGTTATCGCTTCACTATCGAAATTATGTTGATACGTTTTACCCGGTTTAAAATCTTTAAAACGGTATCGAATAGTTGAAACAGGCGTGACTGACGAGCCTTTTTCAAGCGAGGCGAGTGGTACTTTATAAATCACACCTCCATCACGGCGTGTTGAGTTATTTCCTGTATCACCAATGTATAAATAGCGTTTACTCTGCGCTAAATCTTCCCAATCATAATTTTTACTGCGTTTAACCGTCACCGTTTTTGTGACTGTTTGAAAATTAGAAGACAGTTGATAAATCTGATTTCGGCTGCCGCTGTCATTATGTGACCATACATGCCCATTAATAATCGCCAAACCTGATGATTCATTTAAAACTTCAGGCAAATTTGCCAGCACATCAACGTCTAAAGGCTTACGTACTGAATACGTAGACGCTGAACTACAACCTGATAAACCGAGTAACACTACCATCAGATAGATGTTTTTTTTAAATATATCCGCCACTGACACTAACCTATTAAATTTAAAATGCGTGATGACTTAGCATGTTTTTATTACCATTAGCTTGTTATTGGAAACCACAAATATTGCCTCAAACTCGGCACAAATAGCACTTACCAACCATACTTAGAGAATTAGTTTTTAGTGTACGCTGACATTTAGCACTTAATATATTGATATGCGAGATATTATGCTGATACGACTATTAATGCTCAGTTTTCTTCTGGTGGTCTCTATTCCTACCTACAGTAGCAGTGATAAAAAGCCACCAGCACTCGTATTGCCTGAGATTTTACAACCAGAACAAACAAATAATAATAACACGTCCATACCTTTTACTCGTACAGGCCCCACAATTCAAGTCGCGATCTTACTCGATGCTAGTGGCTCTATGGGGGGATTAATTAATCAGGCAAGAGAGCAGATCTGGTCAATCATTAATGCCATCGCAACAGCCAATAAACATGATCGCCCTGTTACTTTACAAGTTGCATTGTTTGAATATGGTGTTGAACATCAATCAAAATATGGTGGTTATTTACGTTTACTCTCACCACTCACCTCAGATCTTGACCAATTTTCAGAAGCACTATTTGCAATAAAGATTGGAGGGAGTAAAGAATATGCGCCACAAGTAATTCAAGAGGCAACAAACCGTTTACAGTGGAGCCCCCATCAAGACGATCTTCGTTTAATCATCATTGCAGGTAATGAAGAGTTTCAACAAGGTGATATTCCGATTAGCCATGCTATTCCTCTAGCAGTCAGTAAAGATATCATCATCAACACCTTATATTGCGGCCCCCATTTAAAAGGACGTAAATTACAGTGGGCAACACCTGCACTGCTGAGCCATGGCAAATATTTGAATATCGACCATAAGAAGAAAGCCCCCCATATTGAGACCCCTTACGACGATGATATCATCCAACTGGGCCGTAAAATTAATGACACTTACATCGGTTATGGTACAAAAGGGGCAAGTAAGAAAAGCCAGCAAATCGCTCAAGATATGAATGCATCAAGCCTTTCTAAATCTAGTAGCACAGAGCGCAGTATTGCCAAAGCAGGAAAGCAGTATAAAACACAAGATTGGGATTTGATTTCGCTTGCCCAACAAAATTTAGAACAAGGTTTAGCGTTCGCGAAAAAAGATCAACAGCACTATCATGGATTAAATGACCAACAAATCACCGAAAAGCTTAAACAACAAATCGCACAAAGAGTACAGCTGCAACAACAGATATCAACGTTAGAGCAAAAACGAAAACACTTCATAAAACAATCGAAAAATGAGAACACAAAGGCTAAGGATGATTTGGGAAATGCGATTATTTTAACCATACAGGATCAAGCTAAATCAAAAGGCTTTAGTTTTCTATGAACAACCAACTAAAAAGGCTGTTATTACCTTTATGGGTATATCTGGCTTTATTCCTTACTTCTAGTACAGCTTTAGGCTTAGCACTGTCCCCGCTCACAGGCCCAACTTACACTGGCGATCTTAGCGTCCTTGAAAAAAAAAGGGTGCTAAGAGTATTAGTTTCGGCTGACTTAGGTTTTTACTATATTGAAGATGGTCTTCCAAAAGGCATTATCGCTGAATTACTTCACCACTTTGAGTTAGATATTCATAAAACTTATCCAAAACTCAATATTCAAGTGATCCCTGTACATCGAGATCAACTCATCAAATTCTTAATTACTGGATATGGTGATCTTGCCGTCGCTAATTTAACCATTACTGAACAGCGCAAAAAGCAAGTCGCCTTTAGTGAGCCTGTACTTACCAATATTTCAGAAGTTATTATTAATAATATTGATTCACCTGAAATTACAAAAATAGAGCAACTCAGCGATCAAGATATCTGGGTAAGAAAAAGTTCGAGCTACTATCAAAGCCTACTTGAAGTCAATAATCGTCTATTACTCCAACGCCTAGCGCCAATGAAGATCCATTTTTTAGAAGAAACACTGCAAGATTATGAGTTGTTGGAAATGGTTAATCTCGGGTTGATGAATATGACCGTTTTAGATGATCATAAGATGAAAATATGGAACAAGATATTACCAAAATTACGCATGAATTCTGCTTTCGTTTTAAGGAAAAACGGTGAAATAGCCTGGGCAATGAGAAAAGATAGCCCTAAATTAATGAAATTAGTTAATAGGTATATTGAACAAATAAAATCAGGGTCATTATTAGGAAATGTTATTTATAACAAGTATTTAAATAATCAAGGCTGGATAACAAACCTATTGAACCATAGTAATATGGATAAAATGGAAAAACTTTCTGATCTGTTTTTTAAATATTCTACGGAATATGATTTTGATTATTTAATGATGATGGCTCAGGGTTTCCAAGAATCAGGGCTTAATCAGCATAAAGTCTCCAATAAAGGTGCCGTTGGCATCATGCAAGTACTACCAAGTACAGCAAGAGATCGATATATAAATATTCCTAACATTTATATAGCAAGTAATAATGTTCATGCGGGTATAAAGTATATGCGCTATATCCAAAATAATTACTTAGATGATAGCAGTCTAACCTATGATAATAGAATGTATATGACACTCGCCTCTTATAATGCAGGACCTGGCAATATTAGAAAAATGCGACGTTATGCAAAGGAAAAAGGCTATAACCCTGATATATGGTTTAATAATGTTGAAATTATTACCAGGAGATATATAGGCAAACAACCTGTTGTCTACGTTACAAATATAAATCGTTATTACATTGTCTATAAACAATTAATGCGTTTAAAAAAATACCGCCAGAAAGGTGTCCGACCTTTTGTTCCACCTTACCGGTTTAATGTCCCTACCATTCTTGAATAAGTATACTTACTTACGTTGAGTCGCCTTTCGTTTAGACGATCAACGTAAGTTAGCCATACATGCATTATTTAGCCTTTAAGCTTTTATTCAATCTTGTTTCATTACGCTGATCGTGTCGATGGAAGTACCATAGCTTACGATTTTTAGAGGATTTTTTCATCGTTTCTATTCCACTAAATTATCACGAATATAATATTTCATTTTGTAAGACAAATGAATATTAAGTGCAGCATTGAATCATATTTAAAAAATTCTGAAATTTATTTATCTAAAATATTATTTTCCATATTTATTAAACATAATAAAAAATAACATTTGATATACACAGAGACTACAATTGCCTATTTAATCATCGTGTTTTTACCGATTGGACTACTGCGATATTCCAAAACCACTAAAAAGTATTTTTCAATCATATTACAGGTGAGATTCAGTTCACAGTTATGCTCATTTGGCATGTTGATGATACAGTTATATGAGCGTATAACGACAACCCAGTAATGACAGGGCTCTTTCGAACTGCAATCGTTTGCCGCAATCGTAATTCATCTAAGCACGTAATAGTGACAGAAAATTACGCGACCCAAAAGTGAGACTTAAGTCACTTTTAGAGAGAAAGAAATATTTAAACATAAGTATATATCTTGATAAGAATCACACTGAGAGCAACCAAACATGGTCTATCTACATTTCGTTTTAGGGTTAATCGTTATCGCAGCCCTAGCACTTGTTGCAAGTAATAACCGTAAAAACATCAAGTACAGATATATTATTCAGCTACTGCTTATTGAAATGGGATTAGCCTACTTTTTGCTTAACTCCTCAATGGGTACAGGGATCGTTAAAGAGTTTGCTGATGGATTTAATGGATTACTCAATTTTGCCGCAGAAGGGACAAATTTCGTCTTTGGTAACCTATCTAACAATGATGGCTTTAACTTCTTCTTAAGTGTTCTAATGCCAATCGTATTCATTTCAGCACTGATTGGTATTCTTCAGCACATCAAAGTTTTGCCATATGTCATAAAAGGCCTTGGATATTTATTATCAAAAGTTAATGGCATGGGTAAACTTGAATCCTTTAACGCTATTAGTGCCTTAATGGTCGGTCAATCTGAAAACTTCATCACCTATAAAGATATTCTCGGTAGAATGTCTGAGCGTCGCATGTACACGTTAGCGGCAACAGCCATGTCAACCGTATCGATGTCTATTGTCGGTTCTTACATGAAGCTAATCGATCCTAAATACGTCGTGGCTGCCTTGTTTCTAAACATGTTTAGTACCTTCATTATTCTCTCTATCATTAACCCATATGACCACGAAGCAGAGATGAATATTGATGAGATGATGGCGGCTGAAAGTGGTGAGAAACTGACGTTCTTTGAAATGTTAGGAGAATATATTCTTACTGGTTTTAAAGTCGCGGTTATTGTAGCGGCAATGCTGATTGGTTTTATCGCGCTAATTTCAATGATTAATGCCGGCTTTGATGCTGCATTCGGTATTAGCTTCCAAGATGTTATTGGCTACGCTTTCTATCCATTTGCATGGATCATGGGTATCCCTGCTCATGAAGCCCTACAAGCAGGTAGTATCATGGCAACCAAGCTTGTTGCTAACGAATTTGTAGCAATGCTGTCATTACAAAAACAAGTAAGTGAATTAACACCGCACACCGTAGGTATTGTTTCTATCTTCCTTGTGTCATTCGCTAACTTTAGCTCTATCGGTATTATTGCTGGTGCTGTAAAAGGGGTGAACGAAGAAAAAGGTAATATGGTGGCACGTTTTGGTTTACGTTTGCTTTACGGTTCAACGCTCGTTAGTTTTCTATCAGCGTTAATTGCAGGCATCATGATTTAATCGTTGTCATTGCCATTCCTCCCTTAAAATGCCGGTCTTTTCTAATATGAAGGCTGGCATTTTTATTACATCGTAAATTCCCCCTCCCCTTATTTATCTGTAAATTGAGAATTTAACTTTCATTTTCAGTTATTTGATTTGTATGATGAATGTATAGAATTGTGCCACTCATCACATAAAATTCGAATTCACGAACAATGTCCTGAGCCTATTAACTTAATAAATATAATTTTGAGGCTTATATGTCGGATAAAACCGTCTCTGGTGCTGAACTGGTTGTTGAAACTTTAAATGCACATAACATTCCACACATTTTTGGTATTCCAGGTGCAAAGGTGGATGCTGTTTTCGATGCTGTTTGTGATAACGGACCTGAAATCATTATTTGTCATCATGAACAAAATGCAGCGTTTATGGCAGCAGCAACAGGGCGTTTAACGGGTAAAGCAGGCATTTGTTTAGCGACCTCTGGCCCGGGCGCATCAAACCTTGTCACAGGCGTTGCAACAGCGAACAGTGAAGGTGATCCTGTGGTTGCACTTGCAGGTGCTGTACCGCTTTCGATGTATTCTCACAATACTCACCAATCCATGGATACCCGTTCACTGTTTACTCCTATCACCAAATTTTCAGCAGAAGTGATGGATAGCGGCTCGGTATCTGATGTTGTACATAAAGCTTTTCGTATTGCAGAGCAACCTACCCAAGGTGCTAGCTTTGTTAGTCTACCGCAAGATATTCTAACTAATCGTATTCCTTACCAACCAGTACAACAGCCTAATCCAATTTTGTTCGGTGGTGCACACCCGCAAGCTATTCGTCAGGCTGCTGATCGCATTAATGCTGCAAAAAATCCGGTGTTATTACTGGGTATGGATGCAAGCCAGCCTTTTGTTACTGATGCCATTCGCCAACTACTCAAACAAACACCAATTGCCGTTGTGAATACGTTTGCCGCAGCTGGGGTTATTTCTCATGATTTATACAACTGCTTTTTAGGTCGAGTGGGCTTATTTAAAAACCAACCCGGTGATATTGCGTTAAACAGCGCAGACTTAATCATCACCATTGGTTATAGCCCCATTGAATACGATCCGATTCTTTGGAATAAAGATGCAAATACCCCAATTATTCATATTGGTTATCAACAAGCAGATTTAGAAATTAGCTATAACCCTGTTTGTGAAGTTGTGGGTGACTTAGCGGTGTCTGTTACGTCTATTGCTTCTGAATTAGATAAGAGAGAATCCTTAGAAAGTAACCAACAAATCCAATTATTACGCCACGATTTACAACATATTATGCAAATGGGGATAAATAAAACCTCATCAAACGGCGTTCACCCACTTCGTTTTGTTCATGATTTACGTCGCTTTGTCAGTGACGACACCACTGTATGTTGTGATGTAGGCTCTATCTATATTTGGATGGCACGTTACTTCCACAGCTTTGAACCTCGTCGTTTATTGTTCAGTAATGGTCAACAAACATTGGGCGTCGCTTTACCTTGGGCAATTGCAGCTTCCCTTCTTCACCCTAATGAAAAAGTCATTTCCATGTCTGGTGATGGTGGCTTCCTATTCTCATCAATGGAATTAGCCACGGCCGTGCGTCATAAATGTAATATCGTTCACTTTGTTTGGACTGATCACAGTTATGACATGGTTAAGATTCAACAGCTTAAAAAGTATGGTCGAGAGAGTGCTGTCAGCTTTATAGGTCCTGATATTGTTAAGTATGCAGAAAGTTTCGGCGCACATGGTTTAGCGATCAATACTGCCGATGATATTGAGCCTGTTATGCGAAAAGCTATGAGCTTAAGTGGCCCAGTATTGGTTAACGTCAATGTTGATTATAGCGATAACAGTCGCCTACTTGATCAACTTCATCCATGCCAACAAGATTAATAGGAGCATCACATGAGTGCCGAAACACATAACAAAACGTTCTACCAAACCTCAATGATGAGTGCATTAATTGCAGGCTTATATCAAGGTGATTTCACAATTGGTCAGTTATTAGATCATGGTAACTTTGGCATTGGTACCTTTAACGATCTTGACGGTGAAATGATTGTAATGGGTGATGACGTTTACCAACTTACAAGCACAGGCGATGTTCATCTTGTTGATCACGATATCACCACACCATTTGCTTCGGTTGTTAACTTTGAGCCAAAAGCAAAACTGAGTTTAATTGAACTAAGTAAAAAAGAATTTGAAACGTGCTTAGAGCAAGATCTACTCGCTCACAACGCGATTAATGCCATCCGTTTAACAGGTAAGTTCTCGTATGTTAAAACACGTACAGTGCCGGCTCAGCACCGTCCATATCCACCTATGGTTGAAGTTGTTAAACATCAACCTATTGCTGAAATGACGCATGTTTCAGGTGTGATGATTGGTTTTAAAATACCAGACTATATGATTGGTATTAATGTGCCGGGGTTCCACTTTCACTTTATTAGTGATGATCGTACTCAAGGTGGTCATGTGAGTGACTTTATTCTCACAGAAGGTAATGTTGAAGTTGAAATATTTAAAGATTTCCACCTTCGTATGCCCGCCTCACAAGAATTTGATCGCGCAGATCTTCACCCTGAAGATCTGCAAACTGCGATCCATGTAACTGAGAAATAAATATTGAAAAGATTAGGCATTTCTTAATGACAAAAGGAGCGTTTATTAACGCTCCTTTTCTTTTATCTGCTACTTTTCGTACCACCTAAGATCACTCAGATCGAATACCAGTTTGTGTAGGATCACTCGGTAATGAAACGGTAATTTCTTTCTTATTAATAGCAAATAAAAATCCTAACTCATTCACCAAACGGCAATTCATCAGGTTATTCATTGTTAATTATAAATAGGTTTAGCTGACCATTAATCCATTTTGGGTCACCAGCTTCTGAGTTTCTACTTGGTACTCTTTCTCTTTTACCGTCGAAACAAAGTGCCACGTTGAAAACACTTGCTGATGATCAAGATCTAAACGAATAAAACCACGTTGTTTTAAATTAACCCATTGAAGATCTGAAACTAATTGAGGTAGGATAAATTCCATCTGCCCAATAGTTTGTAAATCTAACCCTAAATATTTTTCTAATCCGGGAGAGGTCACCGAGCTTGTTGCAAACTCAATCCCCACCCCATTTCCTTTATGATCACTTAATTCACTACACCAAGCATTGTGGCTATCGCCTGCTAGCGTGATAAGTTGTTTATTTAACGTTGTCGTCATGCCGTATAACCATTCACGCTCCATATAAAACCCGTCCCAAGCATCTAAATTATATGGAAGTAAATATGGGTCTGAACTTGGATCAGCTAAATAGGTATTAATTGCATTCTGTACCGCGATCATCGCAGCTGACTTGTTTGCATCACTTGCCTGAAATAATTGAAACAGCCCCATCATGACACTACTTGGCATTTCAATCTTACCCATTAACACTTGTTGGCCTAACAATGACCATTTTGCCGTATTCGTTGTCATACGCTCACTGAGCCATTGCTTTTGATCATTGCCGAGTAACTTGCGTTCAGGAGCGCGTGCCTGTTGAATTAACCCAGAGATAGATTCAATCGATGTATCAGCCAGTGAAAAGTAGTCAAGCGGTTCATCACGCGCGACAACGCGGGTATCTAACATATATAAGTCAAACAAATCACCAAAGCTAAAGTCTCGATAGGTGATCATAGAAGAAACAGGATTTTCTCTAACGGGTAACCATTCTAGCCAAGCTAGAGCAGCTGCAGCTCGACGTTGAGCAAAGTCACCTTCTTGCTGTTGATGATTCTCAGCACCTTCTCGCCATGTATCATTGGCTATTTCATGATCATCCCAAATAGCGATCATTGGTAATGCCGCATGTAACGCTTGAAGATCACTGTCGCTACGGTATTGCGCATAACGTTTGCGATAATCATCTAAAGTAAGGCATTCAGACTCTTTACTTGGAATGCGATTTAAACGTTGTGCATCTTCAGTGGCATACTGCCCAGCCCCATATTCATAAATATAATCGCCTAAATGTAGTACTGCATTGATAGGTGACATTTGGTGCTGCTTAACTATTTCTCGATACACATTAAAGTAACCAGCAGGAAAATTAGAACATGACACGACAGCAATAGACGCTTTATCTAATTCACCTTCTGCTAAAGTTTGAGTCTGCCCTATAGGACTTAACGTATCATTGGCTTCAAAACGATAATAATAATGTTGATTAGGTTGTAGACCGTTAACATCTACCTTTACTGTAAAATCTTTTACGCTATCGGTCGTCACCTCGCCTGACGCAACAATCTGCATAAATTTCTCATCAGTCGCAACTTGCCATTGAACGTCAATTGAGCGTGCTTCTGTCGTAATACGCGTCCAAATAATAACGGCATGTTGTAAAGGATCACCACTCGCAACGCCGTGATTAAAGCCAACCTTAATTTTCGATTTTTGTAGCTGTTGATCATTACTATTACATCCTGTAAGCGAAGTAACCATCGCTGCTGATGATAGCGCTTTTACAAATCCTCGACGTGATAACGACATACCTATTCCTTTAAATATAATAACTGGTCAAACCAGAAGGAATATCGCATGTCTTTATGACGTTTTTATTTGAGTGGGATGTAATTTTTATTAACAAAACACTCAAAATGTGTAAAACAGCAACAAAAGATACCATTAAGGCATCTCATTATTACCTGTCAGTAAAAGTAATTTGACGTTTATAATCATTGTTATCTTATCTGAAATAAATATAATACCTTCCATCGAAGAAAATTACGGTTTTGAAAAAAAATCCTGCTTTAGCTCACAAAACTTGAATTTTGGTGAATTTCATTGTCTTATATCAAAGAAATTGATCTTATAAATGATAGAGCATGCCATTCCATATAGGCATACTCACAAAAAATAGAGTAGCAACGGATTAGCTCATTAATTTAATGATGGTCAAACCATCCCCTGTGGAATGAAGCCCGGGGTGCCTTTGAGGAATTCGTATGTCACGAATCGTTATTGTAGGTGGCGGTGCCGCAGGCTTAGAGTTATCAACTCTATTAGCAAAAACCGTACGTAAAGAAGATGAAATTATTCTTGTAGAACCAGAAACGCATCACTTCTGGAAACCTCGCTTGCATGAAATTGCAGCAGGTACTTTTGATAGCGACTTAGATACAGTTTGTTATTTCACCCATGGTGCACGTCATGGCTATCAACATTACCAAGCCGCGATGACAGATATTGATCGTGATAATAAAATGCTTTCTGTTCGTCGTCCTGATGGTACAGAAGCGGCTTTAAAATACGATTACCTTGTTATTGCGATTGGTGCGGTAAGTAATGACTTTAATACCACTGGTGCAAAAGATCATTGCTTATTCCTAGATTCAGCAAGCCAAGCGCGTCAAGCATGGCATCAAGTTAGCCAGATCCTTCGTGCAAGTGAAGATCGCTCAGTAAATATTGTTGGCGCTGGCGCGACTGGTGTTGAGCTTGCAGCAGAGCTTGCTCGTGTTAGCCACAAACTTCAACGCTATAATGGTGCCCCACTGCATATCAACTTGATTGAAGCTGCAGGTCGTGTATTACCAAATAGCCCTGAAAAAATGTCAGAAAAAGTACAAAAAGAGCTTGAGCGTAATAACGTAAATGTTCTTCTTGATACACGTATTCGTGAAGTCACTGAAAAAGGTATGCTAACAGTTGATAACCGTGAGTTAGATGCTGACGTACAGTTCTGGGCTGCGGGTGTTAAAGCACCGGATTGGCTAAACGGTATTGGCGGTTTAAGTTATAACCGTATGAACCAAATTCAGGTGAATGCTAATTTAACAACAACCGTTGATGACAGCATCTTCTCTTTAGGTGATTGTGCATCAATCCCTCAGGCTGATGGCAGCTTTGTTCCACCTAAAGCACAAGCGGCTAACCGTGCAGCAGTACACCTAGCGAAAAGCTTAGGCGGTATGCTACGTGGTAAACCATTGACTGACTTCGAATTTAAAGATGGCGGTATGGTTGTTGCTGTTGGTCACCATTTTGCAGTCGGTTCATTTGCACCAGGCTCAAAGATGGAAGGTAAAATGGTACTACAAGGTCGCTTGATCCGTCGTTTATACGATACGATCTTCCGCCTGCACCAACGTACAGTGACAGGTATGTTCACCGTTTCACGTTTAATGATTGCTAAACGTCTAAAAGCGGTATTTAAGCCAAACGGTATTTAATCTGTAAATTGCCTTCTACTATGACGGTCAATATAACGACTATATTGACCGTTATTAATCTCTCTGAATTAAATTATAAATATCCAACATCTTACTATTTTCGTAAATAGTGAATCCGTACACCAAAATTAAATAAGTCTAATAATGCTAAATCTATTCGCTAAAATTTTTAATCGTAAAAACAAACCGACTATTATTAATATCCACCCTGCTGTTAATCGTGGTATTAATCCAACTAATAACACGTTAAATGGCGGTAAATTACAGTGTCATTGCCGACATAATAAAGTTGTTGTTAATTTAGAGTCACAAACAGCGCATAACCATATTTGTGGTTGTTCTAAATGTTGGAAACCTAAAGACGCGCTATTTTCACAAGTTGCTGTTATTCCTCGCGACAAAGTAACAGTAACAGCAAATGCAGATAAACTAAAAGTTGTTGATGACGCAGCTGTGATTAAGCGTTTTGCGTGTAAAGACTGTGGTGTTCATATGTATGGCCGTATTAAAGATACTAACCACCCATTCTACGGCTTAGATTTTGTCCATACTGAACTATCGCCAACACAAGGCTGGTCTGCACCAACATTTGCTGCTTTTGTTTCTTCAATCATTGAAACAGGCACAGATTTAAAAGACATGGCTGCTATCCGTGCTCGCATTGAAGAACTAGGTATGGAATCTTACGATTGCCTATCTCCAGACTTAATGGATGCCATTGCTACTCATATTGCACAGCAAAACAAGTAATAATTTAATTTTATTGTTTCTAATCAGTAATAATCATTTACTGTAAAACAGATTGTTTAAATCTAATTAAACTTTAGAATACTTCTATTCGCTAATTAATATTTAATTAACGAATAGAAAACTAAAAATAACACTCTAACTCTACATTTAATTATAAATAATATAAGAGCATCTTTATGTCTATTAAATTACACCCATCAATTGATAATGGCTTTATTGCAACTAAAGAAAACTTTGTTGGTGGCGTATTAAGCTGTAAATGTGACACAAATACAGTTCGAGTTAAACTTTCTGGTCAAACAGCACATAACCACGCTTGTGGTTGTTCTAAATGCTGGAAGCCTGAAGGCGCAGTTTTCTCTCAAATCGCTGTTATTTCTCGTGACAACGTTGAAGTGATTGCAAATGCAGACAAACTCGTTGTCGTTGACCAAAATGCAGCAATCAAACGTCACGCTTGTAAAGAATGTGGTGTTCACATGTACGGCCGTATCGAAGATACTAACCACCCATTCCACGGTTTAGACTTTGTTCACACTGAACTATCAACTGACGAAGGTTGGTCTGCTCCTGAATTTGCAGCATTTGTTTCTTCTATCATCGAAACGGGTACTGATCCAAAAGATATGGATGCAATCCGTGCGCGTCTAAACGAACTAGGCCTTAAGCCATACGATTGCCTATCTCCAGCACTAATGGATGCTATCGCAACTCACGTTTACGCACAAAACCATAAAAGTGCATAAGCGATAAAATAAATCCAATAACGTTTAAAGCACATGTAAACCATTCGGGTTGCATGTGCTTTTTTATTTACGTTAAATAAAATACATGAATGACACAATACTGCATTATTACCGTCTTTCACACGATAACAATCACACCTATTGTTTTTTTAAATCCCATCCCAAACAGCAACTTCATAACGTTTTTAAAATAAACCGCTCTCCCATAACGACAAATAACACTTATACCTTTTACTTATTCAACCTAATCACGCTGTTCAAGCACACTCAATAAACCCACTCTTAAAAGTCAAAATAAACTATAAAATCAGCAAGATACACTTTTCCTCTTGAGTGTTTATAACATTAAAAATGGAATACCTGAAAATTCCTTTAAAACATAAGCTACAATAGCGTATAGTTCTTTACTAATATTTAAAGTTAATTTTATGCTTTTAACGGAAATGATAATTTTGACTATTACCATTTGGTAATAATCATTTTCCATATCAAGGGATTATCATTGACTAAGAAATAAATATAATAGTTCCATCAAGACGACATGAGTAATATCGTTTAATTGTCGTATTTTAATAATAATTATCGCCAATCAAGTTGGCTTAACAGAGTGATTTAACGATGACTGATAAATTTATCAAATCAAAAGCTGCGATTGCATGGGGTCCAAAACAACCACTTTCAATTGAAGAAGTAGATGTAATGTTACCTCGTGCAGGTGAAGTTCTCGTTCGCATCGTAGCAACAGGCGTATGTCACACTGATGCTTTCACACTATCAGGTGATGATCCAGAAGGTATCTTCCCTGCAATTCTTGGTCACGAAGGTGGCGGTATTGTTGAAATGGTTGGTGAAGGCGTTACCGATCTTCAAGTAGGCGACCACGTTATTCCACTTTACACTGCAGAATGTGGCAAGTGTAAATACTGTCTATCTGGCAAAACAAACCTATGTCAAGCAGTACGTGAGACACAAGGTAAAGGTCTAATGCCAGACGGTACAACACGTTTCTATAAAGATGGTCAACCTATCTTCCACTACATGGGTTGTTCAACATTCTCTGAATACACTGTTCTTCCTGAGATTTCACTAGCGAAAATCAACAAAGAAGCACCGCTAGAAGAAGTATGTCTACTAGGTTGTGGTGTTACTACAGGTATGGGTGCGGTACTTAATACAGCGAAAGTTGAAGAAGGTAGCACTGTTGCTGTATTCGGCCTTGGTGGTATCGGTCTAGCAGCTATCATTGGTGCAACAATGGCTAAAGCAAGCCGCATCATTGCTATCGACATCAACGAAGACAAGTTCGACCTTGCTCGTAAACTAGGTGCAACTGAGTGTGTTAACCCTACTAAGTTCGATAAACCTATCCAAGAAGTGATCGTTGAGATGACTGACGGTGGTGTTGATTACTCTTTCGAATGTATCGGTAACGTAAACGTGATGCGCTCTGCGCTTGAGTGTTGTCACAAAGGCTGGGGTGAGTCTGTAATCATCGGTGTTGCAGGTGCAGGTCAAGAGATCTCAACTCGTCCATTCCAACTAGTAACAGGTCGCGTATGGCGTGGTTCTGCATTCGGTGGTGTTAAAGGCCGTTCAGAACTTCCAGGTATCGTAGATCGTTACATGGCAGGTGAGTTCCAGTTAGATGACTTCATCTCATTCAACATGGGCCTAGACAAGATCAACGAAGCATTCGATCTGCTGCACGAAGGTAAGAGCATTCGTACTATCATTCACTTTGATAAGTAATTTTCCTCTTATTTAAGCTACATCCTGTCTTCGTAACGACTACTGTCTGTTACGAAGACAGGCGAGATTTTATCTCACACCTTTGTTCAAAACCTGCTACGGATCAGCACTTCCTCTTTTAGCGAAAGTAATAATAAACCAAATTTTTCTGTCAGTCGTAAAGACAACCGACTTATCGTTAATTGAGAATTGGCATTTGCCACGCTCTGGTACTCTGTGTCAGAGCGCTTTTTCTTATAAAAAATTATATCAACGCTCATTTTTATTTTTTAATTTTATTCTCAACGAACGTTACAAGAGACTCTCATGCATCGCCGTTTATTAAAATCATTACCATTTCAATTACTTATTGCTGGCTTGTTAGCATGGGCGTTAGCAACACTGCTACCACTATCGTCAGGGTTTGAAACAAGCACAACCTTCAAGCTCCTTATGTTATTAAAAACCACTTATATTGGTTTACTAAAAATGCTTGTTGGTGCCGTAGTGCTATTTTCATTGCTACGTGGTATCACCAGTATCGGCTCAATAATTCGATTAAAAGAGCTTGGTTTAAAAACAGTTTCGTTTTATGCCTTTACTTCAACGCTTGCGATTGCATTAGCCTTAGGTGTTTCACTGTCACTGCCTAAATGGCCACAATTAGTCGATACTTCAAAAGTTCATGTCAGCAGCCATGTTCAATTAATCGATCAAACCTCCGCCTCCGGTGGCGCTATTGTTGAAAAGCTATTTAACATGGCATTGGTAAACCCTTTTCAAGCAATGGCAACAACTAACTTATTAGCGATTGTTGTATTTGCGCTATTACTTGGCATTGCATTGCTGGCAAGCTTACCGGAAAAGCACCCTGTATTTGAGGTTATCGATGGACTCAATACTGCCGTTAACCGTGTGGTATCGTGGATCATCAAACTAGCACCACTGGCTGTATTTGCGATTGTTTTCCAATTTACTCTTCAAAGCGGTAATGCCATTTTTGGTGAACTCGCCCGCTTTGCGTTACTGGTATTTACTCTAACCTTTATTCACGGTGGTTTTGTTTTACCTATCATTGCAAAAGTCGTGACAGGTATTAAGTTCAAAGACTTATTTAGAGCGCTATCTGCACCAATGGCCATGGCATTTGCAACATCATCAAGTTCAGCAACGCTACCACTTTCAATGCAAACAGCGGAAGAAGAGCTTAACATTTCACAATCAACCAGCAGTATGGTATTGCCGCTTGGCTCTATTATGAATATGGATGGTACAGCCCTTTTTGAAGGCGTAGCAGCTATCTTCCTAGCACAGCTTTACGGTATCGACTTAGGTACTGGTGGTCTAATCATGATTTTCATCATGGCAATGGTCTCTTCTATTGGCGCACCAGGTATGCCGTCAGGTTCTATGTCAGGTATGCAGTTAGTCATGCTGGCTGTCGGTATCCCTTTAGAGGCAATCGCAATTTTATTGGTTATTGAACGTCCGTTAGATACCTTTAGAACAGCCGTTAACGTTGAAGGTGATTTGATTGCAGCACTTGTTGTTGATAAATGGCAAAATAAGTAACCTTAGCTTAAGCATGGAAATGCATCATAATTGCACAATATTATGATGCATTTTTCGATTTTGACAGGGTAACTCTCGTTACTTAACATAATCACTATTGATGTTAATCTCCCTTTATATTTATCATTCTTAACATTCTCTGTTGAATGAAGAAGTCAGCACCTATGTTATTTAATACAACGTAGGTTCAGAAACGGTTTGATATATTGAGTTGTATAGGGAAGCTGGAATACGATGTTTTTGAATAACTAACAAATCTTTTTATTGTGTAGCTAAAAAAACAAGTAGGTTTAGAATGTTAAAACAATTACTTCACTCTGTTTTTCATAGACGAAAAATTAATAAGTCGCAACAATTACGCTCTCGTCTTGAATTTGTTATTCAACAAAATTTAGGCCAACGCGAAGCTCGATATAATAGAGAACAACGTTATTTTGTTGATTAATGATAGATATAATAATGAAACGTTTATCATGTAAATATCATCAAATAAAAACAATACGATTGAAATAATTAAAATAGTAAATTAATTACGAGTTTCAACAAAAAATCGGTCCTAAAACAAGCCAAAGCCATAAATAGCATGTTGATAACGTGAAATTATGAATGACATATCTATTTAGCTATACCTTCTCGCTTTTGCTTTAGCGATTACGATAAGCCGATTCACCAATACTTTTTCTTTCGTCAAATCTGCTTTTTTTAATTCTCGTAAAATTCTATTTAACTCTGTTTCTAAATATTTTGCTGTTTTAGTTTTCACCATTGAACGAACAAGCTTTTCTGCATTATTTGGTAACGGTTGTTCAACTGCCCACAAAAAACTGTAGTTTAATTGTCCATCCTTACCAACTGCTGGCTGCTCTATTTCTACAGGCTCTGGCGCTGCTTGCATCTGCTCAAACCGTCCTAAGCGTTGGTAATACCCTTGAACAATCGGCGATTTATTAAAGGGTAACGTCCCTTCCAGATAAAGCTGAGGACCAATTTCTTGTGCAAGTGTCGCCTTCGATTCAAGAATAAACTGACTCGCGTTTTTATCTTTGCGAACATAAGTATCTTTTTTACTGTTCTCAACTGAATAGTAAATTTTAGCTTTATGTTTCGCACGCGTTATCGCGACATACGCCAAGCGTCGTTCTTCTTCAGTATCTGCTGAAATACCGACAGAAGATCGATTAACGTAAGGAAAAGCATCTTTATCCCAATACGGTAAATGTACTTGGCTATACTCACAACCTTTCGCTCTGAATATCGTGGTTAATTGCACATTGCTTGTGGTGGATTCTGATTGGCGTAACGAATCAGAACGTTGCGTATAATAGTCAAAATACTGAAGTGCTTTTTCACAATCTTGATCCATCGAAGCCAATACCGTTTCAACACTATCAAGTCGTTCAACCGCTTCTTCTATTTCTGATGCAGTCGCTTCTGTTTTCCAAATCCAATTATCTAACTCGCTATCACGACGATACTGACGATAAACATCTAATGCTTTAAAGCCCCCTTTACGGCGAAGCATCATTAATAATTCTACTCGTGATGTAAAATTATCAAGATTTAATGCTGGCTGTAACTTTTCCGTTTTCTTCACAACCTCTAACCACTGCTCAATTGGCGTATTAGCAAGCTCATCACATAACGGTCGCAAACTGGCATTTGGCACATAACAGTGTGGAAAAGACATCATATTAAAGACGAGTGTCGCTTTCTCATGAGGTTGAAACTGATTGTAGCGCCCAGTGGCAAATCGCATCACATCAAGCAATAATTTCACTTCTCGACTATTTGATAACACCGAGCCAACAGGCATATAAAAAGGAATATTTTTAGTTAAAAACGCTAATTCAAACAACATAGTTTGTGACCAACGACGAACTAAAATCGCAACATCAGAAGGTGTTCCACCTTGTTCGATATATTCAGCAATAGATTGTGCGATCTCGCCGACTTGGCGCGCAGTTCCTATCACTTCAACGGGGGTATCAGCAACTGACTGATGAGAGATCGTTTGAAAATCGTGGAAACGTTGCTTGTTATTGGCAATCAAGTGACTCGCAGCTAACGCTAAGCTGTGGCCAAAACGAAATGTATGTGACAGGCTATAGGTGGTTGCAGGCGTAAAATCTTGTTCAAAGTTCAGCATAAATTGGGGAGCGCTGCCACGCCATTTATAAATACACTGATCGACATCACCGACAGCCACTAATTGCGCTTGCTCCCCGAGTAACAGTTTTAACAATCGATATTGCGCGGTATTTATATCCTGAAATTCATCAACAACCATAAATTGGATTTGTTGATGATAATAAGCACGTAACGCCTCATTATCAGTCAGTAAATTAACCGTTTCTACCAACCAATCATCGAAGAATAACTGTTTACGCTCTTTACGAATAGTTTCAAAATTCCAATACGCTTCAATGATAAAATGGTATTCATCACTAATATCAGACAGCTCAAACACTTCCTTTGGCGGTAACATATGCGCTTTTACCAAACCAATAAAACTCATCAATAATTCAATGGTGCGCGGATCTTTGAATGTTTGTTGCTTTTGATACGACTTCTCTTGCGCTGCCATTTGACGCAAAATTCGTTTCGCAATGATTTTATCACTTTCACCATTATTGAAATCAATTTGATAACCCGTCTCAGCTAAATAGCCTGATTGACGTAATAATTGATAACAAAAACTGTGAAATGTATGCACGGGAACATTCACCCCATGACTATTTCGCTCTAATTTAGCTTTAAAATCGGTGCGAATATCACGGTTAAACATCAACACCAACATGTTTTGTGGTGCAATTGTCGCTAATTTTTTCTCAACTAGCCCTACCAAAGTAGTGGTTTTACCCGTCCCCGCTCCTGCAACACATAATGCATTACCAGATAGGTGATTAATAAAAGCCGTTTGTTCAGCTGTAAAGCTTGTCATGACAACACCACGTGATGATAGATAAGTGAATGCGCGAGTATAACAATTCCTTAATTAGGTTTACATTCATTGCTGGTGATATATACAGCAGTTGAGCATAACATATACCTAACGATTACCTATCAATCTGCTAATTGTGGCATTGCGCATAGTCTGTTGTTAAAATCTGTCCACAATAAGCCATAAAGACTTGGCTCACCTCTTTTAAAATTAGCTGTGTGCTCCACACCGAGAATAAACCCGTATGAATAAAAGCTTACTCACCAACCTTATTTCACTTATCTTGCTAGCTATTGGTTACCTTACTAACCAGCAAGTCATCCTTTATTGTGGCTTATTCGCATTTTCTGGCGCATTAACAAACTGGCTTGCTATTCATATGCTATTTGAAAAGGTGCCCGGACTCTACGGCTCAGGGGTTATTCCTGCTCGTTTTGAAGAATTTAAAACAGCCATTAAAAATCTCATGATGGAGCAATTCTTTACTCAAGAAAACATTAGCCGCTTTCTTAATAAAGAAATGACAAGCTCAACCAATTTAAACTTGCAGCCTGTGATCCAAAAAATTGATTTTGCGCCAGCTTACGATTCGTTACTTGATGTGATCATGAATTCACAATTTGGTGGCATGCTAACCATGATGGGTGGCGTAGAAGCACTCCAACCACTACGCGAACCTTTCATTGAAAAAATGCAGGATTCTGTTAACGAAATTAGCCAACAAGATGACTTTAAAGCAGCACTTAAAGATCAACTAGCTAAGCCTGAATCACTCAATGATATCGAAGAGACGATTGAAGAAATTATCGATCAGCGCCTGAATGAATTAACCCCAAAAATGGTCAAAGAAATGGTGCAAAAGATGATCAGTGAACACTTAGGCTGGTTAGTCGTTTGGGGCGGTGTCTTTGGTGGTGTGATCGGCATTATCTCAGCATTTATCGCTGCATAACTTTTTCTCTCCCTGTGAATTAGCGCCTTAGTTAAGTTACTCCAACTTTACTAAGGCTTTTTTATCTCTTTTTCTCCCCATCAACGCTCTAACACACTTAACAGATAAATACTCCGTTTCGTTGTTTATTTATCCGAACAAACATAAAGTACATGCTAGAATTGTGATATTGGTTGAAATTTATGACCATATAATGATAAACACAACTGTATATAAACCCAGTTGGAACTTTCTTCTTGGCAAACTTTTCTACTCACTTTAGTGTTGCAGCCGTTGCTAGTGGTTTAACGGCCACCGCCTTCTTATCGGCTGATCATATTTCGCCTTCGGCGGCAATTTGGATGACATTTCTTGGCACTATTGGTGGCCTATTACCTGACATAGATTCAGATCATTCAACATCGATGAAAGCCTTGTTTAATATCTTGGCTGGTTTTTGCTGCTTCATTTTAATTAGTCATATTTATACTCAAGTGACGATGCTTGAGTTACTACTCTATAGCGCAGCACTGTTTATTACTATCCGCTATATGGGAAAAGCGGTTTTTGAACGCCGTACTGTCCACCGTGGTTGCTGCCATTCAATTGCGTTTGTTCTGCTCATTGCCCTATGTTGCGTTCATGTAAGCTCTATCATTGGACATACCGCCGAAACCAGCTGGCTAGCAGGTAGCTTTGTTCTTTTTGGTGGTTTTGTTCACTTGTTGTTAGATGAAATTTATAGTGTTGATCTTTCCAACCAACGTCTAAAAAAGTCATTTGGAACAGCATTAAAACCCTTTTCCGTTAGGAACCCTCTCATTAGCTTGGCGCAAATAGTGGCAATTGTTTTACTTTTTGCGACCGCACCGTCTTATCATAAGACATTGCATATTTTAACCAATTGGCACCACTTTCGGTTTAGTCCCGTATGGCTAAACTGGACTGATATTCAAGTATGGGTAACCCACTTCATCCATCAAACACCACAAAAATTAAGCAGTATCCACCAGCTATTTTAAACATAGCCAAGGCGATAAACATTCCAATGTCTATCGCCTTTTTTGTTTTAATCAAACCAAAGGCAAACGTTTGCTATTTTACTGGCAGTGACTTACTTAACCTTGTATTATGCGATTACGATGATTGATAACGATGTGATTTTATTCATGTCATTATCCTTCTGCATTTCTGCGTAATCTTTGAATAGGACTTTCACGATGAGCCTTGCCGATCAAGTTTTAGCTGTTAATGATGATCTCCCTATCCGTACTGATAAACCCGTTCATAGCGGTAAGGTACGCTCTGTTTACTGGCTTACAGAAGCTGACAGTCAACGTTTGATTAAAGAAAAAGGCTATAACGTTCAACCCGACGCACCGCTCGCTATTATGGTGATCAGCGACCGTATTTCTGCTTTTGATTGTATCTGGCACGGTGAAGGAGGGCTTAAAGGAGTCCCAGGGAAAGGTGCTGCGTTAAATGCGATATCTAATCACTGGTTTCAATTATTTAAAGATAATGGATTAGCGGATAGCCATATCCTTGATATCCCCCACCCTTTTGTTTGGATTGTACAAAAAGCAAAACCTGTGATGGTTGAAGCTATTTGTCGCCAATACATTACCGGTTCAATGTGGCGTGCATACAGCAAAGGTGAACGTCATTTCTGCGGTATAGAATTACCTGAAGGGCTAGAAAAAGATCAAAAGCTCCCTGAACTACTCATGACACCATCAACCAAAGGGATTCTAAAAGGCATTCCGAATGTTCCTGAAGCAGATGATGTCAATGTCACTCGTGATGATCTCGTCAATAATTTCGCTGCATTCAACTTCCGCAATACTGATGACATTACCCAGTATGAAAAGTTATTGGCAGAAGGATTTAATGTTATCAGTAATGCACTCGCAAATATTGATCAAATCTTTGTTGATACCAAATTTGAGTTTGGCTATGTAACAGATGCTAGTGGTAACGAAAAACTCATTTATATGGATGAGGTGGGAACACCCGATTCTTCTCGTATCTGGGATGGCGCAGCTTACCGCGACGGTCAAATCGTCGAAAACTCAAAAGAAGATTTTCGCCAAGTACTACTTAACACTTTTCCAGAGCCCGATATTTTATTAAATAAAGATCGCATGGAAGAACGCTTTGCTCTTGCTCGTGACAACGAGTTACCACAAGAAGTACTCATGCAAATATCGCGTGTTTATACGGGTATTGCCGAAAAAATCACCGGAAAAAAGATCACATTAAGCAAAAACCCTAAAGCTGAAATTATTAATATTTTACGTAATCACTATCAGCTTATTGATTAAAGCTTAAGCGCTGTAATTATCAATAAAAAAATAGGCATTCATATAATGCCTATTTTTTCATCAGTAATGTTATTCATGCTATTCATATTTTAAGCAGCAATTAATTGCTATAACACAATTACACCTACACATTCAAATAACGATTAATACAACTTTACTTTTATTTTATTACAATCAAACAACCAATAATACAATCACGAATAATCCCCCCTCCTTTAAATTAAAACATACCGTCATAAATTTTAACTTTTCTACTTATTATGTCTTTTATTATTACAGTATAGGGTCAAAATCAAAAAACACTGTAAAACATAGGGTTAACTCTAAAGTATTAATTGAACTGCATGTGGTGGTTAATTTATGATCGCAATATAAATAGATTTAATAAAAATATTTATAACTACTCATTTTTACAAATTAGGAGGTTGTATGAGCAGTGCGACTGATCAAGAAACCAAGCAAACTCGTAGCCGAGAATGGAAGATGTTCATTTTTATCGTCGTCTTTTTATTTCCAATTCTCAGCGTCATTTTTGTCGGGGGCTACGGCTTTACCGTTTGGATGCTTCAACTCTTCGTATTTGGTCCACCAGGACATGGCGGTTAATCCCTAATTAATCACCGTTAGCATCATATAAGAGAATCTATAATGAAATCATTTTTGCTTAAAGCTTGGCAGACCCTATCACGTCCAAGCGTTCATATTAGCCTAGGTGTACTAACCCTTGGTGGCTTTATTGCTGGCGTTATTTTCTGGGGTGGTTTTAATACTGCACTAGAAGCAACCAATACCGAAGAGTTCTGTGTTAGTTGCCACGCTGACAACGTTGCACCTGAATACGCCAACACTATTCATGACAAAAACCGTTCTGGTGTTCGTGCAACTTGTCCTGACTGTCACGTTCCACACGACTGGACAGATAAAATCGCGCGTAAAATTCAAGCAAGTAAAGAAGTCTTCGCCCACGTAGCTGGCTTCATTGATACCCCTGAAAAATTTGAAGACCGCCGCATTGTACTGGCTCAACATGAGTGGGAACGCTTTAAAGCGAATGGCTCTCAAGAATGTCGAGATTGCCATGACTATAAAGGAATGGACTTCACTAAGATGTCTCCTGTTGCTCGCGTTCAAATGAAGAATGCAGCAGAGCGTGATCAAAGCTGTGTAGATTGTCACAAAGGTATTGCTCACCACTTACCGAAAGATATGGATACCAGTGGTGGCATGATATCTGAGTTAGTACAGCTATCTCACGATACTAAGTACAACAAAGGCGAAGAAGTGTATAGCGTACGTTTCCTTCCTGTTTATGAAGATAAAGATATGAAGGTAGAAGCTGGCCTATTAAACCCTGCTTCTGGCGTAAAAGTGATCGATGAAACTGACAAAGCAGTTGAAGTTGAAATTGCAGGCTGGCGTAAAGACAAGGGCTATGGCCGAGTGATTCAAGAAGACTTCGGTATGAACATTCCTGTTGCATCGCTCCTAAAAGAATCTGCACAAAACGACAAGGTTGTTGATAAATATGAAGAGAAAGTTGATGACCTAACAGGTCTTCCTTGGCAACGTGTAACAGCAAAAGTCTGGATGCCAAAAGACTCGCTTGTTAATGACATCACGCCAGTTTGGGAAAAAGCGAAATCAGCTTACACCACTAACTGTTCAGTTTGTCACACTCAACCTGCTGAAAGCCACTTCGATGCCAATACTTGGCCTGGAATGTTCAACGGTATGTTAGCGTTCGTTAACTTTGACCGTGATAGTGAAGCCGTGGTGCGTAAATACCTTCAGAAGCACTCTTCTGATTTTTCTGACGCACAACACTAAGTATTGATGGAGTTAAAATAAATATGTCTGTATCAAGAAGAAGTTTTCTTAAAGGCCTTGCAACAACAAGTGCTGCTTCTGTTATCGGTCCTAGCCTACTCGCATCATCAAAAGTGTTTGCAGACGATCAAATTGGTCAAGGTACATGGCGTTACTCCGGCTCACACTGGGGCGCTTTCCGCGCCCATATCTATGCCGGTAAAGTACAAGAAATCGAAGCGATTGAAATAGATAAAAACCCAACCGAAATGCTAAAAGGCATTAAGGGCGTAATCTACAATCCATCACGTGTACGCTACCCTATGGTGCGTTTAGATTGGCTGAAGAAACACAAATTTAGTGGTGAAACTCGCGGTAATAACCGTTTTATCCGTGTTACATGGGATGAAGCATTAGATTTGTTCTACCGTGAACTGGAACGTATTCAAAAAGATTACGGTCCATGGGCATTGCATGCAGGCCAAACGGGTTGGCGTCAAACGGGTCAGTTCCACAGCTGTACCAGCCACATGCAACGTGCTGTGGGTATGCATGGTAACTACATCACTAAAGTAGGCGACTACTCAACAGGTGCTGGTCAAACCATCATGCCATACGTGCTCGGCTCAACAGAAGTTTACGCACAAGGTACTTCTTGGTCTGAAATCCTTGATCACAGTAAAAATGTGGTGCTATGGGCAAACGATCCGGTGAAAAACCTGCAGGTGGGCTGGAACTGTGAAACCCACGAATCTTTCCCATATCTAGCGCAGTTAAAAGAGAAAGTTGATAACGGTGAGATCAATGTGATCTCTGTTGATCCGGTTAAGAATAAGACCCAACGTTACCTAAACAACAAACACCTATACATTAATCCACAAACCGATGTGGCATTTATGTTAGGTGTGGCGCATACCCTGTACAACGAGAACCTTTACGATAAAGAGTTCATCAAGATGTACTGCCTTGGTTTCGATGAGTTCATTGGTTACGTAAAAGGTGAAACCAAAGATCGCGTTGAGAAAACCCCTGAGTGGGCTGCTGAGATCTGTGGCGTACCAGCCGATCAAATTAAAGATTTTGCTCGTATGCTGGTTAAAGAGCGTACTCAAATTCTGTTTGGTTGGTGTATTCAACGTCAAGAGCACGGTGAGCAGCCATACTGGATGGGTGCGGTTATTGCCGCGATGGTTGGTCAAATCGGTCTTCCTGGCGGTGGTATTTCATATGGTCACCACTACTCTGGTATCGGTGTACCTTCAACGGGCTTTGCTGCACCAGGTGGCTTCCCTCGTAACGTCGATGAAGGTCAAAAGCCGAAATGGGATAACAATGATTTTAACGGTTACAGCCGCACTATCCCTGTTGCACGTTTCGTTGACTGTATTTTAGAGCCGGGCAAAGAAATTAAATACAATGGTTCAAAAGTTATTCTTCCTGATTACAAAATGATGGTGATCAGTGGTAACAACCCTTGGCATCACCACCAAGATCGTAACCGTATGAAGAAAGCGTTCCAAAAGCTACAAACCGTTGTAACGATTGATTTTGCTTGGACGGCCACCTGTCGTTTCTCAGATATTGTGCTGCCAGCATGTACCCAGTTTGAACGAAATGATATTGATGTTATGGGTTCATACAGTGGTCGTGGTTTACTGGCTATGCATAAACTGGTTGATCCGCTTTACCAATCTAAAACTGACTTTGAGATCTTTACAGAGCTGACACGTCGCTTTGGTAAAAACAACGAATACACCCGTGGTATGGATGAAATGCAATGGGTTAGTATGCTTTATAATGATTGTCGTAAAGCGAACAAGGGTAAGTTTGATATGCCTGAGTTTGATGTATTCTGGCAACAAGGTTTCTTAGACTTTGGTACAGGTAAGCCTTGGGTACGTCATGCTGACTTCCGTCAAGATCCTGAAATTAACGCGCTAGGTACACCATCAGGCTTTATTGAAATCACAAGTCGTAAGATTGGCCGTTACAAATACGAACACTGTCAAGAACACCCAATGTGGTTTGAAAAAACAGAACGTTCTCACGGTGGTCCGGGCTCTGATAAACACCCGTTCTGGCTGCAGTCTTGTCACCCAGATAAGCGTTTGCACTCACAAATGTGTGAATCGGAAGAGTTCCGTGCAACTTACACTGTACAAGGTCGTGAACCTATTTACATTAACCCTCAAGATGCGGCTGAAAAAGGCGTCAAAGATGGTGATGTGGTACGTGTATTTAACGACCGTGGACAGCTATTAGCGGGTGCAGTGCTGACTGACAGCTACCCTCGCGGTATTGTTCGTATCGAAGAAGGGGCATGGTATGGCCCTCTTAACGAAAAAATTGGTGCGATCGACACTTATGGCGATCCAAATACACTAACTATGGATATTCCATCTTCTGAACTTGCGCAGGCAACAAGCGCACAAACCTGTATTGTGAACTTCGAGAAGTTTAAAGGTGAACTGCCACCTGTCACCTCGTTCGGTGGTCCAATTGAAGTCAGCTAATTAAAATTAGTGTCTGAATAATATTAAGCCCTAACCTATCTGTTAGGGCTTTTTTTACTCTTAAATTTGGTAAAACTTTACTATTGGGGATACTTATTCTTGAAAGAGAAAAACAACGCAGTCATGGTTTATTCAATTCAGGTAGTATAACGGGCATTTTGAGAGGCTCTATCGGATAAAGCGGTAAATAAGTGACGTTGTTATTTTGTAATGAGTAATAGTAAAGAAGAAAAAAGGCAACACTACAAAAAGACCCGTCAGCTTAGGGCGGGTCATAGCAGCATCTTATCCAATAGAAGATTTCAGCTCTGTACACCATGCATTTGCAGGCCATATACCGTACGTCTGAACTTCTTTTTTACCTTTATTCCACTGATTAATAGGATCTTTCCAAACGACTTCACATCTATTACTTGAAAAAACACCGGGTAACTTAATAGATAACTGAACATCTACGGCATCTTTAGGCAAATAAACTGAAGCACTTTGTGGTGCAGGGAAGGCACCAGATTTGTGCTGAATATTTTTATTCGTTACTGTCTTATATGCTAATTGCCACTTGGTTATATACGTACTACCGGGCTTACTATTGATGATGAGTTCTAACTGATTAATTGGTTGAGTCCAATTATTGATTGGACGTTTACCGTCAATTGAAGTAAACGTAAAAGCAACAGGAACCAGATCAACGATTTCATCTCTTGTTGCTGGGAATTTAGTTGCAGTAACAGAATTACTGCCTTTTTCAGAAATTAATTTTGGAGTAAGACCTATTTGATCTTTCTTTGGTGAGGCCACATTCACCGAGGTTACGATACTGTACTGACCTTCGTCGTCGTTGCTTGCAATAGCAACACCACGACTCGCCCATTTTACCCCACTGATATAGCCAAACCCTTGAGATATATCTCCGGTTTCATGGTCAATATACGGTGTTTTTTCGGCTGCACTTTTTATAATATCCCATTTATCAGCAACTAAACCATAAGGGTTATTAGTATATGCTTCTACCGCAATAATATACGTCGCAGCTAAACTTTTCGCTTTTGAAAAAACCCAAGAGTGTTCCATTCCAACGTCTACTTTAACCCCTGAGTTTGGATCTAAGTACCCACCGTCAACTTTTACTTCACCACTATTTTTAGATGTGTTTTTTGATGAGAACTCCCATTTTTCATCTTTACGTTTAGTCAGAAAATAAACAGGGTCATCAACCATATCTGTACTAACTAAAGTAAATTCACCGGTGAGATAGTTTAAATAACCAATAGCACCAACTTGAATGGAAGGATCGTTACTCCAGTTTGCAAACGTATTTTCTTTTGAACTTCTCATCAAATTCGTGAGTTCTTGATTCCAAAATGATGAGTCATCAGCAGAAAATACAGAACTAGACGAGAGTAAAACAAAAAGAGTAAGTCCTGTTTTTTAATATTTTCATAGCGTCCTAGTCTCATAGCCATAAAAGTTTAAAGCTAAACTTTCAAGTTAAGTAGAACATAGACAGTCATCAGCAGCAGTGAACAGATAGCTTACTGTTTATTCCTGTCTATACTTTCTGAAACATATTCTTCAACACCCCCAATCTCTTTACTTGTTGTTTCGAGATGGTAAAAGTGATCCATATCCCCTTTCAATGAAATCCGATTTCAGACTAAGCTATCAATATCATTAGTTCAAATAAAAAAAGAACAAAAAAAAAGAACAAAAAAAAAGAACAAAAAAAACATACACTTAAAAATCAGATATAAAAAAACCACCGCGAACGGTGGTTTTTTTGCTTACGTTATTTAGGTATTAAACGTCGTAAGTAGTAGAGGCAGTGTTGCCGCCTGTACCAGTCCAGTTTGTGTGGAAGAACTCACCACGTGGACGATCAGTACGCTCATAAGTGTGAGCGCCGAAGTAGTCACGTTGAGCTTGAAGCAAGTTAGCAGGTAGACGAGCTGTTGTGTAACCGTCTAGGAAAGATAGCGCAGAAATCGTACATGGCATTGGGATGCCAGACTCTAGAGATTTCGCTGCTACTTTACGCCATGCTGCTAGGCTGCCTTGTAGGATGTTTTTGAAGTACTCGTCAGAACCTAGGAATGCGATATCTGGGTTCGCTTCATACGCATCACGGATGTTACCTAGGAACGCAGAGCGGATGATACAACCACCACGCCACATTAGTGCTACGTTACCGTAGTTTAGATCCCAACCGTTTTCGTTCGATGCTTCACGCATTAGCATGAAACCTTGCGCGTAAGAGATGATCTTAGATGCTAGTAGTGCTTGACGTAGTGCATCAACCCACTCTTGCTTATCACCTTCAACTGGCGTGATTGTCTTGCCGAATAACGTTGCAGCTTCAACGCGTTGGTCTTTCAGTGCAGACAGGCAACGAGAGAATACAGACTCAGAGATAAGCGTTAGTGGAATACCTAGGTCTAGTGCGTTGATACCAGTCCACTTACCCGTACCTTTTTGGCCAGCAGTGTCTAGGATCTTCTCAACTAGTGCTTCACCATCTTCATCTTTGTAGCCAAGAATATCAGCTGTGATTTCAACTAGGTAGCTGTCTAGCTCAGTTTTGTTCCAGTCAGCGAATACTGCTTGCATCTCATCAGCACTCATACCTAGACCATCTTTCATGAACTGGTATGCTTCAGTGATAAGCTGCATGTCACCGTATTCAATGCCGTTATGAACCATCTTAACAAAGTGACCAGCACCGTCGTTACCAACCCAGTCACAACAAGGCTCACCAGCATCAGTTTTGGCAGAGATACCTTGGAAAATTGGCTTAACCGCTTCCCAAGCTTCAGCTGCGCCGCCAGGCATGATTGAAGGACCGAAACGAGCGCCCTCTTCACCACCAGATACACCAGTACCGATAAAGTAGATGCCTTTCTCACGACAATGCGCTACGCGACGGTTAGTATCTGGGTAGTTAGTATTACCACCGTCGATAATGATGTCGCCTTCATCTAATAGTGGAATTAGTTGATCAATGAAAGCATCAACAACATCACCAGCACGAACCATTAGCATCACTTTACGTGGTGCTTCTAACTTAGCAACAAGATCTTCAAGAGACGTTGCGCCAACGATGTTTGTGCCTTTTGCTGGGCCTTCAAGGAATTCTTCCACTTTTGCTACAGTACGGTTGTAAGCAACAACGTTAAAGCCGTGGTCATTCATGTTTAGGATCAGGTTTTGGCCCATTACTGCCAAGCCAATTACACCGATATCGCCTTTCATATTATTCTCCTTGCGCCAGCAGTTTTGCCGCTGCTGAATCTAAAAACCATTCTGTTTTGCCATTTACGGCTTTAATTTTCGCTGCAGGATAAGCAAGAGCTTCTGCAGGCGTATTATTAATTTCTTGCAATACTTCAGCTTTGCTTTCACCTAACACCAGGTAGGTAATACGATCCGCATTTTCAAGTAAGCGCGCTGTTTTTGAAATGCGTTTTTGACCGCTATCTGGATGTGTTGCAATCACAGAAAGCTCAGGATCGTCAAAGTCTGTTTGGTTCGGGAATAATGATGCTGTATGTCCATCGGTTCCCATACCCAATAAAATCCAATCAAATGCAGGTAAGCCATTTTTAAGTGGAATTTCTGCATCCATTTCCTCTGCAAATCGAACCACTTCTACAGCAGGATCATCTTCACCTTTAATACGGTGAATATTGTCAGCTGGAATATCGATTTGTTGGAACAATAACTCGTTTGCTTCACCGAAGTTACTTTCCGGGTCGGTTGGCTCAACACAACGCTCATCGCCCCACCAAAAGTGTAAGTTGCTCCAATTAACATCTTTCGCATAAGGTGCTTGCGCTAATGTTTTAAACAACAGTTTTGGTGTACTCCCACCAGAAAGCGATATATGGACAGGCTTCACCTGCTTGCTCATTGCCATCATAGTGTCAGCTAATGAAACGACAACATCCTGCGGTGTTTCAAATACGCGATAATTAATCATGCTTATAGCTCACAATAGTCAGTGTTTGCTAAATTCTTACAAGGAAAACGCCACTCACGATTACTTGATGCAAGTAAGTCATCAGCTTGTTTTGGTCCCCACGTACCTGCGGCATAACCAAATAAGTGTTCTGGGTTTTCTTTGTATTCAAGAATTGGTTGAACAAATTTCCAACAAGCGCGAACAGCATCTGTACGTGCAAACAAGGTCGCATCTTGCTTCATACAATCAAGAAGTAAACGTTCGTACGCTGTCAGCATATGGGTTTCTTCAAGCTTGTCGTAATGGAAGTCCATTGATACTTCTTGAGATTCAAAACCTGCCCCTGGTTTTTTAAGACCAAAGCTCATTAGAATCCCTTCATCAGGCTGAATACGGATAATTAGCTTGTTCTCAGGTGCATTTTCACCAAACACTGGGTGCGGTGTTTTCTTAAAGTGAATAACCACTTCCGTCACACGTGTTGGTAGTCGTTTACCTGTACGAACGTAGAATGGCACACCATTCCAACGCCAGTTTTGAATAAACATTTTCATACCAACGTAAGTTTCAGTACGTGAGTCTTCCGCTACACCTGGTTCTTGGCGATAACCTAACAAATGCTTACCACGAGCATCTGATTCCGTGTACTGACCCAACACTAAGTTATTTTTAAGATCATCATCTGATAATGGTTTAAAGCTTTGCATCACTTTAACCACTTCATCACGGATAGAATCAGCATTAATTGCAGCAGGCGATTCCATACCAACCATTGCCAATACTTGCAGCAAATGGTTTTGGAACATATCTCGAACAGCACCGGCACCGTCGTAGTAGCCACCACGATCTTCAACGCCTAATGATTCAGACGCAGTGATTTCAACATAATCAATAAAGTTACGATTCCAAAGCGGCTCAAACATGCCATTTGCAAAGCGGAATACAAGCAGGTTCTGTACCGTTTCTTTGCCTAAGTAGTGATCGATACGGTAGATTTGGTGCTCTTGAAAACAAGCATGAATTTGCTTGTCTAATGAGATCGCTGACGCTAGATCATAACCAAATGGTTTTTCAACAATCAGGTTTTTCCAACCTTCTGTCTCATCATTTAGGCCATGAGCGGCTAGACATTCTGGGATCACGCCGTAAAGGCTTGGTGGTGTCGCGAGGTAGAAAACAGCGTTACCTTGGGTATTGTGCGTTACTTTGAAAGTATCTAAGCGTTCTTTCAAGACTGCATATTCATCTTTATCAGACGTATTTAATGCTTGGTAGTAAAGATGCTGACAAAAATTAACCAATGTTTCGTCATCGGTTTTTTCATTTTCTGTCAAAGATTGCTTTAACTTATCACGAAATTCTTGATCGCTATATGATGTACGACTTACCCCTAAAATTGCAAAATCTTCAGGCAATAAACCATTAGCATAAAGGTGATAAAACGCAGGTATTAACTTTCGGTGTGTCAAATCACCTGACGCACCAAAAATTACAATTGAGTTATTTTCTGGTTGAACCATATCATTTTCCCATTAATTTCAGATCTTCAGACCTGCGACAGCAATCAATTGCTTGGTATAACGGGGCCTTATTATGCCGTATTTTTTTCATTCGTTACGAATAAATATGAAAAAAATAAAAAAATTTCGTTATACCTTATTATTTTTGTTAAAAAGTATAATGACTATTAACACCAACTCGATGCATAAATCGCTGACTAGACAGCGATAAATCACTAATACAGAAAATTATTACGGCTTATGTTAACAACATTTGTTATCAGTACCAGTCGAAATTTTCTATTATGCCAATAGGCTAAGCCTTTGAGCGCCGTTTCTTCTTGCGCTTTTCTTTAAAGTACTCATTATTAGAAACGATCGTCAATCTAAAAGATACCCAGACTGACGCAAACGTTTAAACGTTCACCAATTCACATTCTCAATCATACTTCATCTCTCACTTAGCCGTTCAAAATACCTTATACCGCATATGGGTTACTATTGATAAGCTCACTAATGGCGGTTATTATGCCCGCAATTTCAACCACCCACGCGGTGGTTTTTTATTCGTAACAATTAACCCACGATTATGGTTTGGGTTAATTCATGGTAAATAGGTTATCCCATGTCTAAATTCTTCTTCAAAGGTCGTATCGAAAAGAAACCAAAATATGAAAGCTTTGGTTACAACACGAAACGCGAAACCAAACTGGGCACGGAAACCAACCCACTCACATTGATTGTGAACAGCGAAGAACGTCAACAAGAAGTACAGCAGCAAGTTAATGACAACCAACTGTTTGCAAATATCACGATCAATGCTGACATTGCAGAAGATATTGCAGAGCTAGACAGTGTTTTAAATAAACCCAAAACCACTGTGTTTGAAAAGACACCCAACCGTAATGACCCATGTTCATGCGGTAGTGGTAAAAAATACAAAAAGTGCTGTGGTAAGTAGTAACAAACAAAAAAGCAGGTATTCGTACCTGCTTTGTTTTTAGCTTCAAATACATGTCTAACTGACACCGGTTAAACATTTATTTATCTGTAATTTAAAGTAGATAGAAGTATGAGCAAAAAAAGCCAAGGCTATTCTTGTATTGGCCTATTTAATCCCAAAACACCGGAGAATGTTGGATCTGTTATGCGCGCAGCTGGCTGTTATGGTGTTAACTCGGTGTTTTATACGGGAACGCGTTATGATCATGCCGCACAGTTTTGTACTGATACAAAAAAAGCATCACTTGATATACCGCTAATAGGTGTTGAAGACTTAAAGAAAATCATTCCTATCGGCTGTGTACCCGTTGCTGTTGATTTAATCGAAGGTGCAAAAGCATTACCCGACTATAAGCACCCAAAACGTGCTTTCTATATCTTTGGCCCTGAAGACGGCACCTTAAAAAAAGAAATTACTGATTTTTGTCGTGAAACGATTTATGTACCAACGAATGGTTCAATGAATCTTGCCGCTGCCGTTAATGTGATTCTTTATGATCGTTTAGCTAAAGGCGATAACTTTTCAAATCACAAATAACGCGATTAATCATAAAAAGCCACGATAACTGAATCATCAGCTATCGTGGCTTAATTTTATGCATTTTCTGATGTTAGCTTCCTTGTTTTGTGCATTACTCTTTTTATTAGAGTGATCTAAAGCTACCTTGGCATTTTACCAATTTGTTCGTAATATGCTTTTTTATCTAAATACATTGCTTTATCTGCTACTTGATAAAGTGCACGTGCATCAATATTTTCAGTGCTAGCACAGCCCATAGCAAAGTGAATAGCCACTTTCTCTCCTGAAGCTAGGCGTGCATAATGCTTATCTATAACTAACTGTTGTAAACGCAACGTTAACTTATCACAGCCTACATTATCACCACCTTTGATAATAATCGCATATTCATCTCCACCGAGACGATATACCTTGTCGGTATTACGACAAACACTTTGAATAAGCCTACCCGTTTCGATTAACAGCTGATCACCCATATGATGCCCATATTCATCATTGGCTTGCTTTAAACCATTCACATCGATCATAAACAAACCAAAGTATTGTTCTGGATATCGATGTGCAATTTTTATCCACTCATCAAGATCAACATCAAACGCTTTACGATTACTTAGCCCCGTTAATGGGTCTGTGATTGCGCTTCTTTCCAACTCTTCATTCAGTAATCGACCTTCAAGTTCTGCAGATAATTGACGAATAAATAATGAAATAATTTCATAGTCATCTCGTGCAATATTAGGGTGCTCCATCACAATAATCCCCAATAACACACCATGTGTATCGACAATTTTGAAACATTGAAGCACTTTATCGCCACTATTAATACGAAAGTAATCACTGCAATGCGCATCTGCATCAATACTCTCTAAATTAATGTTAGACAAGCCTTCACTAAACCAATTTGTATTCTTGTTTATAAATAACTGCATCCCCCATCCTGAATAAGGATACAGACTCACTAACTGCGTCATAACCGTAGAGTGAATATCACCATGTTGTAATTTATTACTAAATAACAAGAGTGACTGAAGCATGGTTCGACGTTTTTCTTCGCGCTGTAATGAGTGAGTTAACTCTAACGTCTTTTCATGTACTTTCTGCTCTAGTTGATCATTAAAAGTCATCAACTTTACATTTTTATCTTCTAAGTCACTAAGCTGGGCTTTTATTGTGGTCGACATTTTCTGAATAAGATTATTCACCATGATTAATTCAGAAAATCTTAAATCTTTATCTAATATATTATAATTGCCACCTAAACACCCCCTTACACTGTCCATAAGATAGGTTAAAGGTTTTGCGAACCAACGATACGATATTGTCGCCGTTAATAACGTAAACATAATTACAATAATAGCGACAATAGTTAATATCTTTAATGAATTAGTAAAGGGATTCTCTCCCAAATATTTATTCATGAAGACTTGAGCTTCATAAGACATTGGCTCTGCAATATATTTATTATCTATCGTCACTTCAGCCGTTTTTGATACCGTCGGCATTAAGGGATCAAGTTTACCTTTATAAACCGCAATATTATCCATGCCATTATGATGAAAAATAACGTGCTCTCCATCTTTTAAATAAGGGCGAAGAACCTTAACAATATTTTCCACAGGCACTATAACAATTAAATAACCTAACGGTTTACGCTTTAGCCCTTCCGTCAGCGTTGACTGATATATAGGTACACCTATGGCAACGCCTTTATGACTAGGGTTAAATTTATCAGGCATCAAATGTTCATCACCATAATTAAACACCCATTGATTGCCTGTACTTTTACTCGTACCCACACTCTTACTCAACAAGGTTTTCAAACTGGAGAAGGATTTTACTCCATTAATACCATTATAATTTTCTACCTCATCCCAGTTAGCATCAACCAAATAAGCCGCTTGTGCTAATGGCGTGTTATCAACTAAATTTGCTAATGTGGCATCGACATGGCTAGTCAGAAAGAAGTCATCAATGCCCTGCACTAACAACCTATCTCGTGATAACACATCTAGCGCAGTAGATAATAGATAAAAGCGATAATTAAACTCTTGTGCTAACGTTGTGGATAAACGCTCTATGAGATCAATTCGGTAATTAGTTTCAACTTCTGTTTGCTGCTTTATTAATAAACCGCCAATAATAGATGCTGGTAAAACCGCAACGAAAACCATTAATAGCGCCAGTGATGACTTTAATTTTAGTTTCATTTTTTACTCAACCGCTTCCATTGCTGAATAGCGATACGCTGCATAAATTCAGCCGTTTTTTCTGCTGATAGTCCATCTTCATAACGCTTAAAGCCAATAGCCATCGCTTGCCATGCTATGGACATTTTTATTGTTGATGGCATTGGTTTAGATAATTCAAATTGCTTAAACAATATTTGCTCATCACCTGTAGCCTGCTGCTGATAGCGATTCAATAATTTCTCTGACGTAGGTAATAAACGTGTCTCTTTATAGACCAATTGTTGAATACTTAAGCGTTGAATAAACTTAGCAAACTTTTTAATTAAGGCTTTTTTATGTACCGTGTGGTTATTGTAATTAGGTAATGACAGAAGAAATGTGCTACTCATTGGGTGCATTACATTACCATCAACAGTAGGTAATAAGGCTACGCCTAGAGCATTGCCCATTGCCTTCTTTAAATCTTGATATGCCCAATCACCATTAATCGCATACGCCTCTTTACCTTGAATAAAATCACTTTGTGAACAAGTATAATTACATTCAGGATTTACAATTTTTTGCTCTGATAAATAACGATAATATTTTAAAGCCTTAACCATTTCTGGTGTATTAAGTGATATTTCACCATCAATAATGGGCCAACCATTAAACGCAGATAAAAATGGTATAAAGTAATACATATCGAGGTAATTCCACCCAATAGGCAAAATATTTTTATCAAGCCACTTTTGCTTGGTATCGATAATGTCATGCCAACTACTCACTGGCTGAGAAACTAGCTTTTTATTATAATATAACAATAGGTTATTCCCTTGAATAACAGGAACTCCCCAATATTTATCATCAACGTACGCTGTCATCATCGCCGTTCGAGAAAGCTCTGGTGATAACCAACTTTTAGGAATACTTGATAGTTTCATTAAACTATGTAGGCCAACAAAATCAGAGGGAAAAATGACAAGATCAGGTAAACCACCATATTGTGCGCCCAGTAAAATTTCAGCTTTTATCTTCTCAGGATCAAATTGAACAAGAGAGATATTTATATTATTTTC
The DNA here is from genome assembly GCF_003026135.1 of Photobacterium sp. GB-36. Classification (NCBI taxonomy): domain Bacteria; kingdom Pseudomonadati; phylum Pseudomonadota; class Gammaproteobacteria; order Vibrionales; family Vibrionaceae; genus Photobacterium; species Photobacterium sp. GB-36. The sequence goes on along the minus strand of NZ_PYNY01000002.1, from coordinate 302,375 downwards.
TTTTTGAAATTCACTTACCAATAATTCAATAAAACTATTATCTTGATGCGAATACCAAAGCGTTAATCTCTCTTCAGCTTTCGCAGATAAAGAAAGAAACATCATCAGAAAAAATACTACACTTCTTAACATAACCACACCAAATACCTTTTTAGGATATCGATAAAGCGCGAACAATATTATAAATATAATACACACCTATCGATATAATCGGTATGATAGAGTATTCCCAAAAAGAATCAAACACCTACCAGTAAAACCTTATGTGACATATCAATAACTTATAGTAACAAAACGGATTATGTATTTCGTTTTACTCCCTAAAAGCACTAATATTTAAATAAAATACAATAGGTTACATAATTAATTTTTATTTTTGTTGATCATCGATAACTTAATCACCTTAATGTGAAGGGATTCAAGTAAAAAATTAACACAACTTTCATCTAACCGTTATGATGAGCTATCTTTTCCTTTTTTAAACAGCAAGCGCACATAAAGTTATGACATTACCTAAATCCTCAGTGGCACTTATCACCTGTTCTCTTTTTTTTCTTACTGCTTGTGAATCAACGGTAAATGCATCACCACAGCCCGAAGCGCTCTCAAAACAACCTATGGTAGCTAAAACAGTTATTAAGCCATCCGTTACCCCTATCTCAAACACTGAGTTAAAAAAAGAACAAGACATGATCAACTTCGCACGTAAGTATCTTGGTACAAAGTATGTGTGGGGTGGGACAACGCCTAAAGGTTTTGATTGCTCAGGTTTCATTAAATATGTTTATAACAAGTACGATATTTCAATACCTCGTACAACAGCGGCTTACCCTAATCTTTATGATAAAAAAGTATCACTAAAAAATGCCAAAGTAGGTGATCTTATTGTTTTCACAGGAACAAATCCGAAGATTCGTAAACCAGGTCATGCTGGTATTATTACTGAAGTGGGTAAAAACACATTGAAATTTGTTCATAGCTCTTCATCTAAAAAGCATTTTGGTGTAACTGAAACCGACTATTACAAAAGTGGTTATCCAAAGCGTTACTTAACAGTAATCAAAATGTAGCACAGATAATCGAGCAATTTAGCGATAAAAGGAGCACCATGCTCCCTTTATCTGTAATCATTTCTTTACACTGTAAGATTTCCTAAAATTCTCATCATCTAGCCCTACTACCAGAAACTTTGTATTATTTGAAAAAATAACAGTGTGTGCTAGCGATACTCCTATCGCACTCCAATAGTCACTCTCTGTTTGGTATGTCTAAGTCGGTCACTTAATACATACCTAGAATAAGGGGCTGATAGATCGGTCAATCTATCAGCCCCACACTTTTACTATTACGCTTAGTTTAAATAACTTGCGCTCCAATCAAGAATAAACCAAAGCCAAAACAAACCATCATTGCAATTTGCCCACCTCCAACTTCGTAATACGCATCATTACTTATTGCTGTTTGTGTCTTACCCTCTGCTTTTCTTAAGTTAAGAGCCATCATCATAGGGATAAACACTGCAATAAACACCATAATTAAGCCCGCATAACTTAATACTGCTAAAAATTTATCTGCAGCAAATATGGCGCCTAATAATGGAAGAATAAAGGTTAAAACATACGTCACCGCACGATTTTGTTTAAATAAATCAATATTTTGGTCAAATAATGAAAGAGCCACACCAAAGAATGAAGTCAGCAACGCTAGTCCCGTAAATAATGAAAGAATGACATGGATTCCTTCAAATCGAGTGGCCAGCACATTAATTAGCTCGGAAACATTATTGAACTGTGTTAATTGCTCGTACGATAAACTTCCCACAACAGCGTAAAGCCACAATAAGTAGCACACAAGTGGAATAAACGAGCCTAGTAAAACCATATTGCGTAATTGCGCATGTGTCGCTTTGTCGTTATAAGACACTAATGATGGAATAACAGGAAAAAATCCAAAACTGGTAAATAACACAGCACTGGTTTTGATTAGATCAATACTACTGTCATTTGTTGCAGTGAAAAAGTGTGCCAGTGACATATTTGGCACTAAGGCAAAGAGCGTAATAATAAGCACTGCTAACATTAAGAGAAATAACACACGATTAAGCTTGTCAATCACACCAGTACCAGCCGCGACAATACCACCAGCAATAACAGCAAACAAAATTTGACTTTGAACTAACGAGATATCTAAATCTAAATTCAGTACCATTTTATGCACTAAGTCGCCGGCACCAATGATGTAAGCCATTAATAAACATATTAATAGTGCGTATAACAAGCCATTAGTGATTAACTGTCCACCCTTTCCTAATGATTGTTTCGCGATAGTGTTCATACCTAAACCACCGCGAACTTTAATACTGGCTTCAAGTAATAATAATGCTGAATACGTTGTACCACTCCAAATAATCAACATTAAAATTGTGCCTGACAATAAGCCAAACTGAGCCAATACCATTGGAATAGCGAGCATTCCTGCACCGAGTGCTGTACCCGCAATAATCAGCGAGCTACCTATTAATTTTAAATTCACACAATACCCTTACTTTATATATGCAACACAAAGCCTCAGCTTATGGCTGCGTATTATCAAATGATTTTAATCTTTAGATTGTCGGCTAATTAATAGCCGTGACTAAATCGAGATGAATATAAAGATAGGTTCGAAAAGACAGCCAACGAGCATTGTCGTTGAACTTGATGAATAGAAAAGTTACACAACATTAATCGTACTCCAAAAACGATATTAATAATGATGAGTGGTCATGATGTTTCATTTCGGTCAAAACGAACATCACTCATCTGTTGCAATACTAAAACACATTTCTAAAGAATGAAATAATAGATTATATCCTCTGACCAGCAATCTGCTTATATAAGCCTTCAGGGCTTGCCACCAATAGGCTTATAGAATGCTTTAACGAGAGCACTACTCAGAATAATGGGTTATCACCCCACGTGCTTTTCTGAAGCAAGGCTAACGAGAGTTAAGCGGTTAAATGAACCTGGTTTTACAGCAATTAAGCTACCGTCGCCAAACTGAATACCATCAAAGAACTGAGTACCCCATTTCACACGCTTAAAGTGTGCATAACGCGCTTTTGAATATACGGTTTCTAAAGCGTTCAACGCACCTTCACGCTTTACTTGCTCTTGAATTGCTTTACTTAATAATTTATCAGCAATAAGCATCGTTGCCTCCTACAAAAATAACCGCGCTTTCCATATTCGCTCATTTCTTTTTACCAAACACACTAAGATATGCAAGGGGACGTTTATCAATTTATACTTTTTTTCATTGGCTGCTTAAATTTCACACATAAAAAAGCCCAGAACTTTTGTCTGAGCTTTACGTTCAACATAATGATTAATTGGTATTTACACCGTGAATGAACCTTCATTTTGTTTTGGGTTGGGACCAAATCGGTTATCACCTGGCTTGCTGTCTTGTACCATAAAATAGATCAGCACTAAGATACCAACAATCGGAACAAACATGATCAGTGCCCACCAACCTGTACGATCTTGATCATGTAAACGACGGACAATCACGGCAATATTAGGGATAACAATAAACAGTGAATATAATGCCGCTAATACGCCATAGTCATCCCCAATGGTTGGTAAACCTAAAAGACTATCAGCAAACCCTAGTGCCATACTGATCAAAGCGCTAAAAAGCGTAAAAAACCAAAACTCTTTACGACGTGAACGACCATTAAACTGTGCATATTTTTTTTAAACAGCAAGATACCAATCCATTTTTCTTCCTTTAGTCCGATATTTCTAGGCTAATAAACCTCTTACACAAAATGTATTCCTTTTCATAACTATAGCCAAGCGATTTTAACTATCTCTTTGTTGTGAGACCGCTCAAAAATAAAAATGACATTCACTTTGTATTCTATTTACACTGTGAGTGACTTAATAAAGCCTAAAAAATATGTGTCTTGTTTTTAACATTTATTCACTTTCTCTCGCATTATTATTCTACTCACTTTCGAGGAATTGTAACTGCAATAGGGATAGACAATGCAAAAGACACTTCTTACCTGTGCGTTAGCCGTCGCCTTTAGCACATCGCATGCTTATGCGGCAGATTGTTCTAATATCGCCGAATGGCAAGCAGATATAGCCTATAATGGCGGTAGCCAAGTCCAACAAGACAATAACATATATAATGCAAATTGGTGGTCTCAAGGCAATCAGCCAGCGAGCCACTCAGGGCCTTGGCAAGAATGGACATTCGTTGATAGCTGCATGAGCAGTGGAAATCAAGATCCATCCGTAACACTGATCTCACCGCTTAATAATGCACAATTAACCGCGCAAACAGATATTACGTTAGCTGCCAACGCAAGTGATAAAGACGGTTCTATTCAACATGTTGAGTTTTTCATAAACCAACAATCTATTGCAGTTGTCGATACAGCCCCATACCAAATTAATTGGACAACGGTGCTTGGTAACTACACCATTACAGCCACAGCAACGGATAATGAAAATGCCACTAAAACAGATGTTGTGAATATTAGTGTCGTTTCAGCGAGTGAAAACCTTGCGCCAAGTATTTCAATTAGTTCACCAACATCTGATACTCCTATTTCTGAAGGCGATACGGTAACGATCACAGCAAATGCCGAAGATAAAGATGGCTCCGTCACTCAGGTAGAGTTCTTTGTTGATAACCAACTAATCGCAACAAGTTCTTCAGCCCCATTCACTGCACAATGGACATCAACGGCTGGTAATCATCAAATTACAGCCAAAGCAACAGACAATGAAAATAGTACAACCACATCAAGTGCGATAACTCTCACTGTTGATGACGCTATTGTTGGTGGTGGTTGTAGTGATATTCCAACCTTTAAATCTGGTACTGATTATCTAGCAGGTGATTTAGTAGAAAGTAATAATCATAAATACCGTTGTGACATCGCAGGTTGGTGTTCATCATCATCTGATTGGGCTTATAAGCCTGGTGAGGGACAGTATTGGACAGATGCATGGACAGATTTAGGAATTTGCGCCATTGCTCCTGACGTTAAGATCACCTCTCTTAGTGATCAACAAACGGTATTAGCAGGAACGACTCTGACGATTGATGCTGATGCTACTGATGCCGATGGTACTATCGAACAAGTCAGTTTCTATGCTAACGAACAACTTATTGACACCGTTCTTACAGCCCCTTATAGCACACAGTGGTTAGCATCAGATTTAGGTAATACCACGATTAAAGCCGTTGCCACTGATAATGAAGCGAACACGAATGAAGCTAGCGCTACGGTTACTGTAAGCGATCAGGCTCTTGTTACTAGCTTAACATCTCCAAGTAGTGGCTCTGTTGTCACACTAGGAAAAGCACTCACCCTTTCAGCAACAGCGACAGCACTAACCGGTGATGTTCGACAAGTTGATTTCATTATTAACGGCAATGTTGTTGCAACCGATAAAACTGCACCTTATAGCAGTTCTTGGACGGCGCAATCTGCAGGTAATTACACTGTCACAGCCCTCGCTACGAATGGTAACGGTGAAACCGCACTATCAACCGCAGCCAGTGTAAAAGTTCAAGAACCGATTGAGACTCAACATAACTTAATTGGCTATTGGCATAACTTCGTTAATGGCTCTGGCTGTCCAATACGTCTTCGTGATATTTCACCCGCTTGGGATATTATCGATATCGCATTTGCTGATAATGATCGCAACAGCGACGGTACTGTTCACTTTAATTTATACAACGGTGACATTCGCAGTAGTTGTGAGCCGCTTGATCCACAACAATTTAAAGATGATGTTCGTGAATTACGCGCACAAGGTAAAATCATCGTTCTTTCACTGGGTGGTGCTGAGGGTACTATCACTTTAAATAACGATGCCGACCAAGCAAACTTTGTTTCAAGCTTGACTGATATTATTAATGAGTGGGGATTTGACGGACTCGATATTGACTTAGAAAGTGGGTCAAACTTACTCCATGGCACAGAGATCCAAGCCCGTTTACCCGTTGCGTTAAAACAAATCGAAGCCAACATTGGTGGTGATATGTATTTAACCATGGCACCAGAACACCCTTATGTTCAAGGCGGCATGATTGCTTACTCAGGAATTTGGGGCGCTTACATCCCGATGATAAATGAGTTACGTGACATGCTAAATCTGCTGCATGTACAACTATATAACAACGGTGGTTTAGCAAATCCATATACGTCAGGAGTCGCCCCTGAAGGATCGGTTGATATGATGGTGGCATCAGTCAAAATGTTAGTAGAAGGGTTTGAACTGGCAGATGGCAGTCAATTTGCACCACTTCGCGATGATCAAGTTGCGATTGGCTTGCCGTCAGGACCAAGTTCTGCGAACTCTGGACAAGCACCAACACAAAATATTATTGATGCACTAGATTGTGTCACCAAAGGCAGTAGCTGTGGCTCGGTCGTACCGACTAAACTGTATCCTAACTTTGGCGGTGTAATGACGTGGTCAATTAACTGGGATGTTCATGATGGCTTTAATTTCTCAGGTCCTATCGGAGATAAGCTTCAACAAATGAATAGTCAACGTTAACCCGTATCCATATACGTGATAAAAAAACGCCAAGGTTGCTATTTATGCATCTTGGCGTTTTTCTTTGAAATAAGGAAAATCATTAATAGCGCTTAATTCGAACCACTTTCATCGTTTCAACTTCAAACCCTGCCACCATCATCACTTCAGGGTAATAGGTCATATTCACCTTACAGCCATTTAAACTTTGATATTTTTTTTTTCGTTTAAATTTAAATGGGACGTCGTAACCTTCAATCATCAACGTATGCAGGATCCACTCACCGTCTTCTCGCTGAGTATGTGAGCGAACTTTCAATCTATCGCTATGAATGAGTTCAGCATGTTTTGCTACAAGCTTATCCACATCAGATTTCATGATATTCGTTTCCTTTTTGTTATTTAATCGCGACTTGAAACACATATACAAAAACAGAGAGCCTCGGCTCTCTGTTTTTGTATTTTATTCTGCTTTCTATACTACAGTGAAAGAGGAATAAATAAACCTGCCAATGTCGCACTCATTAAATTAGCAAGTGTTGCAGCAAAAATAGCTTTCATACCTAAACGTGCAATCTCAGGACGACGTTGTGGGACAATACCACCTAAACCGCCCATTAACATTGCAATAGAGGTTAAGTTAGCAAAACCACACAATGCAAAGGTCACAATCGCTTGGGAGTGCTCACTTAATTTAGCGACAGTTTCTGGCTTCATTAAATCAGCGAATGCAATAAATTCATTAACGGCAATTTTAGTACCGATCAAACTTGCAGCGGTTGTTGCTTCTGACCATGGCACACCAATTAACCATGCAACAGGCGCAAATAGATAGCCAAAGATCATATCAAGGCTTAAATGATGTAAACCATCCCAGTTAAAGCCTAACCACTGACCCAAAGAGGCTAACCAGTTACCAATATGACCTAAGCCGCCATTCACAAGCGCGATTAAACTGATAACCGCCAGTAAACTTGCGCCGACTGCCATAGCTATTTGTAAACCACTTAACGCACCACGAGAAGCGGCATCAACCATATTAACTGGTTCGTCTTCTTCACCATCGTCTTCTTCTTCCATGGTGTGAACACCTTCAGTCTGAGGAACAAGCAACTTTGCCATCATCAAACCTGCAGGAGCAGACATAAAGCTTGCTGCGATAAGGTACTTAAGCTGAACACCTAATCCCGCATATCCCACCATGGTACCACCAGCAACAGATGCTAAACCGCCAACCATTACTGCGAATAATTCTGAACGTGTCATTCGAGCCAAAAATGGTCGAACAACTAAAGGCGCTTCCACTGAACCGACAAAAATATTAGCCGTTGCAGACATTGACTCTGTACGTGTTGTACCCAGTAGCTTTTGTAATATGCCACCAATCGTACTGATCACCCATTTCATAACGCCTAAGTAATACAGTACAGAAATTAGCGCAGAGAAAAACACAATTGAAGGCAAAACGTTAACAGCGAAAATGAAACCTAATTTAAATTGTGCTAATTGACCGAACAGAAATTCCGTACCTTCATGGCCATATTCAAGAATACCGGATACGGCACCAGATATGCTGTTTAAAACTACACGACCAATAGGAATGTATAAAATGAAGCCCGCAAAAATAACTTGAATACAAAATGCACCCAACACGCTACGCCAATTAATTGCACGACGATTTTCTGAAAATGAAAAACCAACGGCAAAAATAACAATAATGCCTAAGATGCCGACCAAATAATGCATGGTCAATCTCCAATGTGTAGTAGTAAACGATTGCGGGGGGATTCTATTGAGAAATAAAAACGTGACAAGGATCAAATTGTTATTACAATTAACAATCGAGAAACAAAAAACACAGGAAACGGCTACTTTTCAAACTAAGCAAACGAAAAGCGTTTGATTGGTTCTTATATGGGATAGTATTGTTCCCATAATTTACAATTAGAAACATTTAAAACAGCGTTTAGCTAACCGTTTGCGTCACGCTGCTGTTTTTTACATCATATGATTGATGAAAATAAAGACTTACCAACATGAAAAGTTTAATGGATCACTATACCTGACATGAGATATTCCCTAACGCGATATGTTCACGAATAAACTCAATAAAAAGATTCACCTTCGAGGGTAAATACTTATGGCGAGGATAAACTGCATACAGTGGCATATGTTGTGTTAACTGCCAATCCGGCATTAACCGAATTAATTTACCTTGGCGGATTTCATCTTTTAATAAATACGTCGCTAAGTACCCTACTCCATTACCAGAAATGGTTGCATCACGTATTGCATCAGCAGAATCCACTCGATAATTGCCCGTTACCTTCACCTGTTGTTCTTCATTACCTAAGCTGAAATTCCAAATATTGTCTTTACGCTCACGACTAAAATACGTAATACAGTTGTGATGTTGTAAATCATCTGGATGATAAGGCACACCATGCTTTGCTAAATAATCAGGGCTAGCGACTAGAACAAAGTCACAATTTGTTAAGTGACGAGCAACAAAACCTTGAGGAGGAGAATCCATAAAACCTATCCATAAGTCTAATTGCTCTGAGATCAAATCAACACGATGATCAAATAAGCTGAGTTCAAGATTAACTAATGGGTTTTGTTCATGAAATTCATTGATGAAAGGCGCCACATGATTTGAAGCAAATGACTGGGCAATACCCACCCGTAATGATCCTTGCTGGCTATCACCAAAAATCAACAGCTCACTCTCAGCTTCATTAATTTCATCGACAACAACTTCGCAATGTTTCGCAAAAATTCGCCCTGATTCTGTTAACGCAAAAGACCGTGTTGTTCGCTGTACGAGTTGTACACCTAGACGTTCTTCTAATTGTTGAACCAGTTTACTCACTTGAGTACGCGAAATTTCCAGTAATTGAGCAGCCTTTGTAAAACTCTTCTGCTTGGTTAGAGCATTAAACACCACCATTTGCTGCGCTTTTTTTAACATTGATAGCCTTTATTAACATAAAAAGTCTGGTTAGGAAGTCATTACAATTTAACTATCCATTACAACCGTTCATTTTACTATAGATAAAGTGTCAAACAACTGTCTGATATAGAGGCTCATATTCATATCGTAAATAAGCTTTCATCTAACAACGATTAAGTTCTACGCATCGTAACATTCAATCTTTGAGCATATAAATAGGTGAAAAATCGCTCACAAGCAGCTGTAACTATATAAATTACCCCATAAAAACAAGATACCAAATAGCGATAAAGCACGCTTACCGCTTTAATAACATTCAATTAACGCCTCAATTAATCCCTATTAAGTATTTGTGACAACATTCATAGAGTGTTCAAAGTTCTGAAACATAAGTGTCACACAACTTTCCTAATCTTTGTCACGTTCATTTATATCTACAGTAATAAGCAACCACGAAGGACTAGGAAAATGAAAACAAAGATTATCGGTGCAATCGCTTTAGCAGGAACAATGGTAGCTAGCACTGCAGCAATTGCAGGTGAAACTATCTCTGTTGTAGGTTCAAGCTCAGTAACACCGCTTATGGAAGTTTTTGGTGAGACTTACGCGAAAGGAAACGATGTAACAGTAGAGGTTCAAGGCCCAGGTTCATCAGCTGGCATTCGTACTGCACACGATGGCTCAGCCGATTTTGGTATGTCTTCTCGTGCACTTAAAGCATCAGAAGAATCGCCTGAAGTACAAGAAGTGGTTATTGCTCGTGACGGTATCGCTGTTGTTGTTAATAACAACAACCCGGTTTCTGACCTAACAAAAGAGCAAGTTGCAAAAATCTATAAAGGTGAAGTAACTAACTGGAAACAAGTTGGCGGCGAAGATAAGCCAATCGTTGTTGCTACACGTGATACAGCATCAGGTACTCGTGGTGCTTTTGAAGACATCATGAAACTAAAGAAAAAAATCAATGGCGTTAAAGTTTCAGCTATTTCACAGAAAGCACAAGTTGCTAGTGGTAATGGTCAGCTGAAAACAACCGTTGCAAACAACCCATTTGCTATTGGTTATATCTCTTTAGGTTCAGTAGATAATACTGTTAAACCGCTAGCGATCGACGGTCACAAACCTTCTGTTTCTGCAATCAAGTCTGGTGACTACACAGTTCAACGTCCATTCCTTGTTGTGTTCAAAGAAGGCCGTCCATCTGCTGAAGCGCTAAAATTCCTATCTTGGATGAAATCAGCAGACGCACAGAAAATTGTTGAAAACAAAGGCTTCATTTCTACACATTAATTAGTATTTTACGCTCAGCTCATTAGGGCTGAGCGTTTTTTGTTTGTCAGTAACCGGTCACTTTTGTACTGGTTCTGGAGTAAGTAATGACCATCGCGAATATTGAAAAAACAGCAAAGAGCACTTCTTCGCTAAAATCAAAAAAACGAATTGATTGGCGAGAAATAGTCTTTAAAAATCTATTTATGCTAAGTGCCGCTATCGGCATTTTATCTCTTATTACCATTGGCTACTTTATTTTCCGCGAAGGTTATGCTGCCTTTGCGCAAGCTGGTGTAGCTGGTATCGTCCTTGGTACTGATTGGTTACCACCAGCGCTATACGGCATTGCACCAATGATCGTTGCATCACTGGTTTCAACGGCTGGTGCTGTTGTGTTAGGTGTACCCATTGGTGTTTTAACTGCTATTTTTATTGCAGAAGTAGCCCCAAAACGTCTAGCCGATTTAATTCGTCCAATGATCGAACTATTAGCTGGTATTCCTTCTGTCGTTTATGGTTTCTTTGGCTTAGTTATTATCGTGCCGCTTATCCAAGAAGTGTTTAATGTCCCTGCCGGTAACACTATTCTGGCGGGTATCATCGTGCTTGCCGTCATGATCTTACCAACAGTTATTACGGTATCTGAAACCTCTATTCGCGCTGTACCTCGTGCGTATAAAGAAGGGTCTTTAGCATTGGGAGCATCATCGATGTTCACCATTTTCAAACTACTGGTTCCGGCAGCTCGCTCAGGCATCATGACTGGCGTCATCTTAGGTGTTGCTCGTGCTCTAGGTGAAACGATGGCAATTATTATGGTGATGGGTAACTCCCCTGCTATGCCTGATGGTCTATTAGAGTCGGCACGTACACTAACGGCAAATATTGCTATCGAAATGTCTTACGCAACCGGTATTCACGCCAGTGCATTGTACGCTACAGGTATTGTCCTTCTGGTTTTCATCATGATGCTAAACGGCGCGCTTTTGTTTTTAAACCGTGAGCGTGCGAGGTAAAAGTTATGTCATTAACAGCAAATACATCGGTATTGGCCAAAGCCAACCCGCAAGCACAAAAACGTAAAGATCAGATCGCTTTATTTTTAATTTGGTTATCAGCAGGTATCACGGTTGGTTTTTTACTTTGGGTGATTTGGTACATTTTAAGTAATGGTCTAGCCCATGTTAATTGGTCCTTTATTACTTCTGGCTATACCACTATTGGCCAAGAGTCAGGAATTTGGCCAATGATCGTCTCAACTATCTATATGGTTATTGCTTCTATCTCAGTTGCAGCACCGTTAGGTATTATGACGGCTATCTACTTAACTGAATACGCAAAAGTAGGCAGTCGTTTAGTTAAAGTCATTCGATTCTGTACAGAATCACTCGCTGGTATTCCATCAATTATTTATGGTTTATTTGGTATGACATTCTTCGTGGTTGTTATGGGTTTTGGCTATTCAATTTTATCGGGTGCATTAACACTCAGTATTTTGATTCTGCCTGTTATTATTCGAACCACAGAAGAAGCACTAATGGCTGTTCCTCAAACCTACCGTGAAGGTTCTTATGGTTTAGGCGCATCTAAAATTTACACCATCTGGCGACTTATTCTTCCTAGTGCAATGCCAGGAATTGTAACAGCTATCATCCTCAGTGTCGGTCGTGTTATTGGCGAATCCGCACCGGTATTTATGACCGCAGGTATGGTTGCACGTATACCTGAAAGTGTTTTTGACTCTGGTCGAACGCTTACCGTGCACCTTTATAAGTTAACCCAAGAACTTTACACCGTTCATGAATGGAATCAGGCATACGGTACTGCCACTGTTCTTATTGTGATTGTTCTTATCATTAACTTAATTACCAAACTAATTGCGAGCCGTTTCAACACTGCGACTTACTAATTTTGAGGAAGATAAAATGAATAAATTTAATATTGAAAACCTAGATCTTTACTACGGTCAGAACCAAGCGCTAAAACAAATTAACTTACCGATTCCTAATCGTCAGGTAACCGCTCTTATTGGTCCATCAGGTTGTGGTAAATCTACCCTACTTCGTTGCCTTAACCGCATGAATGATCTTATTGAAGGCGTAAACATCAAAGGATCATTGACCATGGATAGTGAAGATGTTTATGGCAATATTGATGTCGCTCAGCTACGTATTAAAGTCGGCATGGTATTCCAAAAACCAAATCCATTCCCAATGAGCATTTACGAAAACGTTGCTTATGGTCTACGTGCACAAGGGGTTAAAGATAAAAAGACCCTTGATGAGATTGTCGAACAATCTCTTCGTGGTGCCGCATTATGGGACGAAGTAAAAGATCGTTTGAAATCACACGCATTTGGCCTATCAGGTGGTCAGCAGCAACGTTTATGTATTGCACGTACAATCGCAATGAAACCTGAAGTTATTTTGATGGATGAACCAACATCCGCACTTGATCCTATTGCGACCAAAAAAATTGAAGATTTAATGGAGTCACTGAAGAAAGATTTCACCATTGTTATCGTTACTCACTCAATGCAGCAAGCACGTCGTATCTCTGACCGTACTGCATTTTTCCTTATGGGTGAATTAGTAGAACATGATGAAACGCAAAACCTATTTAATAACCCTCAAGATGAACGCACTCGTGGTTATGTAAATGGTGATTTTGGTTAATTAATAGAAGTTAATTAACGTTCTTCCTCTTCGCATTTTTTAGAATAATAATAGCGATGGTACTTTTTGCCTCTTCCTTGTGAAGAGGCTTTTTTATATATGTTGCGTTTGAAATACTTGTTTTAATAATTTAAACATTTATTATTAATACATGTTTAAGAAAGAGCGAGTAGTCCAATGTCAGATTTTGCTTTAACACACAGAGAAACCACTAAATTTTCTGAGCGCCTAGCGTATAAAATCACACAGCTTCTCAAGTATTCTCTTAATATTTTCTATGGCAAAAAATACGCTAAACGTGCTGTGATTTTAGAAACCATTGCTGCCGTACCAGGTATGGTTGCCGGTATGTTTAACCATTTAAAAGCCCTTCGCCGAATGAAAGATGATGAGGGGTGGATCAAAGAGTTATTAAGTGAAGCAGATAATGAACGTATGCACTTAATGATCTTTTTAGATATCGCTAAACCAAGCTGGGTTGAACGTGGACTCGTCTTATTAGGGCAAGCCGTTTTCATCTGTGTATACAGTATTATTTACCTCACTTCATCAAAGATTGCGCACCGTGTCGTGGGTTACTTTGAAGAGGAAGCTTGTAAAAGCTATACCGAATTTTTAGAAAAAATTGATAGTGGTGAACTTGAAAATGTCGCAGCGCCACAAATTGCAATTAACTACTATGAGTTACATGATGATGCAAAACTGCGAGATGTTGTATTAAGAATCAGAGAAGATGAAGCTAAACATCGCGATCGTAATCATAACTTTGCTGATTGTTATCAAAACAAGGATTTACCAGCTCACCAAGCCTAATCAAAAATAATATTGGAGAGAACTTATGGCATCTATTCCTAATAGCTTTATTAACTACAAATCAACCTCAGTATTTAATCGTGACACTGTGCCGAAAATGTTAGTTCATGAGCACAACACCCGTGAAGGTGTATACGGAAAAATTAGTGTTATATCTGGGACTCTGAAATTTTATGGCTTTACAGAAAGACGAGGAGAAATCGAACAAGAGGTTGTTATTCAGGCAAATGACTCACTCATCAGCCCGCCTCAATACTGGCATAAAGTTGAATTAATGACACCTGATACTCAATTTCAAGTCCATTTCTATGCAGACAAAGACAGTGAGATAGCGCGCCAAAACTTAAATGAACGTTCATAATAAAGTTACAATAAACCACGACAAGTCACTAAATTGTCGTGGTTTTCTATTTTTCATATCAACTTAAACGATTATTTGTACCATCCATTCTTCTTGTTGATTACTTGCAAATTTCTAACTTTCCGCTTTAAAACTAATATATAATCTGCGCCTATTTTCTCTAGCCAGCAAAAATATGCATTAATTGAATTGTATATATGGCTTTTCTTTGATTATGTTTACACCAGTAGGAGTTAACCGCATTATGCGCTTTCTGGTATTAATATTATTACTTGTGTCTTCTCTTAGCTTTGCCGAGAGTAAGACCGATACGTCCAAGCAAACCGTTAATCCTAAAGTAGAGCAACTGCTTCAACTCAATAGTGAAATAGTAACCTTATCTAAGGAGACAACTACATTAACGGGATCTTCTCTCGATGTAGTCCGCTTACAAATACTAAATAAAAATAACGAACTTCGTGATATTCTCGCGAGTATGATTAAAAGCAACGATGTCGATAAAAAGTTGCTGTTAACACAAGTAGATAAACAAGTTGTATTTGTTAGAGAAGCCAATAAATTTCTTGATGAAAAATTAACCCGAGATCAGGAAGTTCTCGATAAAGCTAAAGATGCTGACAAACTTGTTGCTTTAAAAACAATAGCTGAAACACGTCAGTTTTCAACTTCAATTCTAAAAGAAGAATGGCAAAATTATCAGTGGCTAGAAAAGCTAGGGAAACCAGCCCCACAAGCTGTAAAAGAATTAACCGACAAAATTGAGCACCGCCTAGCATTTACTTCAACATCTCTAACTTTTGATAGCCAAGCATTAGATGTTGCTAATAAGCAATTAAAATCAGCCAGTGAAAGTGAAAAAAGTACACTTCAACTTTCCCAGATCCTAGCTCAACGTCAAGTTGATAATGATACGACTAACTTAGAAAATCTGATTGAGATTGCAGATACGGTAGGTATTGATACTGCTGAGTACAAAAAACAACTATTCGAACAAACCGGTAACGTTACTGATGATTTGCTAAATAGCAAAGTTATTTGGTCTATCGCATCGGGTTGGACAACAGATCTAAAAGATTGGTTACTAAGCAACCTGCCACAAATGCTATTTAAAGTGTTTATTTTTGTTTTGATCATCTTTGCATTCAAAACATTGAAAAACATTGTAAGAAAAATGGTAAAGCGTGCAGTTTCTACAAAGAACTTAAACATGTCTATCTTGATGCAAGAGTTCTTTATCTCTATGTCAGGGAAAGCCGTTTTTGCTATTGGTTTACTTATTGCTTTATCTCAAATTGGCCTAAACCTAGCCCCTATTCTAACGGGTTTCGGTGTTGCCGGTATTATTGTTGGTTTCGCATTACAAGATACGCTATCAAACTTCGCTGCAGGTATGATGCTACTGATTTACCGTCCATTTGATGTCGGTGATCTGGTTGAAGCTGGTGGTATTACGGGTAAAGTAAGTCATATGAGTCTTGTAAACACCACAATCAAAACATTCAGTAACGAGATGCTAATGATCCCAAATAGTAAAATTTGGGGTGATATCATAAAGAACGTAACGCACGAAAAAGTCCGTCGTGTAGACATGATCTTTGGTATTGGTTACAGCGATGACATTGAAAAAACAGAACGTGTGTTAAATGACATTGTTTCTGAGCATCCGGCAGTACTACGTAGCCCAGAGCCAACAATTAAATTACACACTCTAAACTCTTCATCTGTTGATTTTATCGTGCGCCCTTGGGTGAAAACAGACGATTACTGGGATGTTTACTGGGATATCACACGCGAAGTAAAAATGCGCTTTGACCGTGAAAATATCTCAATCCCATTCCCACAGCAAGATGTGCATCTTCATATGGTTGAAAAAGCAATTGAATCTAAAAAAGCTTAAATAGACCAAATAAGTATGGGCAAGGTATTACCTCATCTCTGTAATACCTGCCCTTTTTAGCGCTAGCTATATTCGTCATTTTATAACCATCACGTTATATCCATGCCTTCTCTCTTAAAACATGATTCATCAGCAATAACACGTTACAATATGAGAGATTTGGAATAATTAAATCTTCAAATAATCTTATACTTAGCATAACGAATTACATTTGGTTACGTAAATAAATGTAAAGTAATACTCTGGTAGAGTAATGTAAGCTATAGTTATTTATATAATGAAACAGTGTACAATAACGCCGACTTAAAAATAGAATTTATTCAGGAATGATTATTATGAAAAAGCGTCTTTTATCAGTTTTGGTACTTCCTTTGATGCTAACCGCTTGTGCAGGTAACAGTGCTATGAACTCAGCGCCACATAAAGTCACTGCAAACGAAATCAGCAATGGCAATTGGGAATTAGTTCAAATCGATCACAAAGCTCTTGCATTACAAGCACCTTTCCAAGCCCCTAGTCTAGAACTATCTTCGGATCTTGCCGCTAACGGTAACGCAGGGTGCAACCGTTACTTTGGTCAAGCAGAGCTTAAAGATGGACAACTACGCATTGAAAAAATGGGGATGACAATGATGCTTTGTCCTGACGATGCAATGAAAGTTGAGCAAACATTTTCAAAATCATTATCAGACTGGAACAAAGTTGCTATTTCTGGCGACACGCTGACACTAACAAATGCAAAACACACATTAACGTTCACGAAAAAAGTTGCTGATACTAAATAAGCATTTACTTTAGAAAAACAGACAGGCAGCCTTGAAGCTGCCTTTTTTATTTCTCTCTTTTACTTATTTATCCTACTGTTTTAATAAACTATTGACGTAGTAATTTCTGTACTAACCATATTTTCAAGTGCTGCTTCCGTTTCAAGCTAGTTATGTGTTTTCAAACCACAATCAGAGTTGCAAAATTTTTGATTTGCTTTCTGTTGTCTACAAGTTGACATCCAAATATTCACTTTGATTATGAATATTTCTCATGTTGATAGTATGGCGATATAAACTCATCCACGCTAATATGGACGTGTAGCCATCTAGATGTTTGGGTTATAGTAAAAAACGATAAGTTGATAAAAGAACACGCTTTCACAAGGACGTAGACAAGCATGATTGAATTAAAACATCTTAGAACATTATCAGTATTACGAGATACTGGCTCATTAACCGCGACAGCTAATACATTGTGTTTGACCCAATCAGCTCTTTCTCATCAATTAAAAGATCTGGAACAACGTCTTGGTGGTCAGCTATTTTTACGAAAAACTCGACCTGTAAAATTTACTGCAGAAGGTGATATTTTATTAAACCTTGCAGATACAATTATTCCGCAAATCACTCATGCAGAACATGAACTTGCTAACATAAAACAAGATGCTAATGGTCGCTTACATATGGCGATTGAATGCCATTCCTGTTTTCAATGGCTAATGCCTGCATTGAAGGAATATCAGGGACAGTGGCCAGCTGTAACACTAGACTTCTCTTCAGGCTTTGGCTTCGAACCATTACCTGCTCTTGCTTGCGGTGAGCTCGATTTAGTGATCACGTCTGATATTCAGCCACGTAGCGAGATCCATTATGAACCTTTATTTGATTTTGAAATGCGATTAATCGTTAGTGTTAATTCCCCTTTAGCAGAAAAGCCTTTTATCACACCGCAAGATATTGCCGATCACACCATGCTGAGTTATCCCGTACAAAAAAATCGTTTAGATGTCGTCAAACATTTCCTACAACCTGCTGGCATAGAGCCGAAAGCTTGGAAACAGGCGGATAATACTTTGATGCTTGTGCAAATGGTGTCGGCTGGATTAGGCGTTGCCGTACTACCTAATTGGGCTATTCATGATTTTGCGCAACAGGGGTTAGTCGTAAGTAAGCCGTTAGAGCAAGGTTTATGGCGACGTTTATTTGCTGCGATTAGAGCATCAGAACAGCAACGTCACTATCTACAAGCTTTTTTCGCAACGGCAAGGCAACAATGCCAACTCCATTTAGAAGGTATTAAGTCGGCATAATTCATACAAAATAAAAGCCTCACTTAATGAGGCTAATTTATGGATTAATGTATTATCGGAATTGATTGGTTATTGGATCATACTGATAGCCTAGCTGTGCCAACTTATCTGTCAATTCGCCTTCATCTAGTTCATAACGACTTAATAATTCAGACATGCTACTGCACTCTAAACGTAAGCGTTCATTCACTATCCCAATGACAATATTGCCATCCATACTCAGTAGATTATTAATTTCCATACACCTTCCAGCTCCCTACATAATGGCTTAATTAAAAAGTGTTCATGTTACTCATTAAGCATAGACGTAGATAACCAATACAAAAAAGCCGCTATAAAAGCGGCTCTATTTCATTGTTTTTAATATCGATAGTTTTAAAACAAAACTAACTGTAAGCCCGCAGAAAACATCAACACTACAAGCGCAATCACTAACTGCCAATTATTCACTTTTTTATTTAATAAGATGTGGCCTGACCAAATCACCAAGCCAATCACCATTAATGCTAACGCCGTAATAATTTCTATCATATGGTGGCTTGTTGTTGCCTGACCGAGAGTCATGATCTGCCAGATCATAAATAAAATCGTTAATATTGCACTAATAAAACCGACAAACGGTAATATGCGGTGAAATGCCTGTAAACGCGTACGCGCAAAAGTCAGTAAAACATGGGCTAATACACTACCATATAATGCGATAGCAACTAGGCTAATCGCAATTTCAGGCATATTTAAGGTGGGTAATAACACAAGCCAACAAATAAAGGCTAATACATCACTACCATATAAAACTTTAATAGGCCCAGCATCACGTGTTTTCCCTGTTTTCACTTTCATCGTAAAGAACGCTAATGACAGTAAAGGTAACACGGCTAAAGGCTGTGCTATAGCGGCGAGTAACCAACCAACAAGCAATACTGGTAACATTTTATGAACACGACCACGTTGACCTGGGCAAATTTCGCCCTTCATCAAAACAATGGTAAGGATAAGTTGCGCACCAAGTAGCGCGGGCACAAGAAAGGTTAAGTAGCCTGCCATAATAAACGTCATTGAGTAGATAAAAAGTACAGCGATTATACCGAGTTATTCTGTGATGTGAATATATGGCTAGATTTTCTAAATTGAGGCTACATTTTAAAATAAACCAATAATGTCATTTATTCTATTTGAGACGCATTTTGCATATTTTATTAAAAACTTCTTAACTATAAGAATTTTTAATAATTAAGCCATCTTTCATAGTGAAAGCGATAAAATTAAAAAGAAGTTTAGCTATTTAGTCTTTAACTTCTAATCATCATAATTATTCAAACTGCAGGAGGTTTATATGAGAAAATCACAACTTCTCCCACTGTTATTGCTACTTAGCAGTTCACCCGTATTTTCCGCTATTTATTCTTGTGCTGACATACCATCAGGAAGAAATACCTTAGAAACCAATAACTCAGAAATTAATGCCTTTTATGTCATTAATTGTTCTGATCAAACCTTAACCTATAGTTACCAATATAACCCAGCTTCTTTTAATTCAGAACAGTTGCATGGTTTAGCGAAAGAAATGATAAAAAATATGCACTCAGATAAAGCGATTTTAAATAAACAATATCCTTTTGTTAATTTTCTCAGTTTTAAAATATATCATGGTTCAACATTATTAGATTCAGTCATTGAGAAAATAAAATGATCGTTTTTAATCTAACTCCATAAGCGCATCAAAAGCAGCATCATCATCAATCAATATATCAAGATTATATTCTGTTGCTGCGGCTCTAACTCGGCGATCAGGATCTGTCGATAAAATGTGAATAAATCGTCCTTGCTTAGCCAGTAGCAAGCGCTGCTTTACGGTTAGATCTTTTATTTTATTTTCCATTTTTAATGCACCATCCATATACACCAAGTTTTATATAAGATACCTTAAATCACGTCTAAAATATATATAAAACTTTAAATATCAGTATCACTGACTATGAATGGATTTATCATCATTCTAATAGCCTGATATACTAATAAAATAAGGTCTATCTCTCTTTACTTTACTGGACAAGGCTATGAAATTCTTTTCCCGCTTATCACTCACTATTTGTATTTTATGTATCAGCTTATTTTCATCTCTTGCTTTGGCTGCAAATAAAACACAGGACGTACATTTTCAAAAAGGTGCAACTAGCGCTGAATATCCTGCAAAAATAAAAGGTTACGATTTTAACGATTATGTTTTTTATGCAAAAAAAGGGCAGGCACTAACGGCAAAACTTCTGACAAAAAGTACGAAGTTGTGGATTAACCTATCTAATAAGCACTTAGAATCAGGCGTTGATCTCAGTGAATACTCTGAAGCACTCAATAAACAAGGCGCTTATATTCTGCCATACAGCGGTAAATACACCATTCGAGTTGGTCAATATCGTGCTTTTGCTCGTCGTGGTGAGCACAGTGATTTCACATTATTGATTGAAATAAAATAGTTAAAGTACGTTATAGATCCTGTCTATAACGTACTATCAATATCCACTAGATCATTATCCAAGTTGTTCTATTATTTGCGCTTTACTTTTTCCGGCTTCTCGGGCTAATAATCCACATAAAATAAACATTGCACTATAAAGTACCGTTCCACCAGCAACGACACTTTCCCATCGGCCATGCTGCCAACAGTAAATTAATAAGAAGCCCCCTACACTACCGCCCACATAGTAATGCACTAAATACATCGCTGTTGCTGTAGCTTTAGCAACTTGTGCGTGTTTACTGACCCATGCATAAGCAAGTGAATGAGTAAAGAAAGCGCCAGAACTAATCAGTAACAAGCTAATGATGATCATTGGACGTGATTCAATTAGACCTAACCACATTCCTAGAAAACTAATCACTCCACCTAATAATATGCCACTCACAGGACTAAATCTGTTAGCCCATTTACCGCTGAATCTTGATGTAAATGTGCCACTTAAATAGCAAAGGAAGATTAAAGCAGCCCAGCTCAATGGTAAATTAAACGGTGCCGCGACCAATCTAAAACCAGATACCGAATAAAGGTTAACAAATAGCGCAAAGTTAATACCGCCAATCAACATAGCGATCCATAATATAGGTTGCTTTATATGCTGTACCAAATGCTTGCCATGAACGCGAAAGCCTTGGCGATTAGGCTTAAAGTGTTGCTGTTTAGGTAATAACTTGATTACAATGATTGCACCAACCAAACTAAAACCAGCCAATCCTAATACGGCGAGATGCCAGCTATAGTGCTCACTGACAATACCGCCATATAATCGCCCAACGATCCCCCCTAGTGAATTCGCACTAATATAGCTTCCCACCGCAACCATAAGTGCTTTAGGTGTAAATTCTTCAGCCATATAAGCAACAGCAACAGCAATAAAGCCAGCAACAGAAATCCCCATTACAGCTCTTAAAATGGTAAGAGTGATTAAACTATTGCTAAAAGCCATTATGCATCCAACGACGGGTAATAATGACAAACTCACTAACATAATCACACGCCGTCCGACAATTTCAGAAGCAATCGCCCAAGGGATCAAGCACACGGCTAACATTAATGTCGTTGCCGCTAGTATCCAATTAATAGCTGTCGCACTCACACCAAATTCTTGTGCCATAAGTGGCAGCATAGGCTGAAATAAATAAAGGTTACAAAACACAATAAAAGAACCTAATGCCAATGCAAAACAAGCTTTTTTATAATGAGACGAATGGAGTTCAATCATATATTCACCAGAAAATAATGCTCAATACATTACCCATATCATTGAGATAAGCATTAACGTGGGAAGAATTATCTATCAAAGAGTAGTTACGGTATCAATTGCCATGCAATAATGAAAATATATAATATATATAATCATAATAACTTTGGTTTATAGCTATGGATTCTCGACAACTTACCTATTTTGTCGCACTAGCAGAAACAAATAATTTTACGCGAGCAGCTGAAAAGTTACACATTGCTCAACCCGCGCTCAGCATGACAATCAAAAAACTAGAGCAACAACTGGGCTTGTGCTTATTTTCACGTAATGAACGCAAAGTAGAATTAACCGATGAAGGAAAAGTATTACTTCTTCACGCCAAAGCGATTATTCAGAAAATTAATGATGCACAAACCGCAATGGCTGAATTACGAGGATTAGAAAAAGGAGAAGTGCGTGTCGGTATTCCAAGCATGTTAGGCTCATATTTCTTTCCAGAAATCATTATGGGCTTTAAGAGTCAATATCCACATTTAAAACTGAGTATTGTAGAGGCTGGCACTCAATCAATCAGAAAGATGATCATTGATGGTGAGTTAGATTTTGGTGTGATCATTAATCATGAACTGCCTGATTCATTGCATCCAGAGCCGCTATTGAAATCACAAATGGTTGCTGTTGTTTCAGAGAATCATGAATTCTCAAAATATAAATCCCTTTCTTTTTCTGATTTTTTCAACCAAGAGCTAGTCATGTTTAAACATGGCTATTTTCATCGAGAAACAATCGATAGCATCTGTGAGAAATACCATTTCACACCTAACATTTCATTTGAAACTAACTTACTGGCGATGATTTTTAAAATCGTGAGACAAGATTTCGCCATCACTACATTACTAGAGATGGTGACAGAGTATGAACCAAAGCTTGTCCCAATTCCTTTTGAACAACCGATCTTACTTGATATCGTGATGGCATGGCGTAAAACAGGATATTTATCATTAGCTGATCAAGCATTTATTGATTATGTAAAGCAGCACTGCTGCCAACAATAATTGCATTCTATAAATATCATTCAACACTGCAATAGTTAAGTCGCTTTATCTTATTAATCGAGTTGATATTAAATCTTATTATCTCTTAATAGAAAACAATATGAATATTGTTATTTAACAGTTAGATAGTAACAACATTCAATTAATCACTATATTATTTATCATAAAATTAACAATCGACAGTAAATACTGTTTTAGATCATAACTTATCTGATTAAATCTCGTTAATAATTTTATTTTTAGTTACATTACTAGCAGCAAATACCACCACATAGTAATAACTTTTTACAATTAGATTTAAAATGAAATAAGGAGTCTTCATGACGGAGCTATTAATAGGCTTGGTGATCACCATCGCCGTTGGCTATTACATTGTTAAAGGATATAAAGCTGCAGGAGTATTACTCACCGCGGGAGTTTCGTTATTAATTATTGCAGGCTTATTAGGTCATTCTGTTTTACCTGCAAAAGTTGCATCAACAGGTAATTTATTCACCGATTCTCTTGAGTATGTAAAATACATGCTGCAGTACCGTGGTGGCGGCTTAGGTCTACAAATCATGTTGTTATGCGGTTTCGCATCATACATGACCCACATTGGTGCTAATAATGTCGTGGTAAAACAATTTTCAAAACCTTTGTCATTAATTAAATCGCCTTACGTACTATTAGTTGCTGCTTATATTGTTGCTTGTTTAATGTCTCTTGCCGTGAGCTCTGCAACTGGTCTTGGTGTGCTATTAATGGCGACACTATTCCCAATGATGACTGCTATGGGTATTTCTCGCCCAGCGGCAGCGGCAGTCTGTGCCTCCCCTGCTGCGATCATCCTATCGCCAACGTCAGGTGATGTGGTGGTTGCTGCGGAAAAAGCAGGTTTACCATTACACGTGTTTGCCGTTGAAACCGTATTACCAGTTTCTATCAGTGCCATTATTGTAATGGCGGTCGCTGCTTTCTTCTGGAACAAATATCTTGATAAGAAAAACAACACACCAATGGAGCGTGTTGATATTTCTGAAATGGAAGTGACAGCGCCTGGGTATTACTCAATTTTACCTTTCATGCCAATCATTGGGGTATTCCTATTTAATGGTGAAACTATCCCTGGCCTAAAAATCGATATTTACACCATTGTTGTGTTATCTATTACCATTGGTGCGATTGTCGATTTTCTGACTAATCGCTTAAACGGCAAAGTTACACTTGAAAATCTAGAATCTTGCTACGCAGGTATGGGTGATGCATTCAAAGGCGTAGTGATGCTATTGGTCGCAGCTGGTGTGTTTGCGCAAGGCTTAATGTCTGTTGGTGCCATTGATAACCTACTCGCATTGGCTGATAAAGCGGGTGCCGGTGGCGTCGCGCTAATGCTATTACTAACAGCACTAACGGTTGCCGCTGCTATTGCAACAGGCTCAGGTAATGCGCCTTTCTATGCCTTTGTTGAACTTGCACCTCAACTTGCGGGTAAGTTAGGTTTAAACCCTGCATTCCTTATCATCCCTATGCTTCAAGCATCAAACTTAGGTCGTACTATCTCACCGGTATCAGGTGTTATTGTTGCAACCTCTGGTATGGCGAAAATCAGCCCATTCGATGTGGTTAAACGTACTGTTGTACCTGTGGTGTGTGGCTTAATTACCGTCATTTTAGGTACTGTCGTGCTTGTACCTATGTACGCTTAATCGAAATTAATATGATAAATACTCAAGCCTGTAGAGCGCTCTACAGGCTTTTTTTATTGCTTCTAAAACGGCAGAATAA
Source organism: Photobacterium sp. GB-36 (assembly GCF_003026135.1). Taxonomy (NCBI): domain Bacteria; kingdom Pseudomonadati; phylum Pseudomonadota; class Gammaproteobacteria; order Vibrionales; family Vibrionaceae; genus Photobacterium; species Photobacterium sp. GB-36. The sequence goes on along the minus strand of NZ_PYNY01000002.1, from coordinate 277,235 downwards.
CCACTCAACCATCGATTAAAGTTAACTACAGTGGATAAACAACAAGCTATTTATCAAATTATGAGTTTTGGCCCTGAACGTGACAATGCCTTTTCTGTCTACCTTAATGCAGAGTCATCGGCTCAAGACACACCATTTATTGTTACTAAATCTTTGCTCATTCAAGTACTGAATAAATACTTAACGCAAGAGATTGATGATGACGATCTTGAACAATGGGCGAATTTGATCAATTTTCGTGACGATATTGATGGCGATGCGATTGAAGATTGGCTCTTTGCGTTAGGCAATCAAGAAATGATGGGAAATCACGGAAATAAAAAAGCGAACATTGAACGTATGCTCGCTTTACTCAATTATCAAGAATAATTTATCACCGATTTTAGCCCACTCTTAGGGCTAAAATCACTTTAATATCTAAGGGTTGCTGATATAGCGAAAACGCAACCTCGCGCTCATCTACTGCGAGAATAGACATCCTATCAGCTAATTCATTGCCTTCGATGCCGACGTGTCCATTCACATGGTAAATTTGGATCATATCTTTAATTGTCTGATAGCGCTCAAACATTGGTTGGATCAAATCTAGATTTTTGATCTCCCCCCCTGCTTTTTTCCAACCATTCTTTTTCCACGATACCGCCCATTGAGTAATACACTGAATCGAATAACGTGAATCACAAAATATCGCGACACTTATGCCACCTGCAATATACTTTTCAGCTTGGAGTAAGGCTTGATATAACGCATTTAGCTCAGCGGTATTATTGGTACCTTGCGGGTTATATAAACCAAACCACAATTCATTTAATTGGTTTTCTCGATACAGAGCTAAACCTGAACCTGCTTTACCGGGATTAGGATCACAACCGCCATCAGTAAAGATTTTAATCTCTGCTTTTACTGCATGTACTTGCTCTGCGGTCAAAGAGCCTTTACTCGTTTTAACGGCTTTTGCGGTATTTTTTGTGGCAGCGGATGCTCTATATGTGGGAACTTTACCACCAAAAGCAACTTGCGCTTCTTCTTGGCTAGGAAATGACTTGTATTTAGCACCAGTGAACTTGTCCACTTGCTGCTTACAACTCGCCCAATCGGTATATATTCCCGGCTCTCGTCCTTGCCATACAACATAAAACTTTTTCGCCACGTCAATCTCCAACACACATCATTGAATATTCAGTTATATACTAACAGTCATTAGCTATTTTTTTCAGGTATGATGCGCTAATAGTTTATTATTAAATGTAATCAAATGGAGTGAGTCTGTGAGCAAAGAAGTTAGAGTTGATATCGCGCACATTTTATCCGAAATTGGTGTCAATATTGAACCGCATGACAATATATCAACAGTATTTTTCTTAGTGTTATGTGTTGGAGTCGCTTTTTTTACTTATGTGATCGTTCGCTGGGGATTACTGAAAATTGTCAATACCATGCTCAGGCGATCAAAGGCCTCATGGGGTTCAGTAATCGTCAAACATGCGGTGTTTGAAAAACTGTCACTGATCATTCCTGCCGTTGTGCTTAACTTACTCATCCCACTAGTACTTGATAAACATATTATTCTTAGTGGATTAATAGACCGTCTTCTAAGTTTATGGCTTATTTTGGCTCTTATTCGAAGTAGTTATGCTTTTTTAGATGCCAGTAATGATATTGCCGATATCAAATTAATGAGCCGTGATCTACCAATAAAAAGTTTTGTTCAATTATTTAAGTTAATCATCTTTTTAATTGGTTTTATCATTGCTATTTCAGTACTCGCCAATCGCTCTCCCGTTTATTTCTTAAGTGGTTTAGGTGTTGCGACAGGTTTAGTGTTATTAGTCTTCCGCGATACTATCTTAGGCTTTGTTGCTGGTATCCAGTTATCAGCAAACCAAATGGTAAAAGTAGGTGACTGGATCCAAATGGATAAATATGGTGCTAATGGCAGTATTGAAGAAGTCTCATTAACCACGGTAAAAGTGAAAAACTGGGATAACACCGTAACCAATGTTCCCGCTTATGCGCTGGTTCAAGATTCTTTTATTAACTGGCGCCAAATGCAAGAATCAGGTGGTCGTCGCATTAAGCGCTCTGTGTTAATCGATATTGATACCATCAAGTTTATCGACAGCAATGATGAAGCACAGTTAGCAACAATAAATTTTGTACCTGCAATTCTGACAAAGAAAAAGCAAAACCTACCACCAAATACTGGCTTAACCAATGTTGCGATATTTCGTGGTTATCTTGATGTATATCTCAAACAACATCCTCAAATACGTCAAGATATGACTTTTCTTGTACGTGAATTAGAGCCGACCCCCAATGGATTACCAATCCAAATTTATGTTTTTGTGAATGATACGCGATGGGCTTTTTATGAAGATGTGCAATCAGATATTTTTGACCATATCTTTGCAATGATCCCTAAGTTCGGTCTAGCGGTTTACCAAAGCCCAGCAGCATCAGATGTTAGAAGTTTGCAACCACTTACGGCAATTGAACAACAGTCTATCGCTGAAAAACAAAACTTTTAATTATCGAACTTAGAAATGGCAAGCGATATAACGCTATACTCTCAGCGTTTATAGCTTGCTGTTTTACTCCGACAGTTACAAATACATTAAGGCGTTACCACACAGCGCCTAAATAAATCCTGCATCGGCTTATAATTGCACACGACCCCTTGAATATTCGCATTAAGCCACTGCTCTGCGGTTACGCCACTAAAATTAATGTTATAGCCACAATTAATTACTATGTGTTCAAACAGTATTCGCTGTGTCCGCCCATTTCCCTCTCGAAAAGGATGTAATACATTGATATCGCAATAATATTGTGCCAATCGCTCAATCAACTCTTCAAAGGGTAACCCGACCAGATAACGTTCAGCTTCAAGTTGGTTGAATAAACGAGTGGTTTCTTGCGGTAAACGACTCACGTGACAAAAACGTGTATCGTCTTTTGATATATCAATCGTACGACACTGACCCGCCCACTCAAACAAATCATCAAAAAGCCATTTGTGTAGCTGACAAAAATACGCGAAATCATAAGGTGGTGAGTCAAATTCAATTCCCATCGCCGCCAATATATTAAATTGAGTTTCTGCCTCATCAAATAAAGCTTCATCTCTAATATTGAGCTTATTAATCAATACATAAGAATTTTCGTAAGTATAAGGATCTTGATCTGTACCGTACTTATCGTCCACATTCACACCTTTTCAGTGTTCTCTTGTTGATAATACCTAATCAGTTGCAGGCGCAATGCATTACGCTCTCGCGTATTTTTTATCGGTGAAGGCACACGAATGTCATAGCCTTCTAACCGCATACTTTGCGTAAAGTTAGCCATTTTAACTTGCTCACAATAGGCATGCTTATCTTCAAAGCTTGTTAATATCGGCAGCGATTTATTCTCCTGCTCATTAGTCTTCATCCATTTTCTCACTTCTCTTTTTTCGTCCATTGTAAACATTTTTATGTTTTATGATTCACAGTTCATTTAATACATCTAATTTAACGCTCTATATGAAATATTTTTAGCATAGTTAGCTATTATAAAAATGATGTTTCAGGAATGATTTATCCATAAAAATTCTCTGGTTTTATAGGGGCTAGTCAGTGATACCGCTAACCGTTATAATTCCCGCCTCAAAATATAGAGGTCAAAACATGCACACGAAAGTAACACCTATTGATAGCTATCCTAAGTATTGGGCTGAATGCTATGGCACAGCACCATTTTTACCGACATCTCGTAAAGAAATGGATGCGTTAGGTTGGGATAGCTGTGACATTATTATTGTTACTGGTGATGCCTATGTTGACCATCCTAGCTTTGGTATGGCGGTCATTGGTCGCCTATTAGAAGCCCAAGGTTTCCGCGTTGGTATTATTTCCCAACCTAAATGGGACAATAAAGATGAGTTCATGAAACTGGGTAAACCAAATCTCTTTTTTGGTATTACCGCCGGTAACATGGATTCGATGATCAACCGCTATACCGCCGATCGTAAGCTTCGTCATGATGATGCTTACACCCCGAACAATGAAGGGGGCAAACGTCCCGATCGCGCAGTACTCGTATATTCTCAGCGCTGCCGTGAAGCATTTAAAGACGTTCCTATTGTATTAGGTGGTATTGAAGCGAGCCTTCGCCGTCTTGCACACTATGATTACTGGTCTGACAAAGTCCGTCGTTCAGTATTAATGGATGCAAAAGCCGACATTTTATTGTTTGGTAACGCTGAACGTGCACTGGTTGAAGTTGCGCACCGTTTAGGCAATGGCGAAGATATTAAATCATTAACGCGTATCGCTGGTACTGCGGTAATGGTGAAAGAAGTTCCTGAAGAGTATAAAGAAATTGACTCTTCACGTATTGAAAAGCCCGGCCGCGCAATGGTAATGCCAAACCCATACGCAACCGAAGAAAACTGTGACACTAATAAACAAGAACAAAAAAACGAAGCCAAAGTAGTACGTGTACAGCCGTCACGTCACGATGCAAAAACAACAGTTGTTCGTTTACCGTCATATGAAAAATTAGCTAATGACCGTATTCTCTATGCCCACGCTAGCCGTGTGATGCATTTAGAAACCAACCCCTACTCTGGCCGTGCTCTAATTCAAAAACATGCTGATCGAGAGCTTTGGGTAAACCGTGCACCGATCCCACTCTCAACGGAAGAGATGGATTTTGTTTTCGGCTTACCGTTTGCACGTGTTCCGCACCCAAGCTACGGCAAAGCAAAGATCCCAGCTTATGACATGATCAAAACCTCAGTGAATATCATGCGTGGTTGTTTTGGCGGGTGTTCTTTCTGTTCAATCACTGAGCATGAAGGTCGAATCATCCAAAACCGTTCAAAAGAATCGATTTTGAATGAAATTAAAGATATTCAAGAAAAAGTGCCGGGCTTTACGGGTACTATTTCGGATCTTGGTGGCCCAACAGCAAACATGTATCGTTTAGGCTGCTCTGATGAACGTGCAGAAGCCAACTGTCGTCGTCCATCATGTATCTTCCCTAAGATCTGTGAAAAGCTGAATACTGACCATAAACATACTATCGATCTGTATCGTGAAGCACGTAATCTAAAAGGCATTAAGAAGATTATGATTGCGTCAGGCGTGCGTTATGACTTAGCGGTTGAATCACCAGAGTATGTTCGAGAACTTGTGACTCACCATGTTGGTGGCTACTTAAAAATTGCCCCAGAGCATACCGAAAAAGGCACCCTTGATCTGATGATGAAGCCAGGCATGGGTACCTTTGATCGCTTTAAAGAAATGTTTGAACAATACAGCCAGGAAGCAGGCAAGAAGCAATACCTGATCCCTTACTTTATTTCAGCACACCCGGGCTCCACAGATGAAGACATGCTTAACCTTGCATTATGGTTAAAGCAAAATGATTACCAGTGTGATCAGGTTCAGAACTTCTATCCGTCACCAATGTGTAATGCAACGGCGATGTATCACTCTGAAACAAACCCACTGAAAAAAGTAAAATATAAAGGCCGCGAAGATTTATCTGTTGCTAAAGGTGAACGTCAACGTCGCTTACACAAAGCACTATTACGTTATCATGATCCAGCTAACTGGGCATTGATCCGTGATGCACTCATTTCGATGGGCAAAAAGCACTTAATCGGTAATCGTTCAAGCTGTTTAGTTCCACCACCAGGAACTGAAGCTGAGCTAACCCCAGCAGAGCGTCGTGGCTCAGGTCGCCATGGTTCTAAGCGATTTGCGACTAAGCATCCAAATCAACCAGATATCCGTAAAGATGGAAAGCGCAGCCCAACAACCCGTAACGGAAAGCCAACAGTAAAAGGTAAACCTTCAGCCAATGGAAGACCTACGGCTAATGGTAAACCTGAAGGGACAGGTAACCGAAGTGAGACAAACGGCAATAAGCGCCCAAATAACGGCAACAATGCAGGTGCCCGTAATGGCAAACCTGCAGGTAATAAAAATCGCAACGGAAAGGCAGGTCGACCAAATAAACCGACACGCAGTCGAGCTGGCGCTTAATATTCATTAACATAGCCCGTTACAAAAAACGCCACTTCTATGTGGCGTTTTATTTAACCAAATATTGACATTTGGTATGTATAATAGATAGTAATTGATACAAAACAAACTGTTAAAATCAGCTTGCTTAACTGTTATGTAACTTGCCTGCACTTATAATTAGGGACGTCAATTACTTGTGAAACCAGTATATAATTTCTGTTTATTAGCGATGTTTACAGCCCCTTGTGTTGTGACAGCGGCACCTAATGACGACTATGAGGCATGCTTATTGGATGCTGTAAAAAATCAAAGCGGTTATTTAAAACTTAGCCAAATCCGTAGTCGTTGTGAAAAATTAATAGCTGAGGCTAAAAAAATCAGTAACGAGCCTATGATCTCACAGCGTTTACAACGTGAACGTGAGACTACGTTTGATCCGTTTGTTATTACACCTCACCGTATGAACTACTTCCTTCCTGTTACCCTCACTGACAGTATTAATCGTGATGCTTATAACGGTACAGAATGGGATAATCACTTAAAGAATGCTGAAGCTGAATTCCAGATAAGTTTTAAAACACCATTAAACTACGATGATTTACTCATTGATGGCGATGGCGTATTTCTTGCTTTCACATTAAATTCTTACTGGCAGGTATATGCTAGTGACATTTCACGCCCATTTAGAGAAACCAACTATCGCCCTGAAATGTTTTACTTAGCGCCTACACCATGGAAACCTCTTGGTGGTAATACATGGGCAACAATAGGTATCGAACATCAATCAAATGGTCGAACTCAAGGGTTATCTCGTAGTTGGAACCGTGTATATACCGACTTCATCTTTGAAAAGGGAAATTTTGCCTTCTCATTTAGACCATGGTGGCGTATTCCTGAAGATAAGAAAAAAGAACCCACCTCTCCATCTGGTGATGACAACCCTGATATCGAACATTACATGGGGCATTACCAAGTCGGTGTGGTTTACAAATGGGATGACTATGAATTCAGCTTTGTTGGACGTGAAAACTTTGCCTCTCATAAAGGCTATGGTGAAGTTGGTTTAACTTTCCCGCTCTGGGGTAAACTGCGCGGCTATACTAAATACTCAACAGGCTACGGTGAAAATCTGATTGATTATAACCACAAGCAGCAACGTATTGGTGTGGGTATTGCTCTAACTGATATTTTGTAATGATTGGATCTATCATGACGCTTAGTGTTTTCATATTTAAATAAATAAGCGTCATGCTGCTCTAGCGGAACAGCTCGAACCCCATAAAGATAATTGCAGCGCTACCTAATATGGAAAAAAGACCAACAACAACCTTTCTTTGGTTCGTAGGCGACATATAGCGCATAACCCAATAAGCAAACAGTAACAGACCAATTATCACAGCAATCTTCAACATATTTATCCCCTATTGGTCAAAGTGCGTTATTTAATGATGTAAAAATCTTCCTTTAAATACACGATATTATTACTTATTTTCTCTTTTTAGCTTAACACATAGTTCATCTTTAGGACAAAAAACATACAAACAAAAATAGCGCAGAACTGCGCTATTTAAGTAAATAATAAAAAGAATTAAATCTCAAACATTGGAATGCCTTTCAATTGCGGTATCACCTGTTGAAGTTGTTTTTCTTGCTCAGCCAGACCTTCAATAGAACCACATAAACTATCTGCTTTTACTTTCATTTGCTGACTACGTTGGGCCATTTGTTCGCCTAAGCGTGCTTTTAATTCGGAAAATTTTGATTGAAGCTGCGTAAAATCTACATCACCGTTTTTCATTTCATCAGAAAGCGCCGCAAATAAACTCGCTATTGATTGAACACTGACTTGTTTCATTGCCGATTCAAACTCGGTTTTCCAATTAGTATCCATATTAGAAAACACATCAGCAGGCATAACAAACTCACCCTGCTGATTATAAAATTTCTCATTAGCCTGCTGACCAAACTGAGCAATTAACGTTTCAACGTTTTTAAAAGCATCTTGTGAATCAAAACTATTGGCTACTTCACCCAATACATCCGTTGCCATCCCAACACCTTCTTGTGCTAGTTGTGCCATCTGCGGTAGGTAAGTCTGAACATTGTGGCTATAGGCCTCGACTGCTTTTTGCTGCATTGCCGTTAAATCAATTTTTTCACCATTAATATAAACTTCATTATTTTTATCAATCAGTAACTTAGGCTTACCTTGCTCATAAACAGAAATATTCCCCTTATCAATGTGAATTGGATGTGGCACATCTACAGGGCAACTCTGTGCCAATACTGAGCTTGAACTTAATAACAGTGTGCCGATCAATATCTTGTTCATCACTTTATCTCTTAAAATTATCTCGGCGAGTGATTGCCTTTTTATTAAGACCATAGTTTTCCAATTTTACTCCATATTCCATCGCGATTTGTTGCTTGTAACGACTCGTTATGTTTCTTTGAATAAAAAACCAACAATAACAACACATTGTTCAATAACAGTTGAATTATCCTCGTCATTTCTTCAACATAGCTTTTAAATTCAACCAATTTGGAATTCTCGTGGAAAAAGTGGCAATATTTGTTGATGTACAAAACATCTACTACACCGTCAAAGAAAAGTATCGTGCTAACTTCGACTACAATGCTTTTTGGGCGGAAGTTTCACAAGATAGAGAAATCATCGCAGCTTACGCTTATGCCATCCATAAAGGAGATGAAAAGCAAAGACAATTTCAAAATATTCTGCGAGCGATTGGCTTTGAAGTAAAACTAAAACCATTTATCCAACGCAGTGATGGCTCTGCTAAGGGAGATTGGGATGTGGGTATTACACTAGATGTTATCGAACATGCACAAGATGCTGATCGTATTATTTTACTTTCAGGCGATGGTGACTTTGATTTGTTAGTTGATAAAGTACAGACCAAATATAATACCAAGGTTGAAGTGTATGGCGTACCGGGCTTAACAGCAACATCACTTATCAATACCGCTACACATTACCGCGAAATTGAAGATACCCTTTTACTGGGACGTTAGTCGTTGTATAGCATAATAAATAAGGCCAGCTCTATCAAACAATAAAGCTGGCCTTATCTCGTTTACTCTCTTTATTTACTCATTACATGTGCCATTGGCTGACCATGAATTTCTAGTAGTTCGTGTACTGAAAGCCATACCATTTTTACAGGAACAATAATGAAATAAATCGACGCTAATACAACCATTGTTGGATCGGCATAGACTGCATATCCAGCATACTGCGTCATCATTAATAATTTAGCGATAAAGAAACCAGCAAGTACAGCAACACTGATCACCGTGTCCATAATCCACTGTTTTGCTTCAGCATCGGCTAACGCTGATTCAATATTCTCGCTCTTCAACTTAATATAACGGTAAGTCGCATAACAGCCAGTAACACTTACCATACCAAATGCAAGTGCAACGCCCGCATTAATATCACGACCACCCGCTAAAATTGCTTCAACGGCTGAATAAAAAGACCATAAACACATAATGGCAATAACAGAACCTTTAATCGCAATAACAGCAGGCTCAATCATCGCAAATTGAGGGGTTGTCTTATCCACTTCAGGCTTATGAATATAATGCGCAGCACCCAGTGATAACATGGTTAACGCTAAGCTGACGAGTGAATAGGCACCATCAAACACAATTACTAACGAGCCAACAATAGACCCTAAAACAATCCCTATTACTGCAAATGAAAATGATGATATTGTTGACAACAATAGCAATCCACGCTCTTGTTGTATCTTGCTAGACATATATACCTCAATCGACAAATTATTCGTCGTTTTTTGTTGTTGAATTATCCTAGGTACATAATACTGTGACTTAGATTAATAATATAATCTCTGAGCGACAAGTTATTCGTCGCTAATATGAGCATATAGGTTTGTATATTTAACGGGCAAAATTCTGCATGAGAACCAATCAGATTGAGATGTATTTGTATGCAATTAAGACAGGGTCTATTGCAGAAGCCGCACGAAAATTAGGAAAAAGCCGCACTACAGTCAGTGCCGCTTTAAGTGCGCTGGAAGATGAACTCGGTATTGCGCTTTTAAATCGAACAGGAAACCAAATAATTCCCACCAGTATCGGTGATGCAATTGCTAATGATTTCGAAAGAATGCTACTCATTGCCCGTGATATTGAAACCCGCTGTGATCAGCATTTAGCCGGTGTTGAATCCAGCATTCGTATCGCACGTGATGATTCATTACCAGAAGCTGTGTGGCGTAAACTACTGCGTGATATTCGTAAACAATTTCCCCAAACCAGTGTCTCTATTTATAGTGCTCCGCCACAAGAACTAGAAGAAATGGTGACCCAAAATCTTGTTGATGTCGCCTATGGATTATTACCAGATACCCATCAGCTGTCACGCGTCAATCAGATCGATTTAGGTCAAATTCGCATGATGTCCGTTGCCCATAAAGATCATCCGCTTAGTCAATTACGTAAAGTGACAGCAGCCGATCTTGAGCGTTTCACTGAAATTGCCGTAGCATACATCGACGAAGAAAACCTGAAAATTGTTACGCCGAAGGCTGGTAAATACATTGCATTATCATTTTACGAACACCTTCGTGATGCGGTGCTAGATCAAACCGGTTGGTCTTATTTACCTGCGATTCTAATTAATCATTACTTGCGCGACGGCACACTTAAAGTCATCAAGTATAACCGAGCAATGAACTGGCAAGCTTATGGTGAGGTTGTAGAAACCGAATCGCGCCGAACACCTGTCATTAAATGGCTTTCAGAGCAAATAGAAGCTTACTTGTTTGATGAAAGTGATTAGAAATTAATTAAATAGCCACTTAAAAGTCATAAAACCGCGATAGCGTTAAAATTCATCCTAAACAGAGTGTTGAGGAATCATGAATATCAATAGCTATCGCACCTTATGGCTATCTGATCTCTATTTAGGTAACCGTGATTGTAAAATTGATTACCTCCTCAACTTTTTAAACATAACCAAGCTGAAACCATTATTTTAGTGGGTGATATTATTGATTTATGGCCTCAAAGAAATCGCTCTTATTGACCATGCATTACTAAACCTATTACTCGATAAAGCACACCACGATTGTAAGATCATCTACATTCCAGCCAATCACGATGAAAAAATCCGTGACTTTCTTCACTACGATTTTGGTCATATACAACTCGAACGCCAATACACTCATACCACAGCGACTGGAAACAAAAGACTGGCGTTACACGGTGATGAATTTGATGATTTGATCACCATTCATCGCTTTCATAATTATTTAGGAGATAAAGGCTATGACTTCATGCTTTTTCTCAATCGCTGGCTACACCATAGTCGCTGTCAATTAAATAAACCTTATTGGTCCTTAGCTACATATTTAAAGTAAAGGATCGATAAAGCGCACCAAGCTATTGCTCGTTTTCGTCAAGCTGCGATTAGTCACGCAATAAACAATCCGGTTGATAGAATTATATGCGGCCATATCCACCAGCCAGATCTTCAATATTGTGACGGTATTATGTATGCCCATTGCGGTGACTGAGGCGAAAATTCCCCCCTTTTAACTGAAACTCATGATGGTGTAATTAAATGACGACACTGGACAGAGACCCATTGTGAATTAATTGCTGATAGTCGTAACTTATTTAATCAGAATAAAACACAGCCACTTAAAAAAATACCGCATAGTAATCAATGCTACAACTAGCAACTAACTCATTGATTTGTAATGTTTAATCACAAATCAATCACTACACTTAATTACACTTATAGTTAGTCATTCACTTCTGTGAATTCAGATAAATAATGATAATTTATCTTTAAATTAAATGGACACCGCTAGATAGAACGGTGTTTTTAATCCATTATGTGCGTCGTTTTTATAATATCTGGAACAGAAATATGATGAGAAAGTTGGTTGCCGAGTTTATCGGTACATTCTGGTTAGTGCTTGGTGGTTGTGGTAGTGCGGTTTTGGCTGCTGCTTATCCTGACTTAGGCATCGGTTTTCTCGGTGTAGCATTAGCATTCGGTTTGACTGTTGTAACTATGGCATACGCGATAGGTCATATTTCTGGCTGCCATTTAAACCCAGCAGTAACTGTTGGCCTATGGGCGGGTAATCGCTTCCCTGCAGGTGAAGTTATCCCTTATATTATTTCTCAAGTACTTGGTGCTATCGCTGGTGCTGCTGTCCTTTACGTTATCGCAAGTGGCCACGCTGGTTTCAATCTCGCTGGCGGTTTCGCATCAAACGGTTATGGCGAGCATTCACCTGGTCACTACTCATTATTATCTTCTTTCGTTACTGAAGTAGTGATGACATTTATGTTCCTGTTTGTGATTTTAGGTGCGACCCACAAGCTAGCATCACCACAAATGTCAGGTTTAGTTATTGGTCTTGCGCTAACACTTATTCACCTAGTCAGTATTCCTGTAACAAACACATCGGTTAATCCTGCACGTAGTACAGGTCCTGCTTTGTTCGTTGGCGACTGGGCAACATCTCAACTTTGGATGTTTTGGGTTGCGCCTCTTATCGGTGCGGTTCTAGCTGGTTGGGTATACCGTTGGTTAGCACCAAATAACGACTAATATCATTATTACATCAGACACTAAAAAAGCGAGCATCAGCTCGCTTTTTTAGTGTCTTCGCTTTATCAATAATTAAGCTTCTTGCACCGTTTTTAATAACACTTGTACAGGGTGCTGAAATTTAATGTGCTCAAAGCGCTTCACTTGGCTTCGACAAGAGTATCCCGTAGCCAGACAACGTGAAGGATCTAATTTATCGATATTGGGTTTCCAGCTTAGGTTATACACCCCTTTAGAGGTCTCTAACTTATCTTTTTCATGACCAAATGTACCAGCCATACCACAACAACCCACCGCAACAGATTGAAGCGCTATACCAAAGTGACTAAATATCGTCTCCCATTGCTTTTCAGCATTAGGCATCTTGGTTTTTTCAGTACAATGAGCAAATAAATACCAAGGTTGTTCTTCTGTTGCTTTATATTGCTTTAACTCTGGCAATAAGGGTAATAACCACTCATGTGCGGTTAACACTTCAAAGTTACCACGGGTTTCTTTTAATACTTCAGCGTATTCATCGCGGTAACAAAGTACAAGCGCTGGATCGACACCCACCATTGGAATATTGAGCACGGCTAATTGATTCAAGAAATCAGCCGTGTTACGAGCGGTTTTCGCAAACTGACGCAAGAAACCTTTTACATGCTGCGCTTTACCATTTGGTTTAAATGGCACCAAAATTGGCTTTTTACCCAGTTTTTCAGCCAAAATAATGAAATCTTTTACCACTTCAGCATCATAGAAGCTGGTAAACGGATCTTGAACAATCAGCACATAATTCTGACGCTCTTGCTCTGACAGCGCTTGTAACCATTGCAGATCAAAACGCAGCGCATGGTGTCCATCAAGTTTCTCGGTTAATGTCGGCAAGGACAATAACGGCATATCAACATACCCAATCGCTTTTTCAGTGAGTTTTTTCGACCACTCCGGACGTGTTAAGGCATTCATCACCCCTGGCGCTTTAGCCATTAACGGTAAATAGTTTTCAACATACGCGACTAAATAATCTTTCGCTGGTCGTTGATAGCGACTGTAATAGATATTCATAAAGCGAGAGCGGAAGCTTGGAACATCCACTTTGATTGGACATTGGCTTGCACAAGCTTTACATGCCAAACAGCCATTCATCGCTTCCATCACTTCATGAGAGTAATCATATTGCTTACGACGTTCGCCATAGGTATTTTTGAGACGATCGATGATCTGTTTAATCGTTGGTGTCGTGGTCAATAACTTATGTTCTAACTCGTCTGCATTAACGCCCTGCTCTGCTAATTGACGTAGCCATTCACGAACCAGTCCTGCTCGCCCTTTCGGTGAATGGCGACGATCTGCGGTGATCTTCATCGATGGGCACATAGGTGAGCTGGTGTCATAGTTAAAACACAAGCCATTACCATTACATTCCATCGCTTGTTTAAAGCTATCTCGCGTTGTTATAGGGATCTGACGATCAAAAAAACCTCGCTTTCGATCATCAACCTTCACTAATTGATCATCGCTCTCTAATGGCGTACAAATTTTTCCTGGGTTTAAACGATTGTGGGGATCAAACGCTGATTTTATTCGACGTAATTCTGTGAATAGCTCATCACCAAAGAAAGCCGGACCATATTCAGAGCGGAAGCCTTTACCGTGCTCGCCCCACATCAATCCGCCATATTTTGCCACCAGCTCAACAACTTGATCAGAGACTTCTTTCATCAAGCGCTCTTGCTCTGGATCGCACATATCAAGTGCCGGACGAACGTGTAAAACCCCCGCATCAACGTGACCAAACATGCCATAATTTAATTGTTTATCATCAAGCAACTGACGGAATTCAGCAATAAAATCAGCTAAGTTTTCAGGAGGTACACAGGTATCTTCAGCAAATGCGATAGGTTTTTGACTCCCTTTTGCCGCCCCCAATAAACCCACGGCTTTTTTACGCATGGTGTAAATTTTTTGGATGCTCGCCAACTCTTCACAAACTTGATAGCCAATAATGCCTGCTTCATTTGCCGTTATCATGGCATCAAGTCGTTCGCATAGTGCTTTTACTTGTTGTTGGTTCTCGGCAATATCGTTGCTTGCATACTCAACCATATTAATCCCAAGCATTTCTTTGCCAGGGACATCGGTTAATAAATCACTAACAGTGTTCCAAACAATGTCTTGTTTTGCGAGATTCAATACTTTGGAATCGATGGTTTCTACCGATAACGCTTTAGCTTCAACCATCATTGGCGCATTGCGTAGCGCTGAATCAAAACTATCGTATTTAATATTTACAAGCGTTCGTGATTTCGGGATCGGCGTAATATTCAGTTTCGCTTCTGCAATAAACGCAAGCGAACCTTCCGCCCCACACAACAAACGACCAATATCAAATTGTGTTAGTTCATCGTCATAAACATTTTTTAAATCATAACCCGTTAAAAAGCGGTTAAGAGGGGGAAACTTATCGATAATTTGTTGGCGTTTTTCACGACATATTTGTGCAGAGGTTTTAACCACTTTTGCAGCGAGATCATCACCTGATATCGACTCTATTTGCGTTTCATCTAACGCTTCGGTTTTTAATACTGAACCATCAACAAGGACTGCCGTTAACGACAATACATGATCAGACGTTTTTCCGTATTTTAACGACCCTTGACCCGAGGCATCAGTGTTAATCATACCGCCCACGGTAGCGCGGTTACTGGTCGATAAATCAGGAGAGAAAAAATAACCGTGAGGACGTAACGCATCGTTAAGTTGATCTTTTACGACACCTGTTTGTACTCGAACCCAACCTTGTTCAGGATTAACTTCCAGTACCTTATTCATATGGCGTGAAATATCGACAACCACACCAGGCGTTAATGATTGGCCATTGGTTCCCGTACCGCCCCCACGAGGAGAAAAGGTGATTTTTTGATAGTTTTTCTGTTGACCAATTTGACCAATTAACACCAGATCATCGATATCTTTAGGTAAGATAACCGCCTGAGGAATAACTTGATAAACGCTATTATCTGTTGCAACAGCGAGTCGACTCGCATAGGTTTTCTCTATCTCGCCTCGAAAACCGGCCGCGGATAAATCGTCAAGGAATGAAAGCACCAGTTGCTCGATACTGTGCTGATGGGTTAATGCTGGTAACATTGTGCTCCTTCTCCAGTGTACGCTATCACTTATAGCGGAGTCGTGTCCTACGACTACTGGCCTTCTCTCATTTAATATTTATAGCCTGATCGTTATAAATTCGATCATCGGCACATCAATTGTAGATATTATTATCACTTTACTTTACCTTACAACGCGATAGAACAAAACAAACAATCCTTGCTTGTCACTTCCGCTTCCGCCTTGAAGGTGCTTATTTCAAACGATAGCTATGCGCAGTCATCAATACGCACGCCATAACCATGACGACAATAGCTAATGTTTTTATCAATAATATAGCGACTGTACTTATTACGATCTCTACCCATAATGAGCTCAAAAATCCAATCGCCAATACAGAACCAAGTAGCATCACTGCTAATTTCAATTTTTGAGTATAAGTAATTGTCTGTCGTGATCGACCTCTATCAATAAAGACAGCGGCACTCATTGCAAGCGTACAGGCTAATAAATACACTTGCTGAGGGACTTGAAAATAGCTCACACCCACAGCAATTATCACGCTAAGTAGCGCCCAAAACCGCCAATTACGCACATGCAGATAGGCTGAGCCTGAACGTTGCCACCAAATAAACAAAGCTAAAAGCATTATCCCAACACTCAAGCCAAGTACGGTATCTGAGATAAAATGCACACCGAGCCAAACCCTTGCGATAGCTTGTAAACTAATCGCAATAATCAACAGCGGCAGTGTCTTAAAGCGAAACGTCGTTAGGTTTGAAGTCAAGTGGGGTCGATAGCGATGAATCAACAACGGAAAATTGTACCAAAGCAATCCCCATAGTACCGTTGCCATTAATGTATGGCCGCTCGGCAAACCAAAGCCACTGGCTGCTGTTTGTTGTAACTCTGGCCAAATATAAAATGGACGAGGTGATGCTAGCGCTAATTTCATTACCGAAGCAATAAAAGTGACAGTCACAAGTACGCTTGATAAATACAACATTGCTGTGACACCAAAACCGACGGTAACAACGAGCAATAACAAGCCAATAAACAGCTTTTCACCGGGTAAGTTAAACACAGATAGCACTCGTTGAAAAAGTGATTGGTAACTATCAGGCAGCGATTTGATTTCTTGTTGAAATGACTGAATCTGTGTCAGCTCCCATTGATGTAACCTACTCACCGCTTGGTAATCTGCAGCATTGGTCGTAATTTCACTATTGGGTACTTGTGATAATAAGTGTTGGATCAGTGGAACATCATTAGGATAGCGATAATCCTTTGGCGTAATGTTTTCAGCTGACAGTAAATATGCACACTTCACCTCTTTGGTAAAATGCTTCGCTTGCCAAGTACTAATTAACAAATCATCATTTTCTGTCGTTGTTAACGGTTGGGTATAAGGCGAGATCACTGTTGTTGGAATGGGCTGCTTCGCTACACACGCAAATAACGTTGTGTTACCCCGTAATTTTAGCAACTTCACCGCGTCAACATGAATGCCAGTTTCTTCATAGACTTCACGTACAGCAGCCTGCTCAGGGCTATTCATAGGATCAATTCGACCACCAGGTAAAGCCAATTTCCCTGATATTTCTTCTTTTATAACGACAACTTTATTACCGTGACGGATCAAACATGCTGAGCCAACCAATGGAACAGCCTGAGCTGGGAACGAAAAAAAGAGAATAAGAAATAAAGTGAAAATAATCCTGTAAGGCTTTATTGCAGACAATGAAGGCGTCGTACTAATACGTACCATGGAAAATAGTATCCAAGAAGAATAGAAAGAAGAAAGCTGAGAAACGCAGTGTAACTCAGCTCGCTAGACATAACGCTAAAAGAATAACAAAATGCTATAAGCCACCCATTAAGGTGTATTTCATCTCAGTATATTCTTCTAAACCTTGATGCGCACCTTCTCGGCCAATACCTGATTCTTTTACCCCACCAAATGGCGCGAGTTCAGTAGAAATTACCCCTTCATTAACTCCGACCATGCCATATTCCAGCGCTTCACTAACACGAAAAGCGCGTGATAATGATTGAGTATAAACGTAAGCTGCAAGCCCAGAATCGGTATTATTAGCGCGTGCAATAACATCTTGCTCATCCGTAAACTTAAACACAGCAGCTAACGGACCAAAGGTTTCTTCACTCGCCACTAACATATTATCGGTTACATTACTTAGCACCGTAGGCTGAACAAAGCAGCTTGTTGAAGGCTCTCGTGTACCTATAACTAAGTTTGCCCCTTTCATTATGGCGTCGTTAATGTGTTTTTCGACTTTCTCAACCGCAGCTCGGTTTATCAACGGGCCAATAGTTACGCCATTATCAACACCATTGCCAACCGTTAGTGCTGACACTTTTTCAGCTAGCTTTTCTACAAATTGCAGATACACATCACTATGAACATAAATACGGTTAGTGCACACACATGTCTGCCCTGCATTACGAAACTTAGAAACCATTACCCCATCAATCGCGCGAGATAAGTCAGCATCATCAAACACAATAAATGGCGCGTTCCCCCCTAACTCTAAAGACACTTTCTTAACAGTAGCGGCTGATTGTGCCATCAAAAGCTTACCTATTGCCGTTGAGCCTGTGAATGAAACTTTGCGAACTCGCTTATTGCTCATAAGCTCTGCGCCAATTTTAACGGCATCTCCCGTAATAACATTAAACAACCCAGCAGGAATGCCCGCCCGATGCGCGAGCTCTGCAAAGGCGAATGCAGTATAAGGGGTATCAGGGGCTGGTTTTAATACCACGGAGCAACCCGCAGCAAAAGCTGGACCACATTTACGTGTGATCATTGCTGCAGGAAAGTTCCAGGGTGTTATGGCAGCAACCACACCAACAGGCTGGCGAGAAACTAAAATACGTGCGTCTTCTTTATGGCTTGGAATGATCTCACCGTTTAGACGCTTAGCTTCTTCGGCATACCATTCAACAAAACTCGCCGCATAGGCAATTTCACCTTTCGCTTCAGCCAGTGGCTTACCTTGTTCGGCAGTAAGAATATGAGCTAATTCATCACGGTGTGAAACAATTAACTCATACCACTGACGTAAGATCATCGAACGGTGTTTCGCTGTTGTTTTTGACCACAATCGATACGCTTTATCTGCCGCATCAATCGCAATATTGGTTTCTTCTACACCCATAAGTGGAACATGACCAATAACTTCATTTGTCGCCGGATTAGTAATATTTACCGTTTTACCAGAAAAGGCGTCACTCCATTGGCCATTAATAAATGCTTGCTGTTTAAACAAGCCACCAAAAGAAAAAGTCATTCGTGTTTCCTATTATTTCGTCAATATTGAGTATCTATTTAATGTTGATTATTGTAATACAAATAAATGTTAAACGTTTAATATTCAACTTTCATTTTACCAGTAACCAAATTTTTGTTGCTAATAATGCGGCAGATCGGCGAGTAAGCAACTAGGCTAAAGAAGAGTTGAATATTAATTTGTAATGGCATGATACATAGGCTTGTTTTCTAGCCTTACGAAAACAGGTAACAATAGCAATGACTAGAAAAATTGCAGTAATTCGGCACGGCATAAAACACGGTGCCATCGTCACCTATATCGATACCCCGCATCTTCCTGATACCAACCCCTTTATCCTTTGGGATCATTATTTATCTACTAACCGAGCACATAATGAACTAGGTTTTCATGGCCACTCAGGTATCGATGCTGTCAGCTATCCCGTTATCGGATCAATCCAAAACGATGACAGTATTAACGGTAAAAATCACATTCAAACGGGTGATATTCACCTCACCACCTGTGGTTATGGTATGGCACATAAATCACTGATGAAACCACACAATGGGATCGCAGAAGCGTTTCAAATGTGGACCGCTTCGCCTTCAGAGAAAGAAGGAGAAATGACTGCGCCATCAAGTACTCATATTGCCAGTAAAAAACTACCTCTCGTTGAAGGCACACACGCGACAACAAAAGTACTCATTGGTCACTACAATGGTGTTGAAAGCCCAATAAAACATAACTGCAATATTATCTATCTTGATATTATTGTCACGTCATACGGTAGTTGGACGTTTACACCACCAGAGACCCATGTTGCAGGTTTTATTTATTTACGCTCAGGGCACGCCTATATCGCAAATAATCAACTACATCCGAATCAAATGGGAATTTTTGCTCACTCGCAATTACCCATTACCGTCACAACCACAAACCACAGTGCACGTTTTTTTATTGCGTTAGGCGAGCCATTAAACCAACCTTTAATAACAAAAGAAGGCTCGGTTCATTCTTCAAGCAACAATTTACACATCGCATTAAAAAATATTCAACAGATCATAAAACAATTACAGCCCATTGAAGAAAAAACATAAATAACAACGCCCTGTAATTTAAAAAGAAATAAATATTACAGGGCGTTAGAAAATTATGGGCGTAATGCTAACTGATAAGTACCATTGGATTGAAACCACAGCGCTTGTTTTTGTTTGCGACCCAATAGAATTGGACCATCATCAAAAAACAAAAAGTTTTTCCAGTTACGTTTAAATACACCCCATTTAGTTTCTACAATATTGTACTTTTCGTAGCAAAAATAAATCGTTGTATTATCTTCCCATTGCAAAGCTGTCAAAATAGCAGCTGGCAATGATGCATCATCATCGTTATCCCAAGCATCTTGCCAATCTTCAGGCTCTGACCAGTTTTTTGTATCTGCCGCCCAATCACCGTGCTCAAAGTGATCAGAATCCGGACTCTGTTTACTAATATGTTCCTGCCACAATTGCGAAGAACGCGCTTGGGTTAACGGTTTTATTTGCTCAAGATCTGTCGTAGGAACAGGCATCGAAGCATGGGTAAAAATCCACTTACGCGTGTAATTATCGAGTTCGGTGTAATTCATCAATTAGCCTAAATATATAATGACACCGCAATGTACATCAGACACAAAATTTGTTCCAGTTACAGGCTAAGAAAAAAGCATTCTTCATCGATGATCTCAATGTATCAAAAAAGCTACGAACATCATCGTACTTCATCCATCACTTCCCGTGATTATAATTATCCTGTTTTATTTTTCGTTACCCCATAAATTGCTTACCCAACCGCCCGCATTGTCATCATAATGACTATCATCAAATGTTGTTATTGGCTTTATGGGGTGTTCATTATTATGACTTTCTAGTAGCTGTGATATGTGCATCGCCATAGGATCACCTGTCGATTTCATTTGATGCCGAGTTGCAACTTCTTTGATAATTTGTAATCGATATGACGAGTTCATTTTTTTCATCACACACTCCTCTTTCTTTAGACATAAACGTATAAAAAATAGGCGCGCTAACACTAAACGTCAAATAACTGTATTACTAGTGTCACAACAGACAGGTATAGACCTCGAAATAAAATTTCTTAAATAACAACACGTTATTTTTTAATTAAAAGATGATCTTTACGACCGTTTACAATCAAAATCATAACCACATGATTTAAAAGGAGTTAATAATAGATTAATTTTTTATTTCATTTCAGTCCTATTATTAATTATTACGCTGAAAAAGACATTTGCAGAATGATCTATATAATCGAAGTGGCTTGGTGCATAAAACACATGCTACTTGATCATCTTGTTACCAAACCTGTTAAACTATAAAACGCTAATGTTCGTTATATCTAAATGTTTAGGAGTACCTGTGCGTTTATTGTCTTTATTTACTACGTCGGTTTTATCTTTATTGAGTGTAACAGCCATTGCAGCACCGACAAGTAATCCTTCAACAGCACTACAAAAAGTAAGTCATGCCACCTATTCTTTTCCGAACCAATTTCATCAATGTAAAAAGACATTAAATTACAATATCTTTTTTAAAGGTCAGAAAATTGGTCATTATCAACGTCACATTGTTTGGAAAGGTGATAACGCTGATATTTATACCAACAGTGAGGTTGATGTTTTAATCACTAAATCAAAAATGCACTCTCATACTCAATTACATTGGTCAGATGCTGCTCAACGCTTTATCACGGATAAATTTCAACGAACGATCACTGGACTAATGGCAGGAAATGTCAGTGTAACGTTTAGTAACGATGGCCATAACTCTACAGTGACTGATGATGGAAAAACGCAGAAATATACCAATGCTTTCGCGCCTATTCTTGATGGAGACACAATTGGTAGCCAAATGCGTCTTGATTTAATTGAAGGTAAAAAGAACTTTGATTTCATCATGCAAAATAGTGACGAAACTAGCCACTACTACTTTGCAGTCGTGGGTAATGAAACAATCGATACTAATTTTGGTACTCTAAATACCATTAGGGTTAATCAAACGAGAAAAAGCGATCGCCAACTTTCATTATGGTTTGCGCCATCACTTGATTATCAACTCGTAAAGGCAACTTATCACCGTAAAATTGTCGATTTAGAAGCGGTACTTATGAGTAAAAAGATTGATTGCCCACCAAAGCAGTTATTCAAAAAGTAATCCTCATTGGTAGCAAGAAGCCGAGTTGACTTATAACTCGGCTTCTTATTTATTTCATCGTCACTTTGCCACCAATGATTTTAAATGCAGGTGTACCTCTTACTAATGCATCTCGTGCGAATACCACACCACATTCAGGGCATGTTGCAGATTCAATCGTAAAATCTTTTACAATTCTTTCTTTAAAACATTTTACTAACGCCCCTTTTCCACCTTTTCGATATTTAAATAAGAGCGTTTTACATTTAGCACAAAAGATATCAACTGTTTTTGTCGGCCCTTTTTTATTCGGTTTTGCCACCGTAGATCTCGCTTAAATGATAACGATAAGCAGATCGTTAATTACCTGAAATCGTATTTTCAATGAGTATATCAATCTGCTTTCTATCAGCATCATAAACGCCAGCTAAGTTGCCGTATTTAGGCGAATGACGATCATTTTGATAAGGGTATTGCCAGCCTGTCGTCGTTGCGATAAACATCTCTGCAAATTGATGTGAAATAGATAAACATCCCGCTAAAACCGTATCAACATAGGTTTGTGTAATAGGAAACTGCTGACAAGGTGGTAAAGCACTATTATTGATATACACCCAAACTGGTTCTGATAATGTGAGCTTCGTATTTTCTAACAATTCAATTTGTTGTGCAGTAATTTGAATACGTTGATAACCATGTTCTCTTTGGTCAAAGTCTCTCAAACCTTTTTCATCAACTTCAATTAACACGCCATTACAGACACCTTGTCCCGGCTTTACGACTAAAGGTGCGATAGGATAACTGCCATCAACATTACCCCATGAACGCTGTAAACCATGCACTAATGCAGGATAAGATTTACCAGTATTACCTGTACGGTTTCGCGAGTATTTATTGATCAGGCTTCCATAGCCGAAAATATACATCCAATCACCTTTCTTTCTTTTCGTTACCACAATTGAAAACATTAAAGAATCGACAGAAAGTAAACCATTTCTGTAACTCAAGTTCAAATAGCTCTGGGCTTAATGGTGAAAATCGGATTGAATCTCCCGGTTTTAATTGACTAACCAAATTAAGATCGCGCTGAGTAATGCAACCTAAAATAGGATATCCCCCCAACGTTTGTCGATCATTGAGTAAAATAATGGGCTCTCCTGATGCAGGAAATTGAACCGCTCCCTTTGCTATAGGTTGAGAGATCAATGTCGTCTTATTGGGGAGGATCTTTTCCCCTACAAGCCGATAGCCCATGCGATCACTATGTTGACTCACTTGATATTCTGACTGATAAAACTGCTGCTTTTGCTGTGAAGAAAACCATTCTGCTTGATATGATTCAATAATAGATACCGTTAACTTTTCGGCATAATGGGGTATATAGCGTGCGGGTACTGCTTGAAAATGATAAACGTTATTTCCACCATATTTAGAAAGTCGTTGCCCCTCTTTTAGTGACTGCCCCGTACCATCAAAACCGCCCAGATGATTCCTAGCGACTGTCGATACACTACCTAGACTTTCTTTAACACAAAATCCACCGTCAATGGCTAAATATGCTCTTAACCCCTGACGTGCATAGCCTAACTGCAATACTTGCCCACGCAATAAGCGTACTGTTTGCCAGGGCATAACCTTTTTCCCATCAATCTTGGCTTGCATATCAGCACCAGTGAGAGCGATAGTACAATCGGTAAGAACGTTAAAACTGACTTGCCCTAATGTGATCTCTATTTGAGCTGCATTAGGATCATTATTTAACAATAAATTCCCCCAGCAGAAAGCATGAAGATCCATTGCGCCACCTTGGCTTAATCCATGCTCTGCCACACCATATCGACCGAGATCTTGCAACTGCATTAGCATCCCTGATTCAATGATCTCTAACGCTTCCATAACTGCCCTCCTAGATCTAAAAATTCTTGTTTGGTGATCGCAAAAAATTGCACCTGATCGCCAATTGAAAAAATAGATAACGGGTACTGATCAGCTAAAAATAAGGATTGCGGACAATTACCAATAATATGCCAACCTCCTGGACTTTGATCGGGATATATTGCGGTTTGGTTATCGGCAATACCGACGCTTCCTGCTGGTATTTGAAGCCGAGGTGACGACAGTCTAGGCATTGCGATTTCAGCATCCACCGAAGATAAAAAAGCAAACCCAGCAGTAAAACCTATTGCACCTACCTGATAGATTTTATCACTATGTCGAGTAATGACTTGTTGCTCTGTTAACTGGCTATGAGCGGCGACAGTAGCTAAATCTGGCGCAACATCTGAATGATAATAAACAGGTAATTGATGCAGTTTTGATGTTAAATGGCGAGAGCCTTTATAACTTAGTCGATGATCAGCAAACCATTGCTCACTTGCCGCAACCAATAAAGAATAACAATTACAGTCCAGCCGAAAATGTAACATCACTTTAGTATACGAGGGAGTAACATCGATTAATTCACGACTATATTGTGTTTTAATAAACGTCACGTAATCAGCAATCATGGCTGTTGTTTCAGCGGTAATTTTCTGCCCAAATTCCACCATCATGGCTGATTCAGTTAACCGACTAATAAGCATAATAACGTCCTATTTATTATCATTTGCTGACTGCAATAACAGGGCGATCTCTTTAATTGTTGCAATTGATTCAGGGTTATCACCATGCACACAAATGGTATCAACCTGTAATGTTAATAATTTCCCACTCTGGGTTTTCACTTTACCTTGAGCGAGTTTTAATACTTGCGCTTTTATCAAATCAGGATGGTGATGAACTGCACCAGCTTCATGTCGTGGAGCTAATAATCCATCGGCTGTGTAAGCTCTATCTGCAAACGCTTCAAAAAGTAAAGAAACACCTTTTTGTCTGGCTATTTGAATATATGCCTCATTATTTGCTCGTGACAGGACCATAAGAGAAAGAGGAAGAACACGGGAAGTATTAAGTTTTGCGATCGTTGAAACAATGACTTCGAAAATTTCAGGATCTTGCATCATTTGGTTATATAACGCGCCATGAGGCTTCACATACGTAATAGATACAGCATTCAGCCGACATAACGCATCTAGCGCCCCGACTTGGTAAGCCACACTATGACTGATTTCATCCAACGTATGGGGAATAGGCCGTCGTCCAAACCCTTCTTTATCATTATAGCCAGGGTGAGCACCTATGATCACATCATGATTTTTAGCTAAAGCAATCGTTCTTGCCATCACTGTCGGATCGGATGCATGAAAACCGCACGCAATATTCGCCATATTGATCCATGGCATCACTGCTGCATCATCTCCCATATTCCAAGCACCAAAACTTTCGCCCATATCACAATTTAATTTCATCATGCCCTCCTTACAATCATGCCAAATCACGGACTATCAATAATTATCTTAGCCCTCCGAAGCATCAGAGTATTGGTATTTAGCAAACCAGCCTTTTCCTTTGTTATTGAAATATTACATAATTATCACATAAAACACTTTTTAAAATTTGCTAATACGTGACCTTTCAGCCATTCTTACGGCATTGTGAGTAATCGCAGAAATTTAACGCTGAAGCTGATAATTAATCAGTAATAAAGGATGTTTATGAAGAAGTTATTTATTTTATTAGGTGCTGTAACATTACTTTCTGCATGTACACCGGAAGTGGGCAGTGAAGATTGGTGTAACCAATTAAAAGAAAAACCAAAAGGTGATTGGACAGCGAACGAAGCAACCGAATTTGCTAAAAGTTGCATCATTCGTTTCGGCACTGATAGCGATAAATAACAAAAAAGAGCCTTTCGGCTCTTTTTTATTTGATGTACTCACATTACAGACGAAAAAAAAGCTCATCTAGTGATGAGCTTTCTTTATAGATGGTGCCCCGGGCCGGACTTGAACCGGCACAGCGCGAACGCCGAGGGATTTTAAATCCCTTGTGTCTACCAATTCCACCACCAGGGCACGCAATTACTTGCGATGGGTAAGACACCATCTGTAGATATCGCTTATTCGCTATATCTTTTAATTCTATTTTTTCTTTTTTACCTAATAGGTAAAATAAAGATGGTGCCCCGGGCCGGACTTGAACCGGCACAGCGCGAACGCCGAGGGATTTTAAATCCCTTGTGTCTACCAATTCCACCACCAGGGCACGCAATTACTTGCGATGGGTAAGACACCATCTATAGATACCGCTTATTCGCCATATCTTTTAATTTGGAGCGACACACGAGGTTCGAACTCGTGACCTCAACCTTGGCAAGGTTGCGCTCTACCA
The DNA here is from genome assembly GCF_003026135.1 of Photobacterium sp. GB-36. Classification (NCBI taxonomy): domain Bacteria; kingdom Pseudomonadati; phylum Pseudomonadota; class Gammaproteobacteria; order Vibrionales; family Vibrionaceae; genus Photobacterium; species Photobacterium sp. GB-36. The sequence goes on along the minus strand of NZ_PYNY01000002.1, from coordinate 250,753 downwards.
GCTGAGCTAGTGTCGCATAATATTCTCAAAAGAGAATGGAGGCGCGTCCCGGAGTCGAACCGAGGTCCACGGATTTGCAATCCGCTGCATAGCCACTCTGCCAACGCGCCATTTTGTTCACACCGATAAGTGAGTTGCTCTTCGGTATGGGGTGCATTCTACGTAATGTAGCTTTTGAGTCAATACTATTTTTTAAAAAATAATGCTAAGCGATTATTTTACAACCAAATTATATGATTCAGCCTGTGATTTGGTCATCATAAGATGTAAAAACATCATTGCGTTACATCATATCTCGCATTGCTGCAGCAGGGATCACTGCTTTAGAATGAGTCTGTACTTTTAAAGTCAGCTCTTTTCCAAGATTAAGTGAATGGCGAATGCTTTTACCGCTAATCCTTCCGGCCAGATATCCTGCAATAAACGCATTATCTGCAATATAATCCGTCGTCTGCCCTATTGGTTGGATCACAGATATCTTCATTTGAGTATGAAGGGCTTTAAGATCGCTTATCGGGTGGTCGCTATATTGTTTAATTACTAATTCACAGCAGTTCGAGTGACTATAGCGTTCAATAATACCAAAGCTAGTGCCCCAGATTCGTTGTTCGTCTTTTATCTCAATGAAAGCAATGTCTATATATGGTAATAACTGACATATCCAGTATCTTGCTTGCTGTGGTGTCCACATATGAGGCCGATATCGATTATCAAAATAGACTTTGCCGCCATCTATTTTATATTTTTCTAACAGCACCAATAACGCTGCTTTTGCTTCATCGGTTAATAATGCAAAGCTTACTGCACTGATATAAATAGCATGATAGTTATAGTTACTTAATGCTATTTCAAGTGGTGATGACTCCCTTGAAAAGTAATAACGAGCAGCATTATCTTTATTCCAAAAATGGCGGTAACAGTGCCCTTCTCTATCTGTCTCGATATAACAAAGATCAGGGAATTTAGTCGAAAGATACCGGACTAAACTCGTATCAATGCCTTCTTGCTGCCAACACGATAATAATGATAGTGATAACTTATCAGTCCCTACGGCAGTCGCATAACTGACAGAAATAGCTCGAGATTGTCCAAGCCGAGACAAATACAAGGCTGTATTGGGTACATCTCCACCATACGTTGCATACTTAGTCGTGTTATTTATTTCAACAAGCGCTTCACCAAAGAAAACAATTCTCACACGGATACCCCATCGTCAGATATCTAAGATTATGCTTCCATTCATATTCATCGTTATGTTGTTTATTAAAGCCTAATACAAATACGACGAATATTGATAATACAATCATCTAGATTTAAAGTATTTTCAGTTCATTATATGGCATAAATGCGTTCTCCATGATTAACGTTATTAATGACGTTTTATCAGCTCTCTTCGATGAAAATAGATAGCTACTGCGAAGATACTTTTGTCTCATTATTTAAAAGAAACGACTTAAATACGGATGATTATCTATGCTATTTTTGTCGGCAAGATCTCATCATTATATATTATTACGTTATTTAACTAAGGTATGTAATGTACATGGATTCAAGCCTTTTTATTTGATCTTGCTGTTCTTCTTTTTGCAGTGTCGGTAGGTTTTGCCGTTTCGTTTCTAACAGTAAAATATGATGAGATTGATGAGGTAACTGAAAGCAAAATTGAAGCGTGTTTTTTCTCTGGGGCGCGCCTTATCGGTAGCGGCTGTATTGCTTATCTCTTGATGTAATTCAATTTTCAGAATAATTTGACCTATCTTTTACGCTTGTAGCCGTGACAAGCGTTTAATTCCTCTTCCGTATGCTTTAACCTCATTTATACGTTAAACTTTCATCTATCTATTACTTAATCGCTTTCTTAGCTTTAATAAGCAATAGATCATTGAATACCCAACGCCAACTAAATACTTGCCTTAAATAACGGAAGATGTAATGGAAGCGGAACAAATAGAAATTCTCAATTTTATCTCACAGTATCCGCCTTTTGATACTTTGCCAGAAGAGCAACTTCATCAACTTGCTCTTGAAGTCGAAGTCGCTTATTACCGTGCGAACACCATGATATTGAATACTGGCGATAGCATTCATGATCTGTTTTTAATTCGAAGTGGTGCTGTTGAAATATACCGCCGTAAGGGCGAGCTCTACAATCGTCTTGATGAAGGTGATATTTTCGGCCAAATGGGCTTGTTGATGAACAACCGAGTCCGAATGCCAGCAAAAGCGCTAGAAGATACTCTACTCTACTGTATTCCCAATACTCTATTTATTGAACTTTGCGATAAATACGATAGCTTTGCGGATTTCGTTGAAGTTGAGGATGGGGCTCGTTTACGTCATGCCGTATCAAGCCAACATGATGAAAATGATCTGACGACATCAAAACTAAGAACTTTGATCACTCGCGATGCCGTCATCATTGATCAAAACGAAACCATTCAAACGGCAGCACAAACAATGGCTGAAGAAGGCGTTTCTGCATTATTACTCAGTGACAGTAATGCTACCGATGACGATGATGAAAACGATTATGTCACGGGAATTATTACTGATCGTGATTTATGTACCCGAGTATTAGCCGAAGGTATTTCAACCTCAAAGCCTGTTTCTTCAGTCATGACAGCAGAACCCATTACACTCGATCATAATGCCTATGTATTTGAAGCGATGCTGACTATGCTGCGTTATAACATTCACCATTTGCCTGTGCTTAGAAACAAACAACCAATAGGTGTGATTAGCGTTTCTGATATTGTTCGCTATGAATCGCAAAATAGCTTACTTCTCGTTAGTAGTATTTATCAGCAGCAATCTGTAGAAGAGCTCATTCAATTATCAGCACAAGTTAAAGACTGCTTTGTGCGCATGGTTAATGAAGACGCTAACTCGCATATGATTGGCAGCGCAATGGCAGAAATTGGACGCAGCTTTAAACAGCGTTTATTAGAATTAGCAGAAGAAAAGCTCGGTCCACCACCTATTCAATACTGTTTCTTGGCCTTAGGCTCTATGGCACGAGATGAACAACTCATCGTCACAGACCAAGATAACGCCATTATTTTAGATAATTCCTTCGATCATGATAAACATAATGCGTACTTTGAAGCACTTGCGACTTTTGTTTGTGATGGCCTTGCTGCATGTGGTTATGCCTATTGTACTGGCGGCATTATGGCGACAAATCCAGAATGGCGAAAAACCCGACATGAATGGGAACAATGTTTTGCTGATTGGATTGATAATCCAAAACCTCAAGCGTTATTAAATAGCTCTATCTTTTTTGACTTAGGCGGTGTTTGGGGCAGATTACGTTGGGCTAAACAACTTAATGGTTTTATTGTTCGTCGTGCCCGTAACAGCCCTCGCTTTTTAGCTTGCCTTGCACGCAACGCAATCAATCGCACGCCACCATTAGGCTTCTTTAAAGATTTCGTAATGGAAAAAGATGGACGTCATAATAACTCGATTAATCTAAAACGTCGTGGTACAGCGCCATTAGCAGATTTGATTCGTGTCCATGCCCTTGCGGTAGGTTCACGTTCACAAAATTCGCTCGAACGTTTGGACGATATTATTGAAAGTGGAATTTTACCACCGGGACGTGCTCAAGATCTTCGCGATGCCATGGAATATATTTCATTAGTCCGTATTCGCCATCAAGCGTTGGATGTTGAAGAAGGACAAGAACCTGATAATAGTATTGAGCCTGAAAATATGTCCGATTTTGAACGCCGTAATCTTAAAGATGCTTTCCAAATTTTAAGTAAAGCCCAAAACTTCGTGAAATATCGCTATCAAGCAACACGATAAGGGTAACGAAGCATGTTTAGAGAAATATTCAAAAAAACAACATCAACCCACTTCATTCGTAATACTCCGATAGTGGATTGGCAAACAAAGTTTGCGGAACTTGCCAATGATGCTAAAGACCAAAGAATTAAACAATATTATCAACATGGTATTTTTAGTGGTGATACCCCATTAAAGGACATTGAATTTGTTGCTTTAGATTTTGAAACAACAGGGCTTAATGCTAACAAAGATGACATTATTAGTGTCGGGCTTGTTCCCTTCAACATCAATCGTATTTTTTGCAAACAGTCACAGCATTGGGTAGTAAAGCCAAAAGCAAAACTAGATGAAGACTCCGTCATCATTCATGGTATTACACACTCAGATGTACAAACGGCGCCTGATATACGTCGAATTTTAGAAGCTGTATTAGACTCTTTAGCTGGTAAAGTCGTAGTGGTGCATTACAAAGCCATCGAGCGACAGTTTATGGATAAGGCATTACGAGTGCGATTAAACGAAGGCATCCAATTTCCTGTTGTTGATACTTTAGCGCTTGAATTATATATCCAAACCCAGCAGTACAGTGGTATTTTGGCGAGATTCAAAGGGAAAAAGCCAGGCTCCGTTCGATTAGGGAAATGTAGAATTCGATATGGATTACCCGCTTATCAACCTCATCACGCGTTAACAGATGCATTAGCAACAGCTGAATTATTACAAGCACAAATCGCATATCACTTCACACCTGATACGCCAATTGAGCAAATTTGGGAATAAAAAAACCGCAGTATTAATACTGCGGTTTTTATTACCATTTTAGGCTAAATTGCCCTTATAATTTTACTTGTACTTTTCTGTTCTAAAGCCAAGCAATAGGCTTACACACATTAGCAATAATATAATAGTAAACGGAAGTGCCGTTGAAATAGTGCCAGCTTGAAGCGCTTGAATTGCTTGAGTACCACCTACCCACAACAATGCAATCGCAATTAAACCTTCAATAACAGCCCAAAATACGCGTTGTGCCACAGGGTTATCAATTTTACCACCTGCAGTAATACTATCGATAACCAATGAGCCTGAATCTGATGAAGTGATAAAGAATACTAAAACAAGACAAACGGCAATAACAGATAAGATAGTACCAAAAGGTAGTGCATCAAACATCTGGAACATCGCCAGTGGCACTTCAGTAATACCATTTTTTCCTAACGATCCAATGCCATCCATCACTTGGTGAATGGCTTGACCGCCGAATACTGACATCCAAACAGTTGTAACCACAGTCGGCACAATCAAGACAGCAATTAAGAACTCACGAACAGTACGACCTTTTGAGATACGTGCAATAAATGAACCTACAAATGGTGACCATGAAATCCACCATGCCCAGTATACAATTGTCCAACCGTGTAACCATGCTTGGTCTGTACGTCCAAATGGGTTACTGAGTGGAATGAAGTTCTCTACATACCCCACAATCGTTGTTGGGATTGTATGCATAGAAACAGTAAAACCAACGGCGCCGACAAAAACAAGAAGAACTAATGCTACCAGCATATTGATATTGCTTAGCAATTTAACGCCAGAATCAATACCTTGTGCTACTGAGTAGATGGCAATTAAAGTAACGACAATAATAATGCCAATCTGTAATCCCAAACCACCATGAGTACCAAATACGTGGTTGATACCACTTGCCGCCTGCTGAGCCCCTAGTCCTAAAGATGTCGCTAAACCGAATAGCGTCGCAAGCACAGCAAGAATATCAACAATATGCCCAGCCCAACCCCAAGTACGATCGCCAAGAATAGGATAAAACACCGAACGAATAGAAAGTGGTAAACCTTTATTATAAGCAAAAAATGCCATTGAAAGCGCAACAACACCGTAAATAGCCCATGGATGTAAACCCCAATGGTACATAGTTGCACCCATCGCGACTTTAAAGGCCTCTGGCGTTTCAGGTGTCACACTTAGCGGTGTTGAACCACCCCATCCGGTATAATACGCGGCAGGCTCGGCAACACTCCAAAACATTAAACCAATCCCCATACCTGCAGCAAACAGCATGGATAACCAAGATAAGGTTGTATGTTCAGATTCAGCTTCTTTACCGCCAAGGCGAATACGCCCGTAAGGAGAAATGATGAGCCCTAAACAAAAAATAACAAAAAAGTTTCCCGCTAAAAGAAACATGGTATCGAATTTATTTACGATAGCATTTTTAACACTATCTAACGCTGCTTTTGCTGTTGCAGGATCGCTGATAAGAATTGCTGCTAAAAAGAGAACAATTAATCCTGCACTAACGCCAAATACCGCATTATGGACATCAAAGCCCCATTTTTGGACATTATCTTGTCCAATTGTATAGTCGGTATTATGAATACTATATTTATCGTGCTTACTCATTTATAAAGTCCCGTTATGATTACAACTCAAACCATCAATACTTAGTCCTGTAAATAAAATCTGAGCGGCAATATATAACCATTTCATCATAATAACTGTCAATAGATGGCTTAATCGTCTAAAAACAATTCATTTGTTATAAAAAACACCATATCCCATAAAAAATAATGATATCAGTGTGTAAAATTAATAATGCTTTTCATTGTACTCTAACTACTACCCTATCAACTTTAGACTGTTTTTTTATCGTTGGCTGATAAATATAATTTTATCATCGTAGTTATTTTTATAATTTAATTCATGATGTTATAACTTAAGCTGAAATTTATAAAATTATCAGCTATCAAAGTTATCTCACTTCCGTAAATAGCTTTTTATTATTAATCGCTGCATTAACTAGCAATATAAAAATAGAAATTGAGAATGCCGATTTGCTAGAAATAGTGTGCAACTCCGTAACACTCGTTATCAGTAATGTGGGAATACTTACCTAAAAAAAACAATTCAATGGTGCTTTTTTATACACCCTACAATTAAAATATCCCCTTAACTAGGCGAAATCTAAATGAATATGAGTACAGCCTTTTTTACATGCAATCCCTGGTTGTTCGCTTTTTTCAGGTGGAACTAAGAATAATGATTGATCACATTCTTTACAGTTAACTACTTTACCTTGCATCACTTTTTTAATAATAGCTTGTTGGTCACCAAACGATTGTTTGGCCTGTTTGTTTAATTGAGAAAAATCGAGTTTCATAAGATCAGCTCATACATGTACTATTAATAGATATAAAAAAGGGCTTTTCAGCCCATTTTTATAATTCAAAATCATCAAACTCAGTTGCTTCAACTTGGCGCTCAAGAAAAGCGACTAAATCGTCATGACCGCCAATATATTTATCATCTAAAATAATTTGAGGTACAGTACGAACCGTTAGCCCTGCCTTTTGTTCGATGAAATCAACCATCACTAATTTTGATAAATTTAGCCCTAAAACAAGTGTTGTATACTCGATACCACGCTCATCAAGTAATGCTTTTGCTTTCACACAAAACGGACAATTCGGCTGCGTAATTACTAAATTGTCGTATTGCTCAAGCTGTTCGATTGTTAGATTTTTTACTTCAGTCATCACAATGCTACTTCTTCTATAAGATAAGTTGGTCAAGATAATTGAAACTTACTTAATAGTAAAACATCTACTTCACACCTGTTTACGATCTAAACAATATTTAATTTTAGTTGCACTGTTCACTTTCTATTCGCAATTACTCATTGATAGTCAATTAGTAAAAGCCCCTTTTCAACAGATAAAATATAACAATTTGTTTTATAAGAAATTAAAATACAAATACTGAATAAAATAACGATAGAAAAGTTAACAAATTTTAACCTTTCACATGTTGAACATTCATCGAAAATAGATGATATTAATTACCTCACTACCGTTAACTGTTTCGTCAGTCCTTTTGCATTCAAACACTAACGGATAATCAAAAGCAGCCCAATGAACAATAATAAATCGCTTTTATCACGGAATTTAACTGCTCTGTCATTACAGAGTTAAGGAGAGAGTTGTGGATATAATAGCTACACCACAAACATATAATAAAGGTGAGTTAACTCAATTACTGGATATTGCACGCAATGCTATTCATGACCATTTTTCTGATCGTCCGATAAATGCACCTCGGCTTAATCATTACACGCGAAAGATGCAACAACATGCAGCATGTTTTGTTACCTTAGAGGTGAATAATGCATTGCAAGGCTCTATGGGGACAACTATTGCTTCGCGTCCATTAGTCATAGAAGTTCATAATAAAGCCGTGGCTAGTGCATACGAAGACCGTCGCTTTATGCCTCTTTCTGAAGAACAACTTGATGAATTAACAATCGAAATCGAAGTATTATCGCCACTTGAAACGTTGCCAATTCACTCTCATCAGGCCTTAGTCGAACACTTACAAATACCTAGCAATCGCCAAGGTATTGTATTAATTGATCGCTACACGCAAACAACAATGCTACCAAGTGCGTGGAGAAAAGGGATCACACCAGATCATTTTATTCAGCAATTGAAACAAAAAGCGGGGTGGTCACCAAGCTATTGGTCACCCAATATGGTTGTTAAAACCTTCACAACTAGCGCACTGAAAGAAAAATACGCCAAAATTCGTAGTAAATATTTCTAACAGCCTACGCAAGCAGCAGTAACTGCTGTTGCTTGCTTATTCAAACCTTTCCGGTACTTTGTCAAAATATTTAATTGATATTGTTTGATTCTCAATCAATTCTATTATGCGTAAATATACCTTTACCCTTCCTATGCTATTTTGCAATCAATCCATACGGTATATGCTTGAACATTTGAGGATGGTCGCTTAGCGTCGGCGCTAAATGCGTTTCTTTCCAATCGAGTAACATTATCGCAAGTACATTGCGGTGTTCACCAGAGACTAAATCTATATCACCCGTTACTGATGGGATCATTCCATGCTGAGGATTTATTGCTTGCTGAATCACCTTGCGGGTTTTCTCTACTACGGGATCTGCCTCTAACCCTGCCAATAAAAAGTTAATCCCGACCTCTGCAATAACATCCTCTTTCGTTTCAGCAATAATCTTATCGATATTTTTGCGGTAGTAATCAAAAATCCATTGATGATCTTTTTCATGGATCGGTAATTGATAGTATTTCGATGCCGCAAAAATAATATGCGTTAACCCATAAATTTTATTGCTGTATTGCAGAGAAGATAATTGATTGTCTTGACTATCAGGATAAGTTTCACGAAAAGCAATAATGAAATCATTCACCACATCTTGTTCACCCAGTTGTCTTAACCAATAGACTTGATTTGCAAGTTGTGCTGCCCACGCTTGGATCATTTCAGGATCAGTAACATATTTTTTGAAATCATAACGGCGAAGAACCTGCCTTAATTGCGCATCATTTTGATGCTTTAACCCATACTCATCGGCACGCGCCATTGAGCCGAGCAACCCAACGCCTAAATATAAATATTCAGGCATCGTTTGAGTCGCTTTATATCGACGTTGGCTACGCTCTTTAGGTGATGTTTTATAATTGGCTAATCGCGCTAAACTGTATCGTTGTACTTGCTCAGGTGTCACAACTTCTGTTGAATAGCGATTTAAGTTACTCGCTACTCGCGCCATGTCCTGCCATATCGCGGCGGCGTATTTAGGATCTAACGACTGCCGATACATACGTAAGCCATAATGCCCCGCTGTATAGGCTGGCAATGTATATAACTGAGGCTCAAAGGTTTGGCGGATCTGATTAGCGCTTTGTTGATATGTCGGATTAAGCTGTAAACTATTTGCCGCAACAGACCAACAAAATAAAAGACAGAAAAACCAATAGCGGCTAAGTACCAAACGCATAATGACTCCCCCCGAAAAATAACCAGGGTGAAGAGTAACATTAGGTATTACTATCTCTGTTAACTTTTATCTCTGAATAATTGTTATAATATAAATATGCCAACATGATCACATCGTCATTTAGTCCGCAATATTAATATCAACCCACACCATTCGATGATCTGATCCTGCAGAAGGCTTTTCTCTACCTTTACAATCTAAAATAAGTTCACGTAATAAATCATGTTTATCCGGCCAAAAAACCCCCGTTTTTATCACATCTAAATTTCTTGACGGCAACACATAATCTAACCGCAACCCAGCTAAATGCGTCCACTCATTTTTACGGCCAGTACGCTTTTGCCAAGGATAATAATGCCTTGCACCTTCACTTTTAGGCGTCTGCTTACCACTACCAACCCTTGTATTTATTTTATCGAGTTTCAGTAGGTGTTTAATCGCGTCCTTAAATCCGTCGCCATCATCTAAATCAGCATTTAAATCCCCCATTACAATAAAGGCATCATCAGGTTTTAATCCACCAACTTGATCATTATCGTCAACTAAATAGGATTCATCATTAATGATGTCGATTAAAAGCTGGATTTCATCATGATTACGTTTTGCATTTCGACGTTCATTACCGTCAAACACAGGAGGGGTTGGATGACAACACAGTAAATTAATTTCTTTATCTTCAACAACAATAGGCACAACAACATGATTTTTAGAAGATAAACGTAATATATGCTGAGCTTCTTTTGAATAATAATCGACAGGCATTAAGTTATTCGGCATATCCTTCCAAAGAAAGTGCTGCCACGTTCGAATATTCTCTTGCTGCAGTGGACATTTAGATAAAATAACAAAACCAAAATGACCATGAAATTCACCGTAACCTTGGGCATCTTCTGGTAACGTGCAGAGACCATCACCGTTTAGATCTATTTCGGTTATTAGGCCGGTATTGGATGAAGGGCAATAGCGATAAGGGTAATCAATCGCAGATTGTTGATATTGAGAATGAGATAAATAATGCTGACAAAAATTATCAAGGCTACCATCATCGCCCCCATTACCAGGGTGATCAAATTCACACAGTAACAAAACATCAGCATTAACATGCTGGATAATAGCGGCGAGTCGCTGAAATCTTTTATTAGTTAAACCCGATGTTTGCTGAAAAATACGCCCTTGTTCTGGCTCAGACATCGCGACATTAAACATAGCCACACGTAAGGATTGTTTTGTTTCTAAAACGGTTGGTAAAAACTCTGCCACACGTTATCTCGTTATCAATCATTGAAAACGGCATTGTAAACATCCAACCCATGTTTACAAATACAAACCTCGTAACTTAATTTTTCTAAAGATAAAATTTTAATTAAGATGACTTAACCAATGTATCTATCGCTAAGCGGATTTGTTTTGCATCATATCCAGCTTGATGCCTCATCGCCCCTAAGTTATCTAAAGCCAATTTAAAGTGTACCTGACCCAGTCCATTTTGATTTTTTAACCAATGGCTTACCTCTGTAAGCACAAAAGATGGACGCATATGTGCTGCATGGTATAAACGCCCCAGCCAGAATAGATCCCATTCACTGTCACATAAAACCAAATCATATTGACCTAAAGTCGTATTTAAATGTTGGCAAACATCCACCACTTGCATCCCAGTCTCTTCAATCATTGACCGAGATATCTTATGGATATTGTGTTGAACATCTTTATCCCAATGAGACCAGTTATCGGATGCAGATAGCGGATTAATTAACATGCTACTGTTTGTTCCATCTGGTAAAGAATACCCAACCTCAATCGGATATGAATGTTCAGATAAACCTGATGCCTCAAAATCAAGTATTGCCCACATTTCACACTCCCTGTTTTTATAACTATGCTGTTAATCATTAATGTCCCTGCTGTGACAACAACCCAATAACTATTTAAAGAATGCCCACACCTTTTAACTTTAGACCGTCACTCATAACACAACAAAACTTTCATAGATAAGGATTACTTTTAAGACACGCTACACATAAGTAATAAAAGACTTACTTTAATTAATCGTTAGTAAATACAGCGCATTGCTGCATTTCCCCATCATTTAACGATATAATTACTGACACTGTATTTTGACCTAAAAATAGCTATGATTACTTCTCCCACTCCTCTGATTGGCTTTGCGGGCTTTAGTGGCTCAGGAAAAACAACGTTATTAGAAAAAGTAATCCCGTTACTCAAGCAACGTGGTATTCGATTAGGTTTAATAAAACATAGTCATCATGACATTGAACCTGATGTACCAGGTAAGGACTCTTATCGATTACGTCATGCGGGTTGCGGGCAAACATTACTGGCAACAAAATCACGCCACATGCTTTATTTTGAATACCCAGAAGATGAACGTAAAGATCCTGAACTTAACGACTGTTTAGAGCAACTCGATCACAGCAAGCTCGATCTTGTATTAATTGAGGGGTTCAGAGAGCAAGCTTTTCCTAAAATAGAAATTCATCGTCCGTCTTACAATAAACCCTTATTGTATCCTAACGATCCTTACATTATCGCATTTGCTACTGACGCAGATACTCAACTATGTCCGCTACCGCAGCTAAATATCAATGATCCTGAGTCTATTGCGCAATTTATTCTTACTTGGTTAGAAAAAGATGGTCACTAGAAAGATGACCAGTATAAATACAGCCCGTTTTTGTCCGCAGTGTGGCAAATCAAGCTTAACCCGTTTAACCGATAAGCAATTTACTTGTAGCGCCTGTAATTTTACCTATTTTCACAACCCAGCGGCTGCTGTTATGGTTGCGCTGTCATATGAAGATGAGTTACTGGTAGCAATAAGAGGTAGAAATCCAGGATTAGGATTATGGGATTTACCTGGCGGATTTGTTGACCCTAATGAATCCTTAGAGCAAGCAGCAATACGAGAAATACAGGAAGAACTCAACTTAACGCTGACTGATTTCACATACCAAGGCTCATTCAGTAATACGTATTGCTACAAAAATATTGAATATAAAACCTGTGATACTTTTTTTAGTCATCAATTATTAGATAAACCAACACTAACGGTACAGGATGATGTTGCTGATATTCTGTGGGTAAAAAAACAAGATATCAAACTAGAAAATTTTGCTTTTCCCTCAACGCAACGCGCTGTTGAGTTATGGTTGAATAAGTAATAAGTTATAAAATAAGAAGTATCAACGTCTATTGATACTTCTTATCAATGGGTTACAAAAGATTATTGATTATATGAGGATGGCTCTTTGGAGAAGATCATTACCCCCAACTGGCCGTTGACTTGATATGAAAGCGCTAATTTACCCGCGAAATAAGTGAATTGACTCACCCCACCTAATTGCTCTAAATATCGTTGTTGTTGTTCTGCAGCTAAAGGATTATTGCACTGTTTTTCAGTCACCAATGTATGCTGCTTTAATACATTAATAAAGCCCGGACGCGGCTCTGATGTAACGGAAACCGTATAATTATTACAGGCAACTGAACCAGTAAAATGTCCATTAATATAACGTAATCGAATATCGTTTTCGGCACTCACCGGATCGCCATAACGCCAGCTTTCTAGTCTCCATTCAGTATTAGATAAAATATCTGGGGTTAAACGAACAATTTTTCGTGTGTTCGGCTCTTCTATTAATTGATTATGACTATCTAAATGCCAGACATGTTGAACCACATCACCAGGACAACAAGCTGAATCGTTTTTACCCGGCTGAATAACATCTAAAATAATTTTCTTATTCAATATTTTTAGATCTATAACTCGAAAACGATCGCCGACAAACTGAGTCGCAATATTTTTTAAATGGCCACTTTCTTTGTCAACAACAGCTATATACAAATATTGCCCTGTTCCACCCGGTGAGTAATTTAATAAAACCACTGCCATTTTGTTATTACTTTCCGTCAGTGAACCCACAGCTTTAATATCATCAAGCAGTATGACTTGTGGCATGACTGAACCACCAGGTTGATACGGTTCTCCTGCCCATAAACCATGCTGTAATTTAATCGGTGTACCAATATCTTCGATACCGTTATAGCGAGCATCTTTTAAATCGTGAAAACTATATGTGGCAAGTGGTGCCAGAACGGTGGCATTAATAGCGGTAAGATTATCTAAGCGAGAATGATAAGTTGACACTAAACAGCGTTGAGCATCAGATTGATGTAAACAACCTTTTCTTGTTTCTAACCAGTTTTTCTGTGTTTCCTTTATCACAGAAGCTTCGCTTACCATCGACTGGGTTAAAACTTGCTGATACATGTCTACCATCAGCTTATGTAACAGTGATAATTTAGGATCTTTACAAATTAATATATCAACATTAGAGGTCACTAAATGGCAATCTGAGCCGGCATTATCGGCTGCCATGAGCGTTGTACTAAATGTTGCGATAGCTCCTACAAATAAGAGCACCAAACATCTCATTTTCATTCCTCTATTTTCCACTTACTGTTATCAGATAAACAGTTACTGGATTAATTCGACCGACATTTTATTAATTAGTTCCTTACTCTCAATAAGTTACTAAATAAATAATAACATCACGAATTGTTACATTAATTGTGAAATCAGTAACCTCATCGTCTATGCTTGCATCCTAAAGTAAAAAAAACTTTATTTTGCGGATAATTATAAGGAAATTATATGTTTAAACGCTCTTATCTCAGCTTGGCAATCCCAGCTATTTTGGCACTTTCTGGATGCGACCAAAAAACTAAAACTGAAAGTATTGAACCACAGCAAGTTACTAAACCTACCTCTGCTGCTGTAACCACTTTACCAGCAAAATTAGTGCATCATGCCGATACGATTTACTCCGGCGGCGATATTATTACAATCAATGATAAACAGCCTGAAGTTGAAGCCGTTGCAGTTAAAAATGGAAAAATACTGGCGACAGGTAGTCTTTCTGATATTGAAAAGCACAAGAATGCAGAAACAAATATTGTTGATTTAAAGGGTAATACACTAATTCCAGGGTTTGTTGATGCACACGGTCATGTCTTCAATGTAGGCTTACAAGCATTATCCGCTAACTTACTACCCCCACCAGATGGTGAAGGTCGTGACATTAATAGCCTGATTGAATTAACCAATCAATGGCATAAAGACTTTCCTGAGCGTAGTGATAAAGTAGGCTGGATTATTGGCTTTGGCTATGATGATTCACAACTAACCGAAAAACGTCACCCTACAGCTGAAGATTTAGATAAAATCTCAACAGAATTACCCGTTATTCTGATCCACCAATCAGGCCACCTTGCAGCAGTAAATAATAAAGCGCTGGAAGTTGCTGGTGTCACGGATAAAACTGAAGATCCTGAAGGTGGTGTTTTTGTACGTAAAAAAGGCTCTCAACAACCTAATGGGACGTTAGAAGAAAATGCGTTCTATTATGTATTAGGTAAAGTACTTGCTAATATGAGTAATGAAGATAATGAAAAAATCTTCAAAGCGGGAATGGAACTCTATAGTCAATTTGGCTATACCACAGGCCAAGAAGGACGTGCATTTCCTAACATTATGCCGATCATGCAAAAAGTCTCGGAAGAAGGTAATTCCCCAATTGATGTCGTTGCCTATCCTGATATCGTGATCGCAAGCCAAACCATTTCTGGCCCTTACCTAAGTAATGACTACAAGAATAACTTCCGTATCGGTGGTGCAAAACTCACGATTGATGGATCACCACAAGGTAAAACAGCATGGTTAACTCAGCCTTACTTTGAGCCTCCTAAAGGCAAAGATGGCTCTTACGTAGGTTATTCTGCTATTTCAAATAACGATACCTTCAAATACGTCGATCAAGCCTTTGAAAATAACTGGCAAATACTTGCTCACGCCAATGGCGATGCTGCCATTGATGTTTTTATCGCCGCAGTAAAACAAGCTGAAGATAAATACGGCAAGAAAGATCGTCGCCCAGTCCTAATCCATGGACAAACCATTCGTCCAGATCAAATCAATAGCTTAAAAGAGCTAGGAATTTTCCCATCGTTATTCCCAATGCATACTTATTACTGGGGAGACTGGCACCGAGATTCTGTTTTAGGTCCTGAGCGCGCTGAATTTATTTCACCGACAAAAACGGTCTACGATAAAGGAATTAAATTCTCGTCACATCATGACGCGCCAGTCGCTCTGCCTGATTCAATGCGCGTATTATCTGCAACAGTTAATCGTCGTTCTCGTACAGGCGATATTATTGGTCCTACAGAACGTGTAAGCCCATTAATTGGATTGAAAGCGATGACAATTTGGCCTGCATACCAACACTTTGAAGAAGATAAAAAAGGCTCAATTGAAGTAGGGAAAGAAGCTGATTTCGTTATATTATCAGATAATCCGCTGAAAATAGATCCATTAAAAATCGAAGATATTAAAATCCAAGCTACGATTAACGATGGCAAAACAGTGTACCAAATAACTCAGTAATTCATGCACACCAGCTTTAATTGAAACTAGAACTGGTGTCTTCGCTTTGTTCTATATTCCACTTACTTTTTATCCCATCATCATCTATTTTTATAATCAGATGATGATTTAATTAATCGCCATCAATTGTCTTACAAATTATTTTCGCTAGAATGTCGCCTCGTTTGCCCTGATGGCAGATCAAACAGGTTCTATATGCGCTCTTTAAATCAAATTTTTATTACGTGCCTTTTTGTGATTAGCATGCCATGTTTAGCGGCAGCAAACACTGTCACACCTCCTATTCAAACCTTTGAGCAACTAGCTCAAGCTCAGCAGACGAAACAAGCAATACAAATTATTGATTGTCGAGACAGCAATTACTTCAACGGTTGGCCAAAGCGAAATGCAACTCGAGGTGGTCATATCCCTAACGCTGTCAATATTGATAGTCAATGGCTCACTCTTTTAACACCGATTCAGCTATCAAGCTTACTTAAAAATCGTCAGCTATCTCCGAAAGTACCAACCGTCCTGTATGGCGATAAAACCTCAACGACGGCAATGAGTGAAGCACTCAAACAACAAGGTTTTAGCGCTATATCTACAATTAATCAGCCCGTTACGGACTATGTAGGCAAACTGAAAGCACTTAAAAACTTTAAACACTTAGTATCTGCACAATGGTTAGATCAGCTAATCAATCACCAGCAGCCATTGTACGCACCACAGCACGGCTATAAAATTGTTGAAGTTGAATGGGGTCCACCGTCCACATATTTACTTTCACATATCCCCAACTCGCTGTATGTCAATACCAATGATATTGAAAGCAAGCCTTGGTGGAATAAAGTCAGTAATAATGATCTTAAAAAAGTCATTACTGATTTAGGCATTCGTTATAACACCACTGTCATTGTCTATGCTCGTAATAATATGTCAGCAGCACGCTTTGCTAACTTTCTAATGTATGCTGGCGTTGAGGATGTAAGACTACTCAATGGCGGCTGGAATGCGTGGGAAAACGCACATTACCCGACCCAAGCTTTCATTAATGAAAACCACGACGATGTGAGTTTTGGTAAAACGATTCCAGCAAACCCTCAATACCTGACGGATCTCCAGCAAGCAAAAACAATACTAAAAGAACCCCAAAGTACCCATTCACTCGTAAGTATTCGTACTTGGCAAGAATATATTGGAAAAACCAGTGGCTATGATTACATCAAGCCTAAAGGTCGTATCAAAGGGGCTAAATGGGGACACGCTGGTAGTGACTCTTACCATATGCAAGATTTTAATAACCCAGATGGCACAATGAAAAGTGGTTACCTCATCGCGAAACAATGGGCGAAATGGAATATTAAACCAAACCAACAAGTCGCCTTTTTCTGTGGTACTGGTTGGCGAGCATCTGAGGCATTTTTCTATGCTTATGTTATGGGATGGAAAGATATCAGTGTCTTTGATGGTGGGTGGTATCAATGGAGCGCAGATAAAAACAACCCTATTGCAGAAGGCTTACCTAAATAACATAGTTAAAGCTCTGACATAAAAAGCCCTGCCATAAAACGGTAGCCCTTGGCTGCCGTTTACTTTTATTCAAGCTTTAATCGTTTCACAAGACTGTGCTTATTTACTTAAAGAACAAGGAGCTAACATTCCTCTGACCAACAAATGACCATATCCTAACAGCCACTACGTTGAATGACATCTAACCACCTATTAACCTTGCACATCTTAAATAAAACTAAGTTGTGGAGGCCATATGTCAACGTTTACTATCGCTCCCGTATATTTAGTAAATAATAACGCAAAAAAAATGCGTTATGCGCAAGCCGAAATACCGCCGACCCAACCTCGGGTTAACCAAGAAAACTCAGAGAAAAGAATCTCTACCATTATGACTTTCAGTGGTTACGATAATCGTGGAGAAATACAGCCTAAAGCGCCAACTAAAGGCTGTACGATTAATATTAACGTTTAACACAAATCTCTGAACGCAAAGGGACTTGCTCGATCTGCGCCATAACCTTACTTGGGTTAGCCTGATACGCTTTACTTATCGAAGACACACCCAGCTTATGTTTCAGGTAATTAGTGTAATCATTAAACTTATACTGGCTATAGGCTTTGGGGTACATACGACTACAACTGTTATACCACTCAACATAACGTTTAAAGAACAGTGTTGCTTGCTGTGCTGTCATCTGCGACATCATTACTGCCATATCTTTAGATAATTGGAAATGCTGATAATCAATTGGCGAATTCCAAAAACCACCCCAATATAAAAAGCCATTACGTGCAAAAATATCGACGACTGTTTCAGCCATCCCTTTTCTATCTGGTTTACCATAACGATAAATTTCACGATTAGCATATTTTGTCCCTTCTACGGGGCTATATTTTGCCTGACCTGCACGTGCAAAAGTCACAAATGGATTTTGCACCGGATTTAAATCAATCGCTGCACCATAGGCGTGAAGCGATAAACTACTCGTCCCTTCTACTGGGCGATAGTTAAAAGCAGAAGTATTATTATCTGTCATCGATACCGTGTCATCACCGCGATATTTTTCAATCGGAACCGCTTTATGAATTGGAAATCCTTGTTGATATAATTCATCGAAAATTTTACCCACATAAGGCGCTGTTGCATCCATTACAATAATTTGACCATTAGTGTGAACACGATTAGAAAAATCACGATATTTAAATGTCACTTTTTTCAAACGTTGGCACTGTACTGGTGCCGAGCTCGACATCACGCCAACTTTTGACATTGCCTGACATTCAGCTGTTGTTAGCGATGAAACAGTTGCAGCCAACACACTTCCACTAAAACAGCTAAAACTAATCACTAGACCTAGTGTAATAAATTGTTTATTCATCATCCCTTCTCATTAATCAGGCAAGAAAAAGACGCGTCATTGCGCGCCTTGTTTATAAGAATGTTTTAGTTTAAAAACTAATTGGCTTACGACCAGTCGCTGTATCTGGTTTTACATCAGCAGCTTTGTTAGCCGCTTTTTTGGTAACAGAACGATTTCCTGCAATATTCGGTTTGCTAGTACTCTTTTTCTTATCAGCAGCTTTATTTGCTTTTTTTGACGCCGCTTTAGGAGATGCTTTTGGTTTTTCCTCTGCAACACGCATCATTTTTTCTTGTACTGGCTGGTCGCACAACACAACGTAAAACTCACCATTAAACTCAATCACATCACCGTCATATATCTTGCAACGTTTACGTAATTCAAGCTCACCGTTTACTGCAACATAACCTTCAGAGATGGCATATTTTGCTTCACCGCCACCACTGACTAAGTTGGCTATCTTTAACACTTTATATAATTCGATAGGTTGAGCTGAAACTTCAACACCAATTGCTTCAACTTCAATTTCTTCAGACATGTCGATAACTCAAATAAGAGAACAAAAAGGAATATATTTCTAATTCTACCCCACATTACAATATGAAGGAAAAAAATGAGCGAATAGAACAGTACTTCGTAAAAAAGTGATAAAAATCATTGATAGTAAAGATCTAAATGTTCACAAATTCTGAAAGAAAAGAAAATAAAGAATAAGAATCTCATCCCAAAAAACATGACAAAAATATAACTTTAGCAACTTACAATTCCTAAAAACCTGAACTAACCTTGTTTTTTGTAGCTTGATTTGCTGTGTAAATGGGCAACAAGCCTAACAGCTAGAGTAAAAAGCAAGCGAATAACGATTTTATTACGCATAGCTATGTTCTGGTTGATATAAGTAGTGCTATAATCCGCGACCTCACATGTGACCGTAATTGTTGATAGAGAAAAACAATGACAGATTTATCTAAATACAGAAACATTGGTATTTTCGCCCACGTTGATGCGGGTAAAACTACTACTACCGAGCGTATCCTTAAGCTAACTGGTCAAATCCATAAAACTGGTGAGGTTCACGATGGTGAATCTACTACTGACTTCATGGAACAGGAAGCTGAGCGCGGTATTACTATCCAGTCAGCAGCTGTAAGTTGTTTCTGGAAAGATCACCGTTTCAACGTTATCGATACTCCTGGACACGTTGACTTCACAGTTGAAGTTTACCGTTCTCTTAAAGTACTTGATGGTGGTATCGGTGTATTCTGTGGTTCTGGTGGTGTTGAGCCTCAGTCTGAAACAAACTGGCGTTACGCTAACGAATCTGAAGTTGCACGTATCATCTTCGTTAACAAACTAGACCGTATGGGCGCAGATTTCTTCCGCGTTACAGACCAAGTTAAAAGTGTACTTGGCGCAACGCCGCTAATCATGACACTTCCAATCGGTCGTGAAGATGATTTCGTTGGTGTTGTTGACGTTCTAAACCGTCAAGCGTACGTTTGGGATGACACTGGTCTTCCAGAAAACTACGAAATCACAGACGTCCCAGCTGACATGGTTGATGATGTTGAAGCTTACCGTGAAGAGCTTGTTGAAACTGCTGTTGAGCAAGATGACGACCTAATGGAAGCTTACATGGAAGGTGAAGAGCCTTCTATCGAAGACATCAAGCGTTGTATCCGTAAAGGTACTCGTACTTGTGATTTCTTCCCAACATTCTGTGGTTCTGCATTCAAAAACAAAGGTATGCAGCTTGTACTAGATGCTGTTGTTGATTACCTACCTTCTCCAACAGAAGTAGATCCACAGCCACTAACAGATCCAGAAACTGGTGAGCCAACTGGTGAAGTTGCAACAGTTTCTGTTGACGAACCATTCAAAGCGCTAGCATTCAAAATCATGGATGACCGTTTTGGTGCCCTAACTTTCGTTCGTATTTACTCAGGTAAACTGAACAAAGGTGACACAGTTCTTAACAGTGCAACTGGTAAGACTGAGCGTATCGGCCGTATGGTTGAGATGCAAGCTAACGATCGTAACGAACTTACTTACGCGCAAGCTGGTGACATCATCGCTATCGTTGGTATGAAGAACGTTCAAACTGGTCACACTCTATGTGATGTTAAGCACGAGTGTACTCTTGAGCCAATGATCTTCCCAACACCAGTTATCTCAATCGCTGTATCTCCAAAAGATAAAGGCGGTTCTGAGAAAATGGGTATCGCGATCGGTAAGATGGTTGCAGAAGATCCATCATTCCAAGTTGAGACTGATGAAGATTCAGGTGAAACAATCCTTAAAGGTATGGGTGAGCTTCACCTAGACATTAAGGTTGATATCCTTAAGCGTACATACGGTGTAGACCTTATCGTTGGTCAACCTCAGGTTGCTTACCGTGAAACTATCACTAAACCTGTTGAAGATAGCTACACGCATAAGAAACAGTCTGGTGGTTCTGGTCAGTTCGGTAAGATCGACTACATCATGAAGCCAGGTGAAGTAGGTTCAGGCTTTACGTTCTCATCATCTGTAATCGGTGGTAACGTTCCTAAAGAATTCTGGCCTGCAATCGAAAAAGGCTTCAAAGGCATGATGGATACTGGTGTTCTTGCTGGTTTCCCTGTTCTTGATGTTGAAGTTGAGCTTGTTGATGGTGCATTCCACGCAGTTGACTCATCTGCTGTAGCATTTGAAATCGCAGCGAAAGGCGCATTCCGTCAATCTATGCCTAAAGCTGGTGCACAGCTTCTTGAGCCAATCATGCACGTTGACGTGTTCACTCCTGAAGATCACGTTGGTGATGTTATCGGTGACCTTAACCGTCGTCGTGGTATGATCAAAGACCAAATGGCTGGTACAACTGGCGTTCGTATCAAGGCTGATGTACCTCTTTCAGAAATGTTTGGTTACATCGGTTCTCTACGTACAATGACTTCTGGTCGTGGTCAGTTCTCTATGGAGTTCGCACACTACGCACCATGTCCTGCAAACGTTGCTGAAAAAGTAATCGCTGAGCAGAAAGAAAAGAACGCTAAGAAGTAATTTTTAATTACTCTAAGTAATCTTTTTAACCCCGAGGGCTTTGCTCTCGGGGTTATTTTTTATCACGTAAAAATCATTCCACATCACTATACACCTCCTATCATTTCATCTTTCCTCGTCTTTAAAGGTTGAGCATCTTGCACACCTTGTAACGCTATTGATAACAATCACAAGTAATCGTGTATGAAAAACAGCAAGGCTATAACTTTACTCTAATTAGAATAGTTACGATTATTCTCTCAACACCACCTATCGCGATCTCTCACTATTGTCGGTGTCGCAATAACCGCTGTTTCCGCTACAGGTATAACATTCTGTCTGACCTTGTTGAAGATGCTGATCAGCTAGCGCTGCTATCTCTTCTGATCTAGATATCGTTTCAAATAGGAACTAAATAGTACTGAACGTTTCATAGACATTAAAAAAGGGCACTGTATATGCCCTTTTCTCATCTAAATAGCTTTGATTATGCACTGATAAAGGTGGTTTCTAATATCGCGACAGATTGATCAAAGACTTTTTGTAGCGAGCTCAGATCTAAACTTTTAATTGAACCTTCTTTCGCATTTTTTTCAAATTCAGAGCAAATATGATGAAGTTGCATTAGCCCCATGGTTCCAGCTGCACCTTTTAAGGTATGCGCTTGTTTAGCCACTTCAGATAAATTCTTATCATCAATAGCCTGATGTAGTTTTGATAACGTTAAGCTCGATGATTCTCCAAATAAGTGAATAAGCTGCTTCACTTGCGCTTCGCCCAATACTTGAAGATCACTACCTAATACGGACTCTTTTAATAGTGGAATCGTATTCTCTGTTGGCTTCACTTCCACGCTCTCTTCTCCAATACCTTTTTCGATAATCACGCGTTTCTCACCTTTTAAGATACTGCTCATTGTATCAATCAACTGCTTTTCAACTAACGGTTTAGGTAAGAATCCTGCAAAACCAGCATTTAAATATAACTCCACTTCTTCACGAAAAACATGAGCAGAAAACGCAACCATCGGCGTCGGCTCTTCCCATGCTTCATGGCTATTATCTTCTAAGCGGCGTAAACGACTGAGTAACTGAACACCGTCAGTATCAGGTAAGTTAATATCTAATAACGCGATATCAAAACGTTGTTTTTTGTATATTTCTTCAGCTTCAGCACCATCAGCAGCCGTGACAACAGTATGGCCTAAACGAGTTAAGAAACCTTCAGCAACCATACTGTTTACTGGGTTATCTTCTACCAGCAAAATATGAGCAGAACGCATAATCACTCTTTTATCATCGGTTTCTAAATTCCCTTCGCCATGCTCAAGAGGCAATGCAAACCAAAAACAACTCCCTTCACCAACTACTGATTCTAAACCAATTTCACCATCCATTGCCGCTACAATGTGTTTGCTAATTGCTAAGCCTAGACCTGTACCTTCAATGGATTTTCGTCCTGCTTCTGCTTGCTGGAAAGCACTAAATAAAAGGTTTTGCTCTTCTTCATCAATACCAATACCCGTATCTTTTACAGAAAACAGCAATTCATCTGGCATGTCGGGATGAGGCTCGACAAAAATTGAAACTTTGCCCGTATCTGTAAACTTAATCGCATTACCTACGAGATTTACTAGCACTTGACGTATGCGACTCTCGTCACCAAACCATATTCCTTCAACTTGTGGTGAAATATGGCACTCAAGACCAATACGTTTTGCAAACGCTCGCCCTTCTAACATATTAGACACATCAGTAACCATCCGAACAACGGAAAAGTTACTTGGCCTTATATCTAAATGCCCAGCTTCAATTTTCGAGTAATCAAGAATGTCATTTAAAATATCAAGTAAGGTTTCACCACTGCGGTTTATCACATCGAGATAGCGTTTCTGTTGTGATGTTAATTGTGTATCTGCTAATAACGATGCAGTACCTAAGACACCATTCATTGGTGTTCGGATCTCATGGCTCATAGTTGCAAGAAATGAAGACTTCGCGCGGTTTGCTTTTTCGGCTTCATCGCGCGCTTTATAATGATTATAAACTTCTTCATTCAAGCGGCTGTTTATTTTCTCAAGCTCGCCAGTACGTTTTGCGACTAATCGTTCAAGGCTAGCTTTGTGTTCTTGTAATTCCTGCCGAGCTTTTGACTCTGCTTGCGCTAAACGATATCGCTCATTAGCGGTGTCACGGGCCACTAAAATAGCGCGACCCATTTGCGCTAATTCATCATCCCCTTTAACGTTAATTCTGACCCCTAAATCCCCTCGGGTTAACGCTGATAATGCACGGCTATATTCGTTAATACGGCAAATCACCCTTGCATAAACAAATCGCCACATAATGAGCACTAACGCCAATAAACCAACCGCAGAGATCACTATTAACGTATTTCGGGCAAGTGTTAAAGTATGATCAACACGTTTAACCGCTTGCTGAGTATTCACATTAGCAACATCAATAATGTCATCAACGGTATTATTTAACTGCTGGAATAACACCAAATTTTGTTGATCAAGGCGCTCGACATCTTGCTTTGCATAAATTAGTTGCTCAATAACCCCAAACAACAAACGGCCACGATTAAGCTGAGTAGTTAGCTCAACTAATTGTTCTGAACGGCTAGGATCTTCTACGGATTTAACTCGCTGACTCATGATACCTACCGCGTCGTTATAGCGTTTTTTAAGCGCCACGAGAGATTTAATATCAACAATACGACTAGAATCATCCAGCATATTGATCACTTGTAACGATAAAAATCGCAGTTCAAATAAACGTTCAGATAAGTCCATATCCACTTCAACGAGGCTATCTAATGCTTTATAGACAGCAGGTTTATTTCCATCTGCGACTAAATCATAAATGCGAGACACATTAGCTACCGCAATAGTATTGGCATTTGAAACCTGAGATTGGGATAAATTATCAATTTGATGAGTGGCTTTCGTCATCTCTGTCGTTAACTTATCTAACTGACTTTGAAGATCGATCTGACGCCCTACCAATAAACCTAATAATGCTAAATTATCAACAATACGCTTTACATCTTGTTCTAATTTGACCATTAACGGTTGATCAAAAGAAAATTGTTCAAGTGAATGCAAACTTCGATTCAACGCTTCAATATGAATGGTTAACGCACGCCCTTGTCGCATACGTTCAGATTCTGCTTTAGATTTTGCCAATACTTGTGCATTAAAAATAATACGAGAACTTAAATCTGATAACTGACGCGCTTCTGCTAATGCAGGCACGGCAGAATTAATTACCGTACGCTCAGTTTTAGCCACTAAT
This sequence comes from Photobacterium sp. GB-36, assembly GCF_003026135.1. Taxonomy (NCBI): domain Bacteria; kingdom Pseudomonadati; phylum Pseudomonadota; class Gammaproteobacteria; order Vibrionales; family Vibrionaceae; genus Photobacterium; species Photobacterium sp. GB-36. The sequence continues at coordinate 225,490 of NZ_PYNY01000002.1, read as the reverse complement.
GAAAAACCTGCGACACCAATCATTACTGCAATAATCATCAAGCTAGCCATTGCTGAAAAGGCTATTAACAATTTCGTTCCGATACCTTTTAGGGTAAACGTCATAAATAATCTCTACATCAAAATGTTTGCAACCCATATATACCAAAGTGACTTCAAGCATTTAATGCCGCGTGTTGTCACTCAATTGAACATCTCAAGGTTACTTAGGTATATAATATCGTATATCTGTCGTTGCTCAGTATGCTCGCTATTTCACAAGAGAAAATAAAGCGCTACTATTTTGCCAGCGATATGACTTTAAACCTAAAATAATGTTGGTATAAATGCGCATTTTTTGTTTTGTTTTGTTTTTACTTTCCATCCAAACAGCTTCTGCACAAGAAGTGATCTCCTATCAACCTCCTTTTCAGGCAGATAAAAAAGCAACTGAAGTCCAATATAATTTTTTAACTTCCGTTACTAAGCCATGGAAGATCTGTGCAGTTTACCCGCATTTAAAAGATTCATATTGGTTATCGATCAATTATGGAATGGTTAAACAAGCAAAAAAATTAGGCATTACATTAAAAGTGATGGAAGCTGGCGGTTATCCCAATTTAGATAAGCAAACATTGCAGCTACAAAAATGCCATCAATGGGGTGCAGATGCGATTATTCTAGGCACTGTAGATGACGAAGCCTATAACGGAATACTCTCTAAACTTATTGGTAATACGCCTGTATTTTTAATGACGAACAATATTGATTTTACCGATCCTGATATTCGCCAACATGTGAAAGCCAAAGTAGGCGTAAATTGGTATGACATGGGTAAAGTTGCAGGTGAATACCTGGCTAAACGTCACCCGAAAGGTTCAGGTGTGGTAAAAGTCGCTTGGCTACCAGGCCCTCAACTCCAAGGTGGTACCAAACCTGTATCTCGTGGTTTTAAAGACGCGATTAAAAACAGCGATGTAGAAATTGTGACAACCTTATGGGCCGATAACAGTAAAGAATTACAACGAAATTTGATTCAGCAAATCCTCGCATCGAAAGAAGATATTAACTACATTGTTGGTGGCGCTGTGGCGGCAGAAGTAGCAATAAGTGAGTTACGTACTCACGATATTCACAACATAAAAATTGTATCAACTTACCTCAGTCATGGTGTTTATCGAGGCTTAAGACGTCATCGCATATTATTTGCCCCTACCGATAAAATGGCGGAACAAGCCATGCTATCTATCGACCAAGCTGTTCGTTATCTTGAACATAAGCCAGTCGTACTCGATATTGCACCTTCAATTGTCAATCTCACACCAGAATATTTACCTAAAAAAGTGATTGCAGAGTCGTTATCACCCGCTGAGTTCCGCCCTTCTTTTTATGTTAAAGACCACCATGTAAAACAATAATGCTTTGTCCTGCGTCCTAGGTTCTTTGACGCAGGATATTTTGTTCTCAAATATAATATTTGTATCACCGCTAAGAATTAGATTATTGTGTTTTACTCATTTATAAGGTTCTGATATCTATTTATTTCATCATTACGATCAGAACATCTTAGCAAGGAAATATGATGCACAGAACAACCCGCACAATGGCATCCTCTAAACATATCGCCCTCGTTGCACACGATAACTGTAAAGTTGATCTACTTCGTTGGGTTAAAGAACATAAAGATAAACTGGCATCTCACGAGCTATACGCTACAGGTACAACAGGACACCTCTTATCAAAAGAAATAGGTTTACCGATCACTTGCTTAATCAGTGGTCCAATGGGAGGAGACCAACAATTAGGCGCACTGATTTCTGAAGGAAAAATCGATATGATGATTTTCTTTTGGGACCCACTCAATTCCGTTCCTCATGACCCAGATGTAAAAGCGTTACTCCGTATTTCAGCAGTATGGAATATCCCTGTTGCGACTAACCGTGCTAGCGCAAACTTCATGATCACCTCACCGCTTCTCGATCAAGAAGTCAGTATTGAAGTTCCTGATTACGATGCTTACCTAGCAGAGCGTATCAATTAATCCTTGGTTACTTTTAGCCTTTTGCCTTCATCGTAAAAGGCTCAATTAGCCTCACCTTTGCGAGAAAGTAACAATTAATTGAAATCCCTTCCGTTTTGGCACAATTGCTTCAACTAAATGACGAAAATACATGTAATGCGTTATATTGTTAAATAGATTATATGTAGTAGAGGAAGTTGCCAATGCAAGCGTGGATGTTAAAACAGCCAAATGGAATAAGCGCACTATCTCTCGAAGAAACCGATAAGCCTACTCCTAGCGCAGACGAAATTTGCATAAAAGTCGCGGCTGTAGGGTTAAACCCCATGGATTACAAATTAACAGAATGGGGTTACGCAACATGGAATTATCCTCAGATAATCGGATTAGATGTTGCGGGAACGGTTGAAAGTATAGGCGAGAATGTAAAACAATTTTCAATCGGTGACAGGGTCATCTTCTTTGCCGATCCTCGAACTGCAGGTGGATTTGCCGAATATGCCTGCATCAAAGCCTCTGCCGCAAGTCGTATTCCTATTACCTTATCTTTCACTGACGCCGCCGCTTTACCCTGTGCTGGATATAGTGCATGGATAGCCGTTCACGACAAATTACAAGTCCAGAAAGGCCAACGTATTGCTATTACAGGAGCCGGTGGCGGAGTCGGTGGATTTGCAGCGCAACTTGCAAAAAAAGCAGGGGCGACAGTTTATGCGATTGCTGAACGTCAACACCACCAACGCTTATTAAGCTATGGACTTGATGCAGTACTCTCGCCAGAGCAAAATATTGCCCTCGAGATAATCAATCTAACTGAAGATCAAATGCTGCATGGTGTCATCGACTGTGTCTCTGCACGTTCCGGTAGCCTTATGAGCGCGCTAATCCGTTATAACGGACATATTGTGATGGTCGCCGATCAGTTTACTCAAGTGCCGCTATTAGCGACGACTAAAGCATTAAGTATCCATGAAGTGGCTTTACATGGCACCTATGCCCACGGAGCACCAGAACATATTGCTCATCTTGCAGATATTGGTAATAAACTCAGTGAACTTGTTGCTGACGGTGAGCTTAAAAGTATGGTAGAAAAAATCGTCCCTTTTCCCAAACTTCCTGACGCACTCACTAATATTCAAAATAAAAAACATAGCGGTAAAGTGATTGTGTATGTTAATCCCTAACTAAGCTTTCAAATAGAACAAAAACGAAGGACTCATATGAGTCCTTTTTTATGACGACAACTCATCAATACTCGCCACTTCATACCTTCATAAAAGATATAAATACGCATAACACCTTTCGTTTTATATTTTTATATGGATTTATTCGTTTAAAAAATATGAGCCATTTAACAAAACAAATACATTTTATTTTCATTTAATGCTCGAACGCTCACTTTTAATGTTTCTTTGTTTTCGAAATGTCGAATATTGTAGAAGATATGCCGTGCTCCCAGACAATAACATTCGATGTGAATAATAAGGATAATTAAAATGACAATAACGAAAGCCCCCTCACTACTCGGCGAATGTATCGCTGAATTTATCGGTACAGGCTTGTTAATCTTTTTTGGTGTCGGCTGTGTCGCCGCTTTAGTCTTAACAGGCGCTGATTTTGGTCAATGGGAAGTCAGTATTATCTGGGGATTAGGTGTCACTATAGCCATATATTGTACTGCAGGCGTGTCTGGCGCTCACATTAACCCAGCCGTTACTATTGCTCTTGCTGCATTTCACGGTTTTGATAAAAAGAAAGTCGCACCTTACATTATTAGTCAACTTCTTGGTGCTTTCTGCTCTGCTGCGCTTATCTATGCCCTATATAGCAACCTCTTTACCCAATATGAAATTACCCATCAATTTGTACGAAGCAGTAATGAAGCATTGGCAACCGCAGGGATCTTCTCGACTTACCCACATGCCAGTCTGTCATTTTTCGGCGCATTTGCTGTCGAGTTTGTGATCACAGCAGTATTGATGTTCGCCATCTTAGCCCTTGGTGATGAAAATAATGGCGCATCCCGTGGTGCTTTAAATCCATTACTTATCGGAATTTTAATTGCCGTAATTGGTAGCTCTTTAGGTCCATTAACAGGTTTTGCTATGAATCCAGCGCGTGATTTTGGCCCTAAGTTGTTCGCCTATTTCGCCGGTTGGGATAAAGCACTGACAGGTGGCCTTGATATTCCTTACTTTATTGTGCCGATTTTAGCTCCCATTGCTGGCGCCTGTTTTGGTGGCTGGTTATACCCTAAAGTTGTTGCAGCGCATCTGCCTCAACAAGGACAAGGTTGTACAATTCCAAATCAATGTGACAAAAACACAGAAGAAGAAGCTCGCACGCAAGCTTAACCTCTACTACCTAGTATAATTATAATAGTTTGAAACAAAGGACAAAAACATGAACGATCCAAAATACATCGTAGCGTTAGACCAAGGCACAACAAGCTCTCGTGCAGTTATTCTTGACCACGATGCCAATATCGTAAGTGTCGCACAAAGAGAATTTACCCAAATTTATCCTCAAGCGGGTTGGGTTGAACATGATCCACTAGAGATCTATGCCACCCAAAGTTCAACCTTAGTCGAAGTATTAGGCCAGTCAGGTATTCGTAGCGATCAAATTGCAGCGATCGGTATTACAAACCAACGTGAAACTACTATTGTTTGGAATAAAGAAACAGGTAAGCCAGTTTATAACGCCATTGTATGGCAGTGTCGTCGTACCGCAGAGATCTGTGAAGAATTAAAGCAACGTGGATTAGAAGAATATGTACGCGAGAATACAGGTCTTGTCCTTGACCCTTATTTCTCTGGTACCAAAGTAAAATGGATTTTAGATAATGTTGATGGCGCGCGAGAAGATGCTGAGGCTGGTAAATTACTGTTTGGTACTGTTGATACTTGGCTAGTATGGAAAATGACTCAAGGCCGCGTTCACGTAACAGATTACACCAACGCCTCTCGTACCATGTTATTTAATATCAATACCCTTGAGTGGGATCAAAAGCTGCTCGATGAGTTAGGTATTCCTGCCTCTATGATGCCAGAAGTAAAACGCTCATCGGAAGTCTACGGTAAAACCAATATTGGTGGTAAAGGCGGCACACGTATTCCAATTGCGGGTATTGCCGGAGATCAACAAGCCGCTCTCTACGGTCAGATGTGTGTTGAGCCAGGGCAAGCTAAAAACACCTACGGAACGGGCTGTTTCTTGTTAATGAATACAGGACAAGAAAAAGTATCATCAACTCATGGTCTACTCACTACATTAGCCTGTGGCCCATCAGGTGAAGCATCCTACGCACTTGAAGGTGCTGTATTTATGGGGGGCGCATCCATTCAATGGCTACGTGATGAAATGAAACTATTAGCTGATGCCAAAGACTCCGAGTACTTTGCCACTAAGGTTGATACTTCAAACGGTGTTTATGTCGTACCGGCCTTTACGGGGTTAGGTGCGCCATATTGGGATGCTTACGCACGCGGCACAATTGTTGGCTTAACCCGAGGTGTGAACTCAAACCATATTATTCGTGCGACGCTTGAAAGTATTGCTTATCAAACCCGTGATGTTATTGACGCCATGAAAGCGGATTCAGGTATTCAGCTTGCCACATTGAAAGTTGACGGTGGCGCCGTAGCCAATAACTTCCTAATGCAATTCCAGTCTGATGTATTAGATACCGAAGTTCAGCGCCCAGAAGTCACCGAAGTCACTGCATTAGGTGCCGCTTATCTTGCAGGCTTAGCTGTCGGATTCTGGAGTAATATTGATGAGCTTAAAGATAAAGCCGTAATTAACCGCACTTTCAGTCCCCACGCTTGTGATGATAAGCGTGAGCGACGCTATAAAGGTTGGAAACGCGCAGTTAAATGCGCGCAAACATGGGCAGAAATGCATGATTGCGAAGATTAATTATTCATAAAACGAATAAAAGAGAAAAAGAGCGTTCTTTGTAACGCTCTTTTTTATTTGAATACAGATAAGAGAATTGAATCACTTCTATGGAAAGGAAAATTAAAGCACAATAGATAACATTATATTTAAATGTATATCTGGCAATGCCAAGTAAGACAGGGAAATTTTTAGTGAAACAAATACCAAGACACCAAGAAATTATAGAGTTGGTGAAAAAACAAGGCTATGTCAGTACAGAAGAGTTAGTCGAACGTTTTAACGTCAGCCCTCAAACGATTCGCCGCGATCTGAACGAACTCGCCGACGCTAATAAAATTCGTCGCTATCACGGTGGAGCTACGACGCCACTTAGCTCTGAAAATACCTCTTACATTACCCGTAAATCACTTAATTTCAGCGAGAAAGACTTAATCGCTGCAAGTCTTGTTAAACATATCCCTGATGGTGCATCGCTGTTTATTGATATCGGCACTACACCTGAAGCTGTCGCACGTGCGTTGTGTGTCCAACACAAACAACTACGTGTTGTAACCAACAACTTAAATGCTGCCACGATTTTGTTATCAAACCCAGAAATTAAAGTGATTCTCGCCGGCGGTGAAGTTCGTGATCATGATGGCGGTATCATTGGAGAAGCCACGCTCGATTTCATCCAACAATTTCGCTTAGATTTCGGCATCTTAGGCATAAGTGGTATCGATAATGACGGCTCGTTACTTGATTTTGATTATCATGAAGTGCGCGTAAAGCAAGCCATTATTGAAAATAGCCGCCGAGTATTTCTTGCTGTGGATCACTCTAAATTTGGACGTAATGCGATGGTCAAACTGGGCTGTATTTCGCAAGTGGATGCACTCTTTACCGATCAGCAACCACCTGAAAATATTCTTTCAATTATTAATGAACATCAATTACAAATTGAGGTGGTTTCAGAGCATGACCATAATGAGTAAAACATGCTAACAATCGCAAAACTCATTCAATATAAAAGCGCATTTTTTTATACAAATCACATAAACGAGCAAAAACGAACAACAAACGAAAACAATAAATGATCACAAACGAAACTTAAGTTATGCTTACATTATGCTCTCTTATGTTCGTTTGCTCATTTTTTAAGGTCGTTTTATGGATATCACTAAAAACAATAGCGCAACCCCTCTTCTCGATATCATCGTCATCGGTGGCGGTATTAATGGTGCTGGTATTGCAGCAGATGCGGCTGGTCGAGGCTTAAATGTTGCTTTATACGAAGCAAATGATTTTGCCTCTGCCACATCATCTGCAAGTTCAAAGCTCATCCATGGTGGTCTACGCTACCTTGAACATTATGAATTTCGCCTTGTTTCCGAAGCACTCGCTGAACGTGAGGTGCTCTTAAAAAAAGCGCCTCATGTTGCCGAGCCGATGCGATTCCGCCTTCCTCACCGTCCTTTTTTACGCCCAGCTTGGATGATCCGCAGTGGTCTATTTCTTTATGATAATTTAGGCAAACGAACCACCTTACCTGCGAGTAAAAAAATTAATCTGGCACAATCTGGTTTACTTAAACCAGAAATGAAAGTGGGGTTTGAGTACTCTGATTGCTGGGTTGATGACGCGCGTTTAGTGCTATTAAACATTATGGCTATTGAAGAAAATGGCGGCGAGGTTGCTAACTACTGCAAAGTTGAAAGTGCGGTACGAGAAGGGGATATTTGGCGCGTTACCATGGTTGATCAACGTACAGGTGAGCGCTTTGAGCGACGAACCAAAGCGCTTGTTAATGCGGCAGGACCTTGGGTTAAACAATTTTTTGATAACTGTTTAGAAACGCCATCGCCTCGTAACATTCGTTTGATCAAAGGCTCTCACATTGTCGTGCCAAAAATTCATAATGAAGAGCAAGCCTATATTCTTCAGAACAAAGATAACCGAATTGTTTTTGTTATTCCCTACCTTGATGACTTTTCAATCATTGGCACCACAGATCTGGAATACAAAGGCGATCCTCGTCATGTCGCGATTGATGAGACTGAGATCGACTACCTAATTGATATTGTAAATCAACACTTTGTTGATCAACTCAACCGAGAAGATGTGGTGTGGACGTTTAGCGGCGTTCGTCCACTGTGTGATGATGAATCAAATTCACCACAAGCAATCACACGTGATTACACACTAGAACTTGAGCAAGAACTCGACCAAGCACCTTTGCTTTCAATTTTTGGTGGCAAATTGACGACCTACCGAAAGCTGTCAGAATCGGCGATGAAACACCTAGAACCTTTCTTCCCGCAAATGGGCAAATCATGGACAGCCAATCAAGCCCTACCTGGTGGAAATTTTAGCTGTTCACGAAAACAACTCGCAGAAAGCTTACAAAGCCGTTACCCATGGCTAAGTGATAAACAAGCACTACGTTATGTAAAACAATTTGGAAGTTACTGCTATAAGATGTTGGCAGATGTAGCTTGTATTGACGATATGGGCATTCAATTTGCTGATGGTGTGTACCAAAAAGAAATTGATTATGTTATCGCACATGAACATGTAAAAACGGTCGAAGACTTCTTATGGCGCCGAACTAAATTGGGGTTATACCTAACCGATGAGCAGCAATTACAGGTCAAAGAGTACATCGATGCCAATGCTCCATCAAACAACATCGTTAGTTTCCATAAAGTCGGCTAATAATGATAAAAGCCACAACTTACTTTTACAGAAATAAAAAAACCGACCTTTAATAGGTCGGTTTTTTAACAATCACATCATTACTTAATGCGTTTAATCTTATTATTTACAGGGTACTTATCTTCGATTAACTCATTGATAAAAGAAGATGTATTATGTGAACCAGCACATACCCATACATGTTTACGCGCACGTGTTAACGCCACATAGAACAAACGGCGTTCTTCAGCATCAGTATAGTTTTCAGTACGTGGTTGCATCACAGCAGCTAAACCTGTTTCACGATCTGGAGACGGGAAAATACCTTTGTTAACATCAACTATAAAGACATAATCAGCTTCACGCCCTTTACTCGCGTGGCATGTCATGTATTTCAAGTTAAGTTGTGGCCACTGTGCTTTCCAGTCTTCAAACTTTGCTGGTTTCTGCTTATTGTTACGACCCAAGATCATCACGCTCGTTTCTTTATTATCATAAAGTTTGGCTAAACGGGTTAAATCTTGCAGCATTAAATCACTATCAAGCAAAGTAACCGCTTTCTTATTTTGTTTCGTAAAGCTGGTCAACTGCTTTTTAATTTGGCTTGGGTTTTGTTGAATAAATAAGTTTGCCACTTCACCAATCATGCTATTAAAGCGATACGTTGTTGATAGCTCAGTGATATGAGATGAACCAAAACGCCCTTCAAAGTCAGTCGTTAGGTTAACATCAGCCCCCGCAAAGCGGTAAATAGCCTGCCAATCATCCCCAACGGCAAACAAGGTTGGTGTCGACTTACCTTCTACTTTCTGGCCGCATAATGCTTCAATTAGCGCTAAACGTTGTGGCGAAATATCTTGGTACTCATCCACCATAATAAAGCGCCAAGGTGACACAAACTTACCTTCTTTAACATATTGAGTTGCCACATCAATCATACTGTTAAAGTCGATTTGTTTCTTTGATTTTAAGTACTGCTGATAAGCTTGATAGCAAGGCCACAATAACTCTAATTCGCTCTTCATGCGCGGGCGCATCGCTGGGTTATTGTTATTTTGAATTTCTTCTATTAGCGCTTCTTTCGACAATGTCGATTGACCTAATAATTCAATATGGCGCCAAACCCAAGCTTGCAATTGCTCATTTTCAGCCTGCTGTTCCATCGTGTTTTCTTTGCTAAAACCCGGAACTCGCCATTGCGTAAGGTGACGTTGCCATTTGCTCGCTGACGCTGATTTATTCCATTGTTCAATCAACATACGGGCAATCCATGCTGAACGAACACGTGCATCAATAGCGACACCTGCTACATTAGGCTTTTCTTTTTCTACTTCTGCGATGATTTGCGAACCTAAGCTATGGAAGGTAGCAACTTTCACGCGATCGCTGACTTTCTCCCCCATACGCTCCGACATTTCTTCTGCCGCTTTTCGGCCAAATGCCAGCATCAAAATATCTTCAGGTACGGCTTGCTGACTCGCAATTAAGTAGCCTGCACGAGCCACCAAAACACTGGTTTTACCCGTACCTGCACCGGCAAGTACTAAGTTATGATCTTGGTTGATTAACGCCGCTTCTCGTTGAGAGTCATTTAATGGTGAACGCTCAAAACTATCAAACCATGATCCCCATTTTTCAGATTGCTGCTTAATCCAAGTCTTATTGTGTTCTTCAACCCAATCTTGATGTTCTTCTAGCCAAGGCGAAATTTTTTCAAAGCTACGAGGACGGAATGATGCCGCTAACTCTGGTGTTAAATCTGTATCAGCAAGCGATTGATGAAGGAAAGTATGTAACGATTCATGCTCAGAGCCACGTAAATAGCCCGGCTGTGATGAAAATTTGCCAATACGCTGTAAGATTTCAGGTAAAACAGCGTCTAATTTATCAACGCGATTTCTTGCCCAATCTTGATACGTGCGGATAAGAAAAGCGGCAAACGGCTTACATTCGCTCCAAGGCAAACCATGAATAGTCCAGCAATATTGCTGATCAGAAGAGGTTAGCTCTAACGCTCCCCATAACACACCACGATGTATTTCAATTGAGCCATCCCAATCGTCAAACGAGATCACTTCTGAGCCAACTTGGCTATCTAAAACCAATGCATTGTCATCTAAAGCGATACTGTAATAATCACCCTGCACTAACCATTGTGCTAACCAACTGGCACTTAATTGCATTATCTCACCAACTTTTCCATATTCTTATATGGGCGTAATATTGAACATAGCCGCGTAAAAAAACGTGCAGCTAAAATAGAAAAGGTCCAATCACCCTATGATCGGATGTCTACCCAAGTTTCTTGGGTTTATATCGCTATAGAGTACCAATAACTCCTGTTATGCCATAGCGTTCTAAGATTTATTTACTTATTAATTCCACTAGCAGAACAAACAAATGTATTTTTGGATTCAGCTTCAATAGTAAAGTTCAACCAATGAACAAAACTTGCTCGTTTTTATCAAACGAACGTTCTTTCATGAGATATCGATGCAGTATCTATCACCAAATTCTGTTATCGTTAAGCCGATTTCTAAGCTACATAACCCAATAATTTAAGTCTTTATAGAACTTCCATTGGATCAAATTTACGGCAAGGTTATTCTAGCCGTTCGCTGTAATTATTTATCAGAAGATTGTTAATATCTATATGCAAACTAACAAGTTACATCTAAATTTTCGCCGTTACTGGGTGAACGATAGAATAAACTACTCAATTCGTGTTCTCATTGCGTTAGTTGGCGTCGTACTCCCTTGCTGGTATTACAATTCAAATAGCGAGGTGACACCGTTAGTACTAGGGGTTATTGCTGCTGCGCTAGCTGAAACTGATGACAATTTTCTCGGTAGAATTAAAGCGCTTTCGCTCACTTTACTTTGTTTTTTAATTGCATCTGTTTCGATTGAAGTCCTATTCCCTTATCCTCTCTTTTTTGCATTAGGACTGTTCACGTCAACATTTTGTTTCATCATGTTAGGTGCAATGGGATCACGCTACGCAAGTATTGCATTTGCTTCATTATTGCTGGCGGTTTACACCATGCTAGGTGCTGATCATAGTGTCGATTTATGGTCCCAGCCGATGTTGTTACTAGGCGGTGCATTTTGGTATGGCTGTTTATCCTTAGCATGGCACATCCTTTGGCCTAACCAACCCGTACAACGCAGCCTTGCTAATGTGTTTAGCGAGTTTGCCGATTATTTAGATCATAAAAGCCAACTCTTTGAACCTGTTGCCGACTTAGTGCCGCAACCTCTTCGATTAAAAGCTGCAAGCCAAAACGCACGAGTCGTTAACGCGCTAAATTCAGCAAAAGCCACCCTGTTACATCGAGCAAGACGCGGACAACCCAACACGACAGGCGATAGATTCTTAACGATTTATTTTATGGCACAAGATATTCATGAACGTGCCAGTTCTTCGCATTATCGTTACCAAGATTTAGCAGCCAACTTTAACCGTAGTGATGTGCTATTTCGTTTCCAACGTTTATTACGTTCTCAAGCCGTTGCTTGCCGTGATATTTCAACTGCATTAGCAATGGGGAAATCGTACACCCACGATGAAAAAAGCATGAAAGCCTTAAATGAACTGCAAGATTCATTACAGTACCTTCATAGCCAAAATAAACCAGAATGGAACATGTTGTTAATCCAACTCGATTTCCTATTCAACAACCTCGCCACGGTTGAACGTCAGTTAATGAACATCAATAACCCTGATGCAAGCTATAACGAAGACAGTGACGAAATTCAGTTATCAGATAACGAAGCGCATGGCTTTAAAGAATTAGGTAAACGTATCAGCGCCCAGTTCAATACCGACTCCATACTTTTTCGTCATGCGATACGTATGGCCATAGCCTTAACAGTGGGCTACGGCTGTATTCAAGCACTCGATCTGCAACGGGGTTATTGGATATTACTGACCACCCTTTTTGTCTGTCAGCCAAACTACAGTGCGACTCGCCAAAAACTACGCCAACGTGTTATTGGCACTTTGGCAGGTATCTTCGCAGGTATTCCGCTGCTTTATTTATTCCCAGGACAAGAAGGTCAACTGGTATTGATGGTTGCTGCAGGCGTGCTTTTCTTTGCCTTTAGAATGGTGAAATACGGCTGGGCAACGGCATTTATTACCTTACTCGTCTTATTCTGTTTTAACCAATTAGGTGAAGGGTATGCTGTTATTCTGCCGCGTTTAGGCGATACCTTAATTGGCTGTTTATTAGCCGTTTTAGCCGTTACCTTTATTTTGCCAGATTGGGAATCTAAGCGATTACACAAATCGATGTCAGGCGCTATCAATGCCAATAAAGATTACTTAGCACAAATTATTGGTCAGTACCGAATCGGTAAAAAAGACAGTTTAAGCTACCGTATTGCCCGTCGTGACGCTCACAATACTGATGCCCATTTAAATACGGCGATCAGTAATATGTTAGCAGAGCCTGAGCGTTACCAAATTGATGCTAATGAAAGTTTCCGATTCTTAACCTTAAACCATGCCATGCTCAGTTATATCTCGGCATTAGGTGCACACCGAACACAGCTCGATGACGATAAAACCCATCAGTTAGTGTCTGAAGCGCACCGTATTATTCATGCTCACTTAGAATGTTTAGCGGCACAACTGACAGGTAACACATGTCAAAAGGCACCCGCATTAGATCTCGATTTGGATCAGCGTTTAGGACAATGGCGTGATGAAGACTGCACCTCTGTACGTATGGTGTTACAGCAACTTCACTTGATCCACCGTATGCTCCCTGAAATGCACAAACTGGCGGAGCAGCTAGCACCTAAAGAGAAAAAACAAGAAGTGCCTGCGTAGTATTTAATATTGTGAAAAACACAAAAAGGACTGAGTGGAAACATTCAGTCCTTTTTTAATGTTTACTATTTATTCAACTCTCAAGCCAGCGTTAACGTTTGTACACATGCTTAATAAGAAGCCCTATAGGCACTAAATTCAATTTAGTGTTGTTGAGGAAACAAAAGGCTTAACACTAAAAATAAAAGTATTGTCTCAAGAGACAAGGTCAACAGAGAAAATAATCAATATATTAAAAAAGGGAACCTGATTTCTCAGGTTCCCTTTCGGTGTTGCGTTACCGCAAGCTATCTATTTTTTAGCAAGTGATCTTACTCAGTTGCTTGCTCAGCCGCTGATTCTGCTGGTGCATCTTTAGCGTGAGCTTGTAGATATTTAAGTAATACACGCTCTTCGTTCTTATCAAGTGTGTAGTACTGTTGCATTGCTTTTAGGCCATCAACCCATGCGTTTGCAGTTAGGTGTTTTGGCTCTGGCGTTGCGTGACACTGGTTACAGCTTGCATCTAGGATTTCTTTACCGTAACCCCAAATAGGCTTGATGCTTGCAAGCATATCACGTTGTGTCATCCACGCTTCAACTTGTACTTGCTGCCATACTTGACCATCAGTCGCTGTTTGTGTGTTCAACACTTTCTGTGTTTTTTGTAGTTCAGGATCAATAGACGCAGTTTGGATTTGTTTCGCCATATCTTGAACTAACATACCAGTTGTTGAACCTTTGATTTCCCAACCGGTTAGTTCAACTTTTAGCATGTCACCGCTTTGGCCAACAACTTTTACTTCTGATGCTGGGTACAATTGACCTTGTGCATCATCAGAAGCTGCATCTTTCACAAACAACTGCTTAGATGTTAGAGAGTAAAGTGCTGTCGCTTCAGGCGCTTTCGCTGCATTAATGCTTAATTGCTTAAACGTTGCTTGGAAATCGTTGTTGATATGTGGCAGCTGGTGAGCAATACCTTTGTGACACTCGATACAGTTCATATCTTTCGCTGCAGCGCCTGTCATTGCAGCCGCTGCTGCTGGTGATTGCTTAGCATGATCCATCGCAGAGTAAGAGTGACAGCTCTTACACGTCGCTGAATTGGTCTCTTTCATCATCTTCCAAACATTCTGTGCCATGCGTAGACGATTTTCTTCGAATTTCTTCGGTGTATCGATATCTTTACTAATGAACTCACTATAGATATCACCAATACCGCCCAATTTCGCCTTCATGAAAGCAATTGGGTTATTTTCAGGAATATGACAATCACGACACTGTGCACGAACACCATAAGCGTTCTTGAAGTGAATGCTTGTTTTATATTCGTTGTAGTTTTCCTTCATCGAGTGACAAGCAGTACAAAACTCGTTAGTAGAAGTGAATTCAATCGATTTGTGGAAAGTAAATACGCCTGCAAGTGTAATTAATACACAAACAACAGCAATTGCTAAAACGGAATAGCGACTGCTTGGCTTTATAAGAAAGTGCCAGAGCTTCTTCATTGATGTTCCAAAATGAATTAAACGTCAAAATGACGTTAAAAGAAAATGTTACGTACAAAAATAGCAGTCGAATATGAATACGGCAATGCGAGTTATTAATAAAAAATAAATTTTTATTAATATAATTCATTACGTTGATTTTGTGATTGATTATTAACCTAAATTATTTAGAGATCTAAATGTTTTTTATCTGTCAATAGTCTTTTACTATTTGTAACACAATCAAGAATTATTGAAACAAAATCACATTTATCTATTAATAATCAACTAATTGTCAGGTTAATGCTTGTCACAATTATTATTATACCATCTTAACAAGGTCGCTATTGATAATGATTTTCAATTAACCTTTGCTTAATGCGCTAAATATTCTAGGATTTATATCGACCATTAAACATATTAAACTTAGGTGATCTTTTTTGAAAACTTACTTTCCATTTGGCCCTATAATATATTTCTCATTTCCGTGTAGCCTATCAAGAATTATTAAAAAAATAGGCATCAATACCGAATAAATATTGGGCGCATATTTTGCCTTAATTTTTTATAACTCGGACTGTCTTCGGAATATAATCATGACCCTATCACGTCGAAACTTTTTAAAAGGTTCGGTAGCAACCGCAATTGCTGCCAACGGACTCACACTTTTTCCTGCAGGCAAGGTATTTGCGGCTGACACGCAAGTTATTCCATCTGCATCTCACTATGGTCCTTTTAAAGCGGTTGTTAAAGAAGGTAAGTTAATTGGCGTTCAACCACTGAACGACGTTGACCCATTCCCAACAGAAATGTTGACTAAAGGTGTGTTAAGCCGTACTTATTCTGACACACGTATTAAATACCCTATGGTGCGTAAGTCTCTGCTTGAAGATCCATTAGGCAATCACAATCCGCATTTACGTGGTAAAGAACCGTTTGTTCGTGTTGATTGGGACACGGCAATTGCCCTAGCGGCTTTCTGTATTGCGCGTACAATCGAAAATCACGGTAATGAAGCGGTATTCAGTTCTTCTTACGGTGGTTGGTCTCACAGTGGCCTTAACCGTCCACAAACCCTACAAGGTCGTTTCTTTAACCTTATTGGCGGTCAAAGTATCTGTGCGGGTGACTACTCAGCTGGTGCATCTGAAGTTATTCTTCCTCACGTTATTGGTGATATGGAAGTGTACTCACCACAAACCGCGTGGAAAATCATAGAAGATAATACAGAAGCTGTTCTATTCATTGGTTGTGATCCTTGGAAAACAAACCGTGTTGAATTCCGTGTTGCAGACCACTCAATGCAAAAGCACTGGGAAGCGTTTAAAGAGAAAGGCATTAAGTTTATCTCTATTAACCCTCAGAAAACCCAAACGGACAAAGCTCTTGACAGTGAAATGATCAATATCCGTCCTAATACGGATACGGCGCTATTTACTGCGATGTCTTACCACCTATGTAAAACAGGTAAGAACGATCAAGCTTATTTAGATAAGTACACTGTAGGTTTTGATAAATACCTTGATTACCTAATGGGTAAAGAAGACGGTGTTGAGAAAACACCAGAGTGGGCAGAAAAGATCACTGGTCTTCCTGCCGCTAAAATCGTTGAAATTGCAGAGCTTTGTGTAACTAAACGTACTCAAATCGCAGCGGGTTGGGCACTACAACGTGCTGATCACGGTGAAATGATCCACTGGTCTATCATCAACTTTGCTGCGATTGCAGGTAAGATTGGTAAGCCGGGTGAAGGGACAGGCTTTAGCTGGCACTATGGTAACGGTGGTATGCCAACGTCTGG
The DNA here is from genome assembly GCF_003026135.1 of Photobacterium sp. GB-36. Classification (NCBI taxonomy): domain Bacteria; kingdom Pseudomonadati; phylum Pseudomonadota; class Gammaproteobacteria; order Vibrionales; family Vibrionaceae; genus Photobacterium; species Photobacterium sp. GB-36. Next base: position 208,809 of record NZ_PYNY01000002.1, on the reverse strand, counting down.
TAAGCGTATGCCTATCGGTCTATCTCAAGGTCGTAACCCAATCACTAAAACATGTCCGGTTGTTATGATTTCAGATATGTTGAAAAACCCAGGTAAAGCCTACACCCGTGATGGCGCGAACCTAACGTTACCAAAAGCGAAATTGATCTATAACGCAGGTAACAACCTTCTTTCGCACCAGCAAGATACTAATGAGTTAATCCAAGCGCTTAACGAGAATATTGACACCATTATCTGTCAAGACCCTTGGTGGTGTGCAACGGCGAAATACTCAGATATCGTGCTCCCAACAACAACAACACTTGAGCGTGACGACATCACTTCTGGTGGTACTTACAGCAACAACAAAATTTATGCAATGCGTAAAGTGGTTGAGCCTGTAGGTGAAAGCCTAGACGATTACGAAATCTTCTCTCGTCTTGCCTTCATGTTTAACGTACATAAAGAGTTTACTGACGGTAAAACCATGTACCAACACATTAGAGCCTCTTACGAAGCTTCTGATGCGACAGATGACTTCAAAACATTCTGGCAAAACGGCATTACTCACCTATCAACACCTGCTGATGCTAACAGCTTTGTTCGTCATGGTGATTTCTACGCCGATCCTGAGAAAAACCCACTTCATACGCCAAGTGGTAAGATCGAACTTTACAGTGAAACACTTGCGAAGTTTAAAGCCTTTGAGTGTCCACCCATGCCACAATGGATGCCCCCATTTGAATGGCTAGGTAATGCGAAGAAAGATCAGGTTCACGTACTAAGCCCACACCCATGGATGCGTCTACACTCACAAATGGCTAACGCTGATGTGAATAGCTACGAGTCTGTTGATGGTCGTCAGATTGTGCTTATCAACAAAGATGATGCGGCAGCACGTGGCGTGAAAGATGGCGATGTGATTGAAGTGTACAACGACCGTGGTGCGCTACTTGCGGGTGCACGCATTACTGATGAAGCAATGCCAGGTGTTATTTACATTCACGAAGGTGCATGGCTACAGCTTGATGAGAAAGGCCGTTGTAACTCCGGCTCTATCAACATGCTAACCAGCAGTAAAACAAGTAGTGGTTTAGCACAGGCAACCAGTGCTAATACCTGTTTGGCTTACTTCAAGAAATGTACTGATGTACTAACACCAAACAAAGCGTATGAGCCACCGCAAATTGTTAAGTCTAAATTCCAAGTGGATATTTGGTCACTACAGTTAGGTAAGCGCTTAAAAGCCGTTGCAGCAGAGCAAGGTCCACAGCAATCACCGGGTGAGAAACTGTTCTACGGTAGCTGTACTCTATGTCACGCAGCACCACACCCAAGTGACTTCACTTACAAGCAGTGGAAAGGTATTACAACAAGTATGTTCCCACGCGCAGGTCTAAACGATAAAGACCGTAAGCTTGTACTTGATTTCTTAAAAGAGAATGCAAAAAAAGAGTGATTGAACCCATTCACTTTAAACGCTGAAATATTTTCGGTGACAAGATAATAAAAACAAAACGCAGCCAACTTGGCTGCGTTTTTCTTTATCTCTAACGCACCACTGATGCGTTAAGATTCGTGAGCGCTAATGTTCTTTTTGCGCTTTAATTTTTGCACCATCAAATACACACTTGGTACGACAAATAATGGATCAACAATACCTAGTGCCATACCAGCGATAATAATGATCCCCAGTGAGCCCATCGCATTAGCTCCCGGCCCTGATTCCCACAATAATGGTAACGAGCCTAATATCATTGTCAGTGAAGTCATTAATATTGGACGCAAACGGGTTTTGGTCGCTTTGAGGATCGCTTCTCGCGGTGCTAACCCTTCGGCTTGTAATTCATTAGCAAACTCAGTGATTAAGATACCGTGCTTACAAATCAAACCTATCAGTGTCACTAAGCCTATTTGTGAATACACATTTAAGGTGAAATCACTAAAATACAACGCCCATAGCGCCACTGATAATGTAATGGGGAGTGATAGCATGACCACTAACGCATCGACGACACTCTCAAATTGCGCACTCAATACCATATAGATAAAGATTAATGCAGCGATAAATACAAACAGCATTTGTTGGTTTGCATCAAGGTACTGTTTGGCTTCGTCCACATAAGTGTAATTAGCATTCGTGGGTAAAATATCTGGCAGCATACGGTTTAAGGCAGCAATGCCCTCACCCATGCTGACACCATCAGCCAATCGAATAGCCAGTGAGGCAGAGGTCGCCCTGTCATATTGCTCAAGTGAGCGCGGCCCTACTTCATTCTCTATACTAATCAACGCAGACATCGGCACTAATTGCCCTTTCTTGTTAGCAATCATCAGCTGTTTTAATGAATCAGGCGTCAGAGTAAACAAGGATTCCAACTGTACATGCAGCGGATAATTGGTTCCTTGATAGCTCATATCATTACTGAAACTCTTACCACTCATTGCCAACTTGAGGATTTGCTGAATATTGCGGAGCGGCACATCATATTGTGAAGCTAATACGCGATTAATATTAATCTTAAATTGGTTCTGATCGAATTTAAGATTACTACGCGCATTAGAAAATAACGGTGACTGTTGGATTTTATAAGTCACTTCGGTCAGCTCTTTTGCCAGCACTTGCTCATCAACACTACTACTGACATTGATATCGATACCGCCACTGTTACCACGACGACCACCACCTGTTTCAATTGCAGGAATAACGCCGGTATAAACACGGTTGCCACCCGCTTTTAATCGCGCATTGATCATTTCACTGATTTTCTGTGCTGATAAATCACGTTCTTGCCACGGTTTTAAGGTCACAAAACCACGAATAAAATCAGTACTAGCAAGAATCGCAACATGCGCAATATCAGGAATATGCTTAAGCTGCGTATTCATGTTATCGATCATTTTTTGCTGACTGGTGTCGTCGCTACTTCCCACCAAGGGCTGAAATAAAAATATTTGCCCTGAATCCTCATCTGGTAGCATTTCTGATGGCGTTTGGGTAAATAGCCAATAGCTACTAGCCAAAACAACGACCATCACTAATAAGGTCGTTTTTCGCCAATCAATGGTGACTGATAACATTCGATGATAAGCATTAGATAAGCGATCTAATTGTTTATTCACTCCATTTTCAAAACGCCCTGCAGGTTTATGATTCATCATTTTGCTGCACATCATGGGTGATAATGTCAGCGCTACAATACCAGAAATAATCACCGTTCCCGCTAAAGTAAAAGCGAACTGCTGGAACAATTGTCCAGTAATCCCATCGACTAAACCTACCGGTATATAAACCGCAGCTAGGGTTAAGGTTGTTGCAATAATAGCGAAACCGATTTGGCGACAAGCAATGGCTGTTGCCTTAAATACGGAATCATGGAAACGTAATTGACGGTGGACATTTTCGACCACTACGATAGCGTCGTCCACCACCAGCCCTACCGCCAATAGCATCGCAAGGAGTGTCAAAGAGTTAATGCTAAAACCTGCCAATTTAAGAATGATGAACGAACAGGATAAACAGACAGGAATAGTCACAATTGGAATCAAGGCAATACGCAAATTACCAAGGAATAACCAGATAACACCCGCAACCAGTATTACCGCTAGACCGATCGCAATATACACATCTTCTAGTGCGGTAATAATAAAGGTCGATTTATCCAGCAAGACTTTCGCTTGCATGCCGCTTGGTAAGGTCATTGAATCTAACAAGCCGTGAACTTGTTCAGAGAGTACCAGTGGGTTTGCAGTTGCGGTGTACTGAGGATTTAACACAAACAGCATGGCATTTTTCTTCGAGAAATCCACCAGCGGTTTCACTTCACGTTGGCTGCTTGGTGTACCAATCGTGATATCTGCCACTTGATCTAATCGAATAGGTTGCTGCTGATAAGTCGCAATAATGGTCTTTTTTATATCATCAAGACTTGAAATCTCCCCTGTTGAGACCAATTGATACTGGCTTTCTGTACCGGATGTTTTACCACTGATCGCTGTGATGCTGTTTACGTCAGTGATTTTGTTAATCACATTATTCAGCGTCAAACCGTAGTAATACACTTTATCTGGATTTAAGGTGATCAACACAGATTGACTTGAACTTGGCGCAACACTTACCGCGCCAGCAGCTGGTAACTGTTCTAATTGAGGTAATAGCGTATCAATACCATACTGATGAAATTCATATTCCGCTTGATGAGGGCCCGGTGTTAAACCAATCAACATCGCAGGCATTCCCTGATCGTCTGATTTGGTCACTTTCGGCGAAATATCATCAGGTAACTTGTTTTCAATATTACCAATATCATTATGAATTTCACTGACTAAGGTATCGATTTCATTGTCATCAACACTCGATGCGACATCGATAATGATATTGCCTCGCCCTTGACGTGCAGTCGCTGATAAATGGCTGATTCCCTCTGTACCAGCAATAGCATTTTGAATCGGGATCAACACTTCAGTCATCATATTTTGTGCCGCTAACGCACTATCATGGACGGTCACTTGAATTTTGGATTGGCTAATTTGTGGGGTATAGCGCCAAGGCAACTTTTGACAAAAAATCAGACCAATGAATACAGGGATCAACCACAATACAGTACATAACACCGGACGGCGTAAACACAGCTCCGTTAATTTCATTTTTTACCTGCTGTTACTGACTGTAATGATGATTGTGTCGTTGTCTGTTGCGCGGACGTCACTTCCACTTTTTGGTCAGTTCGTAGGTAGTTTTGTCCATTAATCACTAATTGATCTCCTACCTCTAACCCAGACAGAATCTGTACATAACCGTCGTAGTACTGACCGACTTTAACATCGCGTAATCTGGCTTTATTGTTCACAACAATAAATACCTGTGCGCCTTGAATATTGGTGATAAGTGATGAGGTGGGAATCGTAACTTGCTGAAGTAATTGTCGTGTTTGCTGAACAACTTTCACGTTTTGCCCTGGTGAAAACTGTTTCGCGTCTGGTAACTGCGCTTTTAAAGTCACAAGGCCCATTGCAATATTAGGCGACACGTAACTTACCGTGCCGTGAGCATATTTAGAAGGTGTAAGCTCTGAATAAACCGTCACGGTTTGATCAAGACGGTAATCTTGTTTTTGTGCTGCTGGCAGTTGATATTCAATCGACAATTGATCTGGGGTGTACAAGGTTGCAAGGGTATTACCCACAGTTACCACGTCGCCAACATGAAAATCAGTTTGACTGATCACACCATCAAATGGCGCTTTGATTGCCAACTCTGTAAGTTGAGATTCATCTTGCTCTAGTTGCGCTAAGGCCTGTTTATAATCACTTTCGCTGTCATCATAAGTACTTCGCGCAACGACACCTTTGTTCACTAACTCTTTTTGTCGTAGCCATGTTTGTTTAGTGGCGTTAAGTTGTGCCTGATCTCGTGCAACTTTTGCTTTAGCCGACGAAGGATCAAACTGCACTAATAGCTGGCCTTTCTTAACTGCTTCCCCAGCCTTGAAGTAGATAGCGGTTATTTGACTCGTCTCTAAACTTTTTAGCGCAACCGAATTATGGCTTTTCACTACCCCATAGCCCATGACCTGCTCCGTCAACGTGCGAGCTGTTACGGGCTGGGTCTCTACTTGAACGACCTTCGATGAATGCTGTTTATGAGGAGAAGAGTCGGACAGGATCTCTTGGTTACAACCCATAAGCATAATACTTACAGCAGCGAAGACTATGACTGGAATGTATTTATGTTTCATTATCATCTACTTATCTGGAAATTAAACAATATAAGCAAGGCGCTTATCTTAATTGCCAGCACCTCTAAACATACCTATAAAGAATTATATATTAACAAGGATATTTGTGAGGGTAAGTCAGAGCTATGTTGCTTTACAGTTATTTACATTCAGCACTCCATCAATAAATGAAAAATAACAATTATTTACAGTATGTTTTTTTGTACGTGTCGAATTTATAAATAATGAAAATTAAAAGTTACGACATAGTTAACAATGTGTAAATAGCGCATATTTACTTGTACTCTTTAATATTTATCTTATCTAGACCATTAAGTTAATAAGGGTACGCCATGTTCAGTAAGCGTGATAAATACGCTCTCATCTTATCGACTTTGTTGCTCGTAGGTTGTAACGGTTCAAGTTCTGACTCGACAACAACCGAACCTTCAGTTGAGAAAGATAAAACACTCACTTCTGTTAATAGCTTTGACGAATACATAGCTGAAAACAATGAGATCAAAACAGATCAAACTATCACACTAGATATTGCCGATGGTGAGACATATGTTTTAAATAAGGATTTAACGATTAAAGGCAACTTAATCATCAAATAAGGATATTAATAATGACTAAACTTTTTTCTCTTTCTGCAATTGCCCTGCTGACAGGATTATCAACTGCCGCTTCGGCAGCTTCGCTCGATGTTCATGGCGAGATTAAAATTAATGGTAAAACGGTTATCGATGATAAAGGTAACCTAATCCAAGATCAGAGCGATCTTATTAACATTGATGATTATACTAACGCCACACCAAATCGTGTTGTAACTCTAGTAGCTCCAAATTTAGAAAATGGATATACACGTACTTACAAGTTTTATTACGATGAAACAGGACGACAATCAAAAGAAGAGTTACTTGTTAATAGCAAAATAATGTGGCTTACAGAGTGGACAGATCGAACAACTACACCGTTAGCAAATAAAAAAACCACAATTAGCTATTCATATGAAAACGGAACTACAAGTGAATTTAAAGTAGTTTCTAAAAATGTATTTTCGACATCGTCAGGATATCCATTAGCAAAAATGGGAATCGATATGAGTCGTGCTGATATATACACAAGCACTATTTTAGAAAGTACAGATCAAGAAGCAATAGGGCAAGTAACACAAGCAACAGAATACGATACTTTATCTGTTATTGATAAAGTGTCGGTAAAAATGGAGAATACAGTAATTGAAGATTGTATTGTTGTTCGCCAAGGTGGGTCGTGGATGACGCAAGGAGACCAAATCAGAACATACTGTAAAGACTACGGTCTAGTTCAATTTGATGACTTCAAAGTACAATCAGCGGAATAAATATATTAATACAAAAACGACCTTAAATTAAGGTCGTTTTTATTTTCTTAAACAAAACATTGTAGCGTTAGTTATTGTTTAACCTCTGCTCCATTGCCTGATGAGGAATATTGGCTTCCATAAATTCATCACCGTATGGAGTGAAACCCAGTTTACGGTAAAAATCGACAGCATGGGTTTGCGCGCCTAAGTCTACTCGGGGATAACCTTGCTGTTTAGCATAGTTCACTAAAGCTTGGACGACTTTGACACCCAAGCCTTGCCCACGTGCAGCCTTCATGATAGCAATACGACCGATATGACCATCGGCAAGAATGCGCCCCGTGCCTAATGGCTGTTCACCATCGACCACAAGTACATGTACCGCTTGTGTATCTAAGCCATCAAACTCAATTTCAGGATCAATTTGTTGCTCTTTAATAAACACCTGCTCACGTACTAAGCGAATACTCTCTTTATTCGCATCATCAAAAGCAACAATTTTTACATCTACCATGAAATATCCTATTTATCTGAATCACAGACCTTTTTTATATTGCTGAGAAATAGTGCCAATAATGGTTTGCTCTAATGTTGCTCTCACATTGATATCACCATGAATATACGCATTAAACAAAGAGACTAACATTGCTTTATCAGCATTTACTTCCGTTTCCGTTTTAATATCACGGAGATCGATCATAAAGCGAGTAAACTTATCAGGGAAATCTGTAACCGCCTGTAAATTCATATAGTTTTGCTGGCTATATAGCGCGTTATGCGCGCCTCTTTGTTTATCCAATACAAACGAGGCGTCTTTTAAACTCAAGATAGACGCTGACTTATCACACTTACGTAGGCACTTATTATCAAAATGCTTTTTCTTACAACCTACGGTTTGATGGAATAAACACTGGCGGCTCATTAACATCATTAATGGATGATAAATACTGTAATGTAATTCAAAGTTTTCAGGGCATACCATTGGGTTAATTTGCTTACGATTGATCTCGTTAGAAACGAATGCCCCCTTCGCATTAAATTCATCAGCAATGCACTGTAGGCTAAATGAGTTAGTTAAGTTCAAGTAAGGCCCTGCAATCCAATCAATCTCTTGCTGATAAGCCACATGCGCAATACCACTGTTATTTGCCACAATACAATTAGGTTTCACACGCTCAATAAATTCAATTGCAGCTTGGTAATTTTCACCAATTAAAATTGCTGGGAACCATGGCACAAGATGAGGATGTGCTTCAAATAATGCTACCGTTTTTTCCAATTCCATCGCTAAACCTTCAGGAATGGTGTAATACAGAACGGCATTATTATCTTGATTTAATACCACATCACTTGGATCAGAAATCAATATCGCCAGCTCTGGCGTGATCCCTGTTGGTTTACGGTGATTGATACTATTACGTGGTTTTGGCGTATCAATCGGCGCTACTAGCGCTTTTTCACCATTTAACTGATAACCAATTTGTTCTTTTAATTGTGCTAATTCCGTAAAAGGAACTGACGTATTTTCGGCTAATCCTGAAATATCAACATGGGTGATCTGATACTCACCTTCATTAGCCAAACTTTGAAAACGTTTTTCTAATAACTCATGAGTTAATACGTGTTTTTGTGCACCAATAAGTGCTGACTCTGATTGTAACTCTATCGTTTGATCAGGCGTTGTCACTATTACCGTTAAACATTGACCTTCTTTACCGCTAAAAATCATGGTCATGGGTAGCGAGCTAACATCCATGGCTTTCGTGACATCTTCAACGGTATTAATAATCGCTGTTTTGTCATCGTACAATTTCTGTTTTACGCCATTTACTGCATCAATTGTGGTTGCTTGATAGACCTGAGTAAAATGACTCACAGAGTTATCACGAGGGTTATCAATAAACATGCTCTTATTGATATCACCTTGGAGATACGAGTCAGAAAAATCGCGGTTAAAGACCGTAAACAGTGACGTTGTATCAGTTAGTAACGGCTTTTGCTCACAGTAACGATCGATTTGCTGACGCCATTGATCGACCACGGTATACACGTAGTGTGATTTTTTAATTCGCCCTTCCACTTTCAGTGAATATACCCCAGCATCAGCCAGCTCAACCATATTCGAAAAAGCTGAGTTATCTTTCATATTTAATGGGAAATCTTTACCAGCGGCAGTGGTTTGGTATTGATCACGGCATGGTTGACTACAACGCCCACGGTTACCCGAGTTACCATTTTTCACTGAGCTGATGTAACACAAACCAGAGAAACCGATACAGTAAGAACCATGAACAAACACCTCCATAAGGACATCATGTTGATGTCCAAATTGAGCCAGATGCTTAATTTCACGAATGTTCAATTCACGAGATAAGTTAACACGGCTTGCTTGAAGCTGTTTTAAAAACAGAATTTGACCGTCGTTATGGGTATTGATTTGAGTTGAAGCATGGACATCTAAAGTTGGAAAATATTCTTTAATGATGTGGAACAAGCCTAAATCTTGCAAAATCACACCATCAACTTTGGTGTTCACCAACTTATTCAATAAGCGAATAACCGCAGGAATTTCACTATCTAATACGACGATATTTAAGGTAAGAAAAATCTTACAATTGTTCTGATGTGCTAAACGAATAATGCCACTTAATACATCAAAGGTAAGGTTAGTGGCTCGATTTCGAGCGTTGAAGCTATCTAAACCACAATAAATTGCATCAGCGCCAGCAGCAATGGCAGCTTTAATAGATTCGATATCGCCACCGGGTGCCAATAACTCAAAATTCTTAGTTTTCGCAACATTGCTCATCAACAATTGTACCTTGTATAACCGCATTAAATGTGAGGACGGCTATTTTACGCGCAAGCTTTCAATAAAGTCCAATAGTGAGAGTTAAATCACACAATGGATTGAGAGGATATTGAAATCATAACTAATCGAAATGTACAGATAAGCAATTTCTGATTACAGTTATTCCAACCCCAGGCCAATATCGCTATTATGAATAAAATTTGGCAACTTAGCCCTTCTGCTATCGCTCTATCGAGCTATAACTAGGATAAAAAATAATGACAAATGCAAACCCAGTAGAACTAACAGATGCGCAAAAAGAAGCGATTGAAGCAATGGTAACTGATCGTATTAATGCCATGAATAACGATAAAGTCTTGTGTGATGCGATTGATGCAAAAGTACATGAAATGGAAGAACACCTAAAAGAATATTTTCATAAGCGTTTTCATTTTCACAGCAATAAAGCATAAAACGTCTATTTGTTATTGAATTTCAAAAAGGATCACTCGTTATAGTGGTCTTTTTCTTTTTTAAAATAAGAAAACGGGATTATCTTTTAGCTTGTGGTAAACCCTGATTGGTTAAACAATTCCGTCACCAATTGAGTACTTGATGCTGAGCTCGCTAAACCAAGATCGGCAGCTTGAATATTATCTAAGGTGATGGTTTGCGTATTGCTGTTAGATGCGGTGATCATCAATTCTAGTTTGCCACTTGAAGCATCAGCACTAATACCTGCTAATAAATCGTCGAGTTTTAACCCATCACCAGCACTATCATCCAGTACATCCGTTAAGTCTATTTTATCTTCACCTAATGCAAAGTCGGTGATGACATCGATACTGCCATCAATATTATCCAGCTCCCAGATGAACAAATCATCCCCTGCATTACCAGTTAAAATATCATTACCGCCACCAGCATAAAATATATCATCATCATCACTGCCGATAAGCGTTCGGTCTTGATCATCATCAACAATCAATTCACCGCTACCACTAGGTGAAATGCTGGCATCAATCTCAGTTGTTGTATCTTCACCAACATTGATATTAAGTGTAATAGAGGTTGCTGATAAAACACTATTACTGTCGATGGTCGATTCTGCTTCAACAATTAAACTGGTGCTGCCCGTTGATAACCCAGTGAGATACAAATCATCTAATTGGCTAACTGGCACACGATAGGTGCCAGCTGCCATTAGATCGCCAACGATTGTGCCATTACTATCAACAAGATCGCCATCATTTAAGCCACTCACCACAATTGAAAGTTCATTAGGTGCGGGGTTAACCACCGACGCCATAATGCCAATTAATGGCAGCATGGTTCCAAGTACGGTATGAATAGAGGAAGTTTGCGGCCTATCAAGCTCAATAATCGGTACATCCGGTTTGGGCGCAACAGTAATACTGGTTTGGGTACTGTCTGTTTTAGCCCCTCCCGAGCCTGAATTACCGTTATCGTTGGTTAACATACTTAAAGTATCATCGCCGTAAAAGTTAGGATCGCTTTGATAATGGATTCCAGCCGCTAATGCTGCATTAAGGTCATCTAATTTACCCGTTAACATAACATCCGATGTATTGTTGTTATCAACCGTGACCCCTGTGGTACTCAATACATTCAATGCACCATGATTAACCGATAAGTTAACTGTCATATTGCCATTATCTTCCGTTGCATCGACATCTTTTACACTGATCCCCGAAATAATAACGCCTATATCCTCTTCGGCACTAATACCAGCAGGCAACGTATTTACTGGCGCATCATTAACGGCAGCTACATCAAATGACAGGGTTTGAATCACAGCAAGACTATTGGTCGCAAGCACACCATTATCAGATGAGCGCATGTCAAAGTTCATGGTGAAATTACCGTTCGCATCACCGGGGTGAAACACCAAAGTATCTAACGTTGTACCACCTGAAATAATAATCCATGAGCCATCAGGTTGCTTTTCTGCACTGCCGCCGACTGGTGCATCAAAAAGACTGGAATCAGGCACATCAGTGACGACTACATGCAATTTTTCTGGGGCATTTTCTGTTGCATTCGAATGTGACGGTACAATACTATCCGTATTATCTCGTACTGCTAAATCAAGTGTCAGTGTAATAGGCTGATCTTCTTGTCCTGTATAAGAGGTTGTTACATCAGAATCAATTTTGTCGCCTACAGGTAGAATATCAACATTTATGGTTGCGGTATTTTGTGCAATATCATCCAATAAATCCTCTTTGGTAAAGACCAACACTCCCAATACTAATGTACCACTGTAATTTTCAGCAGGTACAATATTAACCCCAGTAAGACCGCCTGTTTGCATACCGATAGGTAACGTAACACTCCACTCGCCATTCCCTAAATTACCTACAGGCCCTGTTAAGACAAAGCCATCAGGTACGTTGGTGATCTTGGCTGAAATAATTTGCTCTGAGCCATCAGTATCTCCGACATCAAAACTGATGCTACCAAGGCTGATACCACCCGCCTGATCTTCATTACCTTTAATGGTGGTATCAACACCTGTAAATTTGACCGGGTCATCGACTGGGATCACATCAAAATCGACTGTTGCAGTAAACGTACCTGTCGCTTGCGCGGTTGCTGGTGTCGTTAAGGTATAGGTCACATCATCTTCAACGGTAGCAACCGCTGATATTGATACATTACCGCTAAAATCTTTTACCGGTTGAAATGGAATATTATCCAATTCCGTTTTATTAACGGTGATCGTTTGTACTGCCGTTCCATCTGCTTGAATGAAGGAACCTTGGCTAGCATCGACGGTTAACTCGACTTGTTTTAGGGTTTCAAGCCCTGATGTCAATGAGGTACTGATATCTTTTAACGACGCTGATATTCCTAAAATAACCGAGCCATCTTCATAGGCATGATTATTTTTAATGACTTCAGGCTTACCTGTATTGGTAATCGGTTGATCGTCATCACCGAGTTTCTCTGTGCGCAGTACTTCCAGTGATAACGTCGGATCGCCATGAGGTGGGACATCAACTACAGGCTCTATACGAACTGTAACGGGCTTAATAAGATTTTTAGTATTACCACTGGTGGTATCGGTGTTGACAATGTGAAGATCAAATTGAAAATCACCCGCGAAGTCGGTTGCAGGGTTTAATGAGATACCACTTACATCAACTTTTCCTGCCCCATCGACAGGTACTATCATGACGTATTCACCATCGATGAAGTCAAAATTAGTCCCTAAGATGGTGACCCCGCTAGGCAGATCCGCCGCTTTAATTACAATCGTCACTGAGTCATGATTTTGTTCGCCATTAACAGAGCCAATAACGATATCATCTTCAATTTGGTCACCAAGATTAATGACATTATCTTCAGTGCCAGTTACCACGTCAGGATTGAAAACAATATCCCCTGCAAGCTCAGTGATCATGCTGGTATTCGGGGTAAAATCTAATGTGATGGGTGTGGTAAATGGCACAAGTGCACTGACATCACCTTCACCGTTATCACCTAAATCTTGTACTTCAGCGCTAATGGTAATATCGATAGTGGAGTTAAAGCCCGTTGGTGCGGTGATTTTCAAGTTATCGAGTTGCGATTCAGGTATTGTCCATGCCCCAGCTCCATCACTGATACCACCTATCACAACAAAATCACCAGGCTCTGCTACTGATTGAGGAAACTTCACCACAATACGCCGTATCACTTCATCACTATGATCAATAGCAACTGGGGTATTCTCTCCTGTAAAGGAGACACGTCCAAGCGATGCTGCATCTGTTGATAGATCAATCACGCCACCTGTGGTACTGGTTAACATGGTTAAGACCGCGTCACTTGAATCTCGAACAGCAAGAATACCATCAGGTTCAACCACGGCTTGAATATCAACAACGAGCTGTCCTGTGATTTCTTTAATCGCAGTATTTTCACCATCACTATCCGTCTGCGCTACCGTTAAATAAGATTGAAAGGTTAAATCACGATCAGAATTTTGAGGCGCGCGAAGTTGTAATGGTTTACCAGCAAGTAACTCATCACGTTGACTATCCGTTAATGTGATCTCTCCAGCGACCAATGTTAAAGGAGTGCCATCAATCAATAAGGTGTAATCGGAAGGAATACCACCAAAACGTATCTGAGTAATCGTTTCGCTACTATCAGTAAATCCTTGTGCTGCAGTTGGTCGCCATTGCACCGTATTATTTTGATCTTCTAATATATTGTTATCACTGACTAAGGTGTAATTATCTGCATCAATAACTGGCTGAATATTGATCAGAATTTTTCGATCAAAACTATGTACATCACCATCATTTTCAGTGACTAATATTTTAGCTTCTAGTTCAATATCTTGAGTGCTGTTTAATGGTGGTATTATTTCAATATTTTTTAATGACGAAAGTTCAATCTCATAAACAGGCTTACCTTCAGTATCATAACCAGTAAACACTAAACTTTGATCATTACCTTCAGCGTCTTTTAATGTGACCCCTGCGGGAATACCCGATAACACTACACTTAACGTTTCAGAGTTATCATCTAATTGCTTTAAAGGCGTTTCACCACTAATAATACTGATTCCAGAAATGACTGAACTGTCTTCATCTATTAAGGTTTCAATACCTTGTGTCGGATCGTTGTTGATATAAGCCCACTCACCGACATCTAACACACCATTACCATTACTATCAATATCGATATCAAATATCGGTACGTCAGCCACGCCTTTTAAGCTTACTTCAAGCTGTTGCGTTGCCGTGACATATTCATCATTAGCGTTAACCACGACATTACTGCTATTGGTAAAACTCGCGCTATCTTTCACAACACCTTGCACTGTAATTTCAAAATCAACATTGCTTTCAGGTGTTGGTTTTAGCTGAACATTAGCAATATCTGCATAGTTAACCTCATACACACCGGAGCCTGACGGGCTTTCAACTACAACAGCGCCATTGAGTAGTATTTGTGCCCCCACGGGTAAATTAGAAAAACGAACACATTCTATTTCTGAGCCGTCCTTATCTACAGTTTCTGTTAACGTCACGTGATCGCTTAGATTAATTAACACATCTTCATCAGAACTAATTCGGGTAACTTTTAATGTGGTTTCATCAGCAACAGGTTCAACATTAATAATGATTTCACGCTCAACAGAATCAGCGGTTTGCTTGCCCGTCACAAAAACCACGTCTTCTTTACTTTGCGCCACGGCCGTGAGTTTTATGTCACCACTGTAATTCGCTGTCGGTGTGACAGATAAACTCCCCACATCTGCCGCTGATACTTGATATTGATCACCACCAAGATCAACAAGATTATTTCCTTTCAACTCACCATTGATCTTGCCACCAGCATCTGGCTCTAACGTAATAATATAAGATAATGTTTCAGAGCCATCGATATCATTAAGATCGGCTTTAAGCTGCAAATCAACACCTGTTGAATCTTCATCAATGGTGTAATGTACTTGCGTTTGAGTATCATCCCACGTTGGGATATCAGCAATCCCTTCCACAATAATTTCAAACGACGTGATCGCTTCAGGCAATGGAGCACCACTAGTCACACCAACTTGCGCTTTAACTTCAAACACTAAATTGCCATTTGCCGTAGAGAAATCAGCATCGGGAATAAAAGTGAGTCCCACTAACTCGTGTACTACATTATCTGTCGTGGTGAAATCGCCGACAGGCACAACATAAGATAACCCATCTCCACTGGTCGCAAGTGCGGTACCGTTTAAATAAAATGAACCGTGTACCTCTGTCGGAATCGTGATCAATACTTGTTGTAAAAACTCACCGCGATCATCATCACCAATATCAATTTTAAGTGATACAGGCGCCCCACTTGGTGGAGCAATGATCGTTTCATCAGGATCTTCGACTCGTCCTACATCTTCATAAGTGACAATCGGATCGGGCTCGATAATGATCTTGGCTTCTTGATCATCAATTTGTAATGTAATCGTCCGTAATTCTGTATCATCATCACCATCTGTGACCCGATAGTTAAACGTATATTCCAGTACCTCATCTGTCTGTGTTATTTCAGTGGCTGCCGAGAAAGAAACCTCACCATTAGGCTTAATCGATAACTCGCCTAATAGCTGGCCAGGAGAAATGGTATCTCCTCCTTGATGAATTGGAATAACCGTAAAACCGTTACCCACTAATGGTTGCTCTACTGCAAGATCAACAACACTCACTACAGTCGCACCATCTGCACCTTCTAATGCTTGTGTCAGTAACGACTCTCCAACGACATTTGCTTGTCCTTCATCAGCTTGAATAATGATATTTCGACCATCGGCAATATCATCAACAATGGTTAGCTTAATGGTTGAAAATGTACTTTCATCACCATCATCATCAATCGCAATCACAGGTAAAAAAACATCTTTACTGTCTTTACCGGGATCGGGGTGATCAATTGCACCAAAGAGGTTTACGGTATATTCACCCGCCGCCGTAAATGCCACAGTAAAAATCGTACGAGAATCAGCAAATGCTGAGTACGTTCCGACAGAATGCTCAAATAAGGTAACCGCCTGTCCTTGGCTTGTTAAGGTTGAATTTAAAGTGGTAAATTGCGTGGTATCTAAACGGTACTGATGAACTAAATCACTGCCTTCATCAATCGTTAATGTTCCCGTCGCGCGGTCCCCATCTTCATCAGGTGTTGAGCCTTGATGATGAGGGCCATCGGCACGAATATCACTTTCTTCAACAGTGATATCTTGTGTATTAATAATTACCGGATCAAACCCATCACTGATATTAAGCATAACGGCCACTGGGGTTTCTAAATAATCACCATCGGTATCTTGGATTTGGACTTCGAGATCAATACTAATGAGAGCACCTGAAACATTGATATAGCCACTACTATTTCCTCCACTATTGTGATCAAGTGGTAAGAATTGCTCATACGTTACCGTCACATCAGCATCTTTAGAATTCAAGACATTAACGGCTGATAAGGTTAGTGTGAAATAAGTCTGGCTGTTATACGAAGCCGTTAAAACATGGGTACTAGGATCAAAATTATAATCGAGTGTCTGCCCCCCCAATGCTGTGATTTCTGCACGTAACTCTGCGAGTAAATCAGTAAGATAATTAGCACTAAAACCAACTTTATCGGGATCTAGACGATCAACACCTGCGGTTAATGTAAAGGTTGTCGAATCAGAAACTGGATAGCCAGTAAGCGAACCTGTCGGTGCACTAATATCACCTTCAATCACATCTAAATCAGTTATGCCGGTAAAATTCCCCGTAGGATCGAGTCCATCAATAATAGTGATATTAATTTCACCATCGGTTGGACTTATATCTAAATCTTGATCGGTTGCAGTGACAGCTAAGGTAATCGCTAATTTATTGGTGGTGTCAGACTGATCCAACGGCTGTGATTGCACGACGTTGTAATCACCACTTTGTAGTAATTCAATAGTTAATACTTCAAGCGTAGGATCATCTTGCCTTACCACAGTAACCGTATTGCCGACTACGCTATATTCCGTTGCGTAACCATTACTGGTTAAGTGGGTTAAATTTGGCTGAAGCGCTGTTAAATCAATGTGGATGATCTCATCACTACCAATGTTGGTTGCTATTTTTCCGCTATCGCTATCAATTTCAGTAAATTCAGTTCCAGCATCAATACCAAAACTGGGTAAATCACCGTCTGCAATATTCACGGTAAATATTGCAGGATTTAATAATGGATCATCATCAGCATCATGCATCTGGAGCGGAATTCCCATCGCTAAATTAGCTTGGGTCATCGTAACTATCCCTGCTGTCAGTACTCCGTTAAGGTGATCAATGGGTAATGATTCAACTAATTGCGATTGTAATTCAACATTTCGGCCATTTTGACTCGGTGTAATAGTCAGCTCAAAAACGGTGTCTTTGGCAAGATTATCTTTACTAAGCGTAATTGAAATGATCTTGCTGGTGGGATCTTGGATAATAGTAGCAAGTGTATTATCACCTTGTGATGTGACTTGCTCTAACGCCGTTTTGATTGCCGTGATATTGTCACTACTCAGTAATACACTATCGGCCAGTAATATATCGTTAGTTGCAGGAATGATTGTGGTATTGCTTGTAGTAACAGGGTTTCCCGATGTTGATGGCCCAATAGTCGGTGGGACTAAGTCACCTTCAACCACGTTAAATTCAGCATTAATTCCATTAGGATCGAGCCCATCTTTGATGATTAATTGCAGATTCGCAACATTACTTTTATCACCATCAAAATCCATCAATTGAACATCAAGATTCACCACATTTTGATTCGGCAATAGCGGCTGATCAATCGGCAAATATTGCTGAATCGTATATTGCCCATCAGGATCTATAGCGATACTTAACACTTGGGTTGATGTTCCTGCTAACTGAACATCAAATTGATTCGGTATGGACGGATCAAATACCACTTCTAATGCTGTGCCATTACTGGTTATCCCTGTAAACGCCTGACTTGGTTCGATAAACTGAACCTGTTTTATTTCATCACTATGACTGCCATAGACTAAACTTCCCGTTACCTCTTGAGGCGCTGTAATAGCACCATCAAACCCTTCAGTCCATGTTATGGATTGCTCATTAATAATAGGGATAACACCATCTTCAAAAACCAGCTTTACCTCAACAGGATCCACTAATTGATCAAAGTCAGTATCATGCATAATGATCGGAATGGTAATGTCAATTTTTCCGTCATCTAATGAAATATATTCTCCACTGACAAAATGAGAAGGATCATGATCTAAAGGTTGAAATTGAGTTAAGGTCATTTCTACTTTGACATCATCATCTTGTTGAATCGGTGTGAGCACTAACTCAAATACCTCAGCGCTATTTGATGCTTCTTTTACTTCTAAAGTCATTAAACCACTCAGTGCATTAGTGATATCAAATCTAACGCCTTTTCCACCTGTCGTAAGCTTGAGCAGCTCTGCCCCTAATTTAAAAAACACGGCATCAGTTAAATTTAAACTACTAGCAACCAAAGCATCATTAACAGCAGTAACAACAAAATTACTTGATGATGAAACAGGATAACCTTGCCCACCCACAGGTGGGTTTAAATCTCCCTCGATAATATCGAGTTCTGCAATGACACCTTGACCAGTAGGGTTCTCACCATCATTAATATCGACAATCAGCTGGCCAATATTACTGTCGTCACCATCTTTATCGACGACAAAAACGTCAAGAGCGAGATTATTAACGTTGGTTGTAAAGTTCTGATCTAAAGGTCTATTTTGCTCGACGGTATAACTTCCATTTATATCCAAGGTTATGGTTAATACATTTTGCTCAGGTGTACTGCCAATAGCCGGAACATAAAGCTGTAAAACATTTCCGTTAAAGCGATAGTCTGTTGCTTCGGCATTACTGGTTAAGCCAGCCAAGCTAGGTTGTTCAATAGCAAAATAAGCATTAGCAATATCATCACTGCCGACATCAACAGGAATGTGCCCCTGCTCTATTTGGGTTGTCATGATCTCGGTATAATCAGTGCCGGTATCTGTGCCTAACACAGGATCAACACCGTCTTTAACGATAATAAGCAACTCACCTTGCGCTTTATCACCATCATAATCTTGCGCGGTAACGGCTAACGTTAAGCGATCTTCGTTTGATACGATGGGTTGATTTAAAGGTAAATGCTGAGTGACGGTATATTTACCATCAAGCTCAATAACAACATTCAGTACCACTGAATCATCGCTAGATAAACGTATATTTAGCTCATTACCGAGCACTTCCACGTAGGTAGGTGCGCTATTACTTAACCAACCGATTAATCCTGTTTGCGTACTATCAAAAGTGAGTGTTTTAATCTCATCACTACCGAGTTCTAAGCCTATTTCACCTTCTGCCACTGTTGCTACCGCGCCTTTTTTAGGATCGGTTATCGTTGTTCCAGTATCGATTTCAAATAGCGGATCGGCACCATCTTCAACGCTGATAGTGACGATGGCGGGTTGAGAAAACGGATCGTCATCCCCGTCATTCATCATCAATGGGATGTCGATAGCAAGCTTATCATTATTGAGTAAGACGTATGTTCCACCACTATCAATTTGATGATCAAGCGGCAGTAATTGCTGCCATGCTATTTTCACATCAACATCACGCCCCATTTGTGCTGGCGTCAGGGTGATGATAAAAACATCTTGCTTAGTAACTGAATCTATTGCGGTGATGGTTTGCGCCGCAGTGATAGGATCTGCGATGTGGCTGATTTCTAGTGCTTGGTCAGATGACGTTAAACTCGATAACTCCGTGATTAATGCCGTTAATACATCGGGTAATATCACCAATGACGTCGCAACTAAACTGTCATTTGCCGCAATGATTGATAAGGTTTTTTCACTTTCAACCGGGTATAACGAAGTTGACGGTTCACGGATAGGTAAAGCGAGATCTCCTTCAACCGTTTCAAGAGTAATATTCGTACCAGTCGGATTTTGACCATCGGTAATCACTAAAGTTAACGTTGCATCATTGCTGCTGTCGTTATCAAAATCCACCACATGAAATGGCAGACTAATCGTATTGGTATTAGGTGTGACAGGTTGATCAATCGGTAAATATTGCGTGATGTTATAGTACCCGTCAGTGGCTATAGACAGCGATAAAACTGGGGTTGTCGTGCCAGTTAAAAACACCATTATTTGATTGGATTTGCCATCATCAAATTTCGCATCAAGCGCGATACTATCACTGGTTAAGCCAGCAAAAGCTGTTGTAATATCACCAATGACAACCTGTTTGATCACATCACTATTTACATCAAACTCTAATTGCCCCGAAATAGATTGTGGCTCTGCCACGGTACCTGAGAAAGCTTCCGTCCATGTTTTGATTTGGCTTTCGATAACGGGGGCTTTACCGTCTTCTAATATCACTAACGCATTCACAGGTTCGACTAAAGGATCAAAATCGCTATCATGCATTTCTAGTGGTAAGCGAATATTTATCCCGTTACTTGTAAGAGAGACATACTCTCCCCCTGAATACACCGTTGGATCATGATCTAACGGCTTTAACTGCTCGACATCCATAGTGACAGTAACGTTATGGCTGTCTTGAGTTGGTGAAAAAGTAACAATTAACACATCCGCATTAATACTGTCTTTCCCTATAAGCGTAACAAGGCCAACGCTACTGGTTGTAAGAGTAAAACGTAGGGCTAATCCAGTCGCCGTGAGCTGCTCTAACTCACTGATTAATTCTGTTTGTACACGTGATGATATATTCAAACTTGACGCAACCAAATCATCATTCACCGCAGGGATAGTAAACGAGCTTGAAGCATCAACAGGGTAGGCATCAGCGATATTTTTAGGAGACAGATCCCCTTCAGTTAAACTTACTTGTGCTGTAATGCCCGCGCCTGTTGGGTTTTCACCATCAGTGATATTAATAATGAGTTGTCCTACGTTACTGTTATCACCATCAGCATCCGTGACCATAACAGCAAGAGCGAGATTATTTACATTAGTCGTAAAATTCTGATCTAGTGGTTGGCTTTGTTCTATTGTGTAACGACCATCAATTTCAAATACCACAGTTAATACGGGTTGTTTTGGTGATGATCCTTGCGCAGGAACAAACAACTCCAACTTGTTACCAACAGTACTATAATTCGTTGCTTGTCCATTGCTGGTTAGACCGTTTAGTGTGGTTTGTTCGAGGTTGAAAGTTGCACTAGCAATATCATCACTACCCACATCGACCGTAATTTGTCCGGTAAAGGTTTGTGGTGACATGGTTTCAATAAAACTAGTAGCAATATCCTTACCTAAAATGGGATCTGGGCCATCAACAATGGTAATATTTAATTCACCGACATTACTTTTATCGCCATCGGTATCAATCGCAATAACGCCTAAAGTCAGTTTATCTATATTCGTTTTAACAGGTTGGTTTAGTGCCTGATACTGGGTAACGCTATACTCGCCAGACGTATTAATCTCAATCGTTAATACTTCAGTCTGTGGTGCATCTGCCAACTGCAAGATGATTTTATTACCTTCAATGCGATAGACAGTCGGTTTACTATTACTCAATAACCCATCAAGGGTAGGCTGTTGAGGTTCAAAAAACATCGCCTTGATTTGATCACTTCCCACGTTGATAGGAATGCTGCCTAAAACGGTTTGGGGCGTAGCAATATCTTTGTCTTGTTCAATGATCGTAGTACCGCTATCAATGCCTAAAACAGGATCAACACCATCATTAATCTTAATGACTAATTCACCCTCATTACTGATATCACCATCTCGATCCGTCGTCGTTAATAATAAGGATAATTGTGTTTGATCTAGCGCGTTATCTTGATTGAGTGCTTGATATTGAGTCACACGATATTGACCATTAGTACTGACTTCTATTGCTAAAACCGGTGACTGATCATCAACTCTGATTACTGTGATTTTATTCCCTAGTACTGCAAAGCTTGTTGCTACGTCATTACTTAATAGTCCAATCAATGACGGTTGCTGCTCGGCGAATGTCATTACACCAATTTCATCACTTCCGATAAAAACAGGAATATCACCAGTAACACTTTGTGGCGTAGTAATATCACTATCTTGTTCTGTAAATTCAGTGCCGTTATCAATGCCTAAACCAGGAATTTTTCCATCTTCTATCACGGCTAAAAAATTAATTGGGGTTTGGGTTAGATTACCGTTGGTATCTGCAATTTGAACAGGAAGCGATAGGCGGATTTGTTCTCCGTTAATCACAATCGGTGCACGGTTAGATTCCCCTGCAAAATGATCTAAAGGAAGAAACTGTGTCACTGTCATTATCACATTAGCATCTCGACCATTGAATAATTCAGCACTTAATCCAATGGTTAAAACAATGCTTTCATCGCTACGGCTAATGCCTTTATCACTTCGACCAATGATTTGATTCGTTTCAATATCGTAACTAAAAATAATGGGGCGATCGTTAGATGATAATTCACGATTCATCGTGGCGAGTAAACTATCAATTTGTAAACTATCGAAGGCTACCGTGTTGCTATCAAGTGGCAGTGTGGCAGCTTCAACTGAAACGCTACCACTAGCAGAAACGGGATAAGTAATAGGAACCAGATCGCCTTCAACAAAGTAAACATCATTATAAAATTCACCACCGTCTGGCGATAAAATAGGAAGCGAGATATCGTCTTGTCGTCTAATTTCTGGATTATATGCAGTGTTAAAACCCGCGGTTGCAAGTAATTGGTCATTGTCATAAAGAATAACTAAGCCATCAGTAATTGATGAACTAATATCCTTAATACCAGCCGTTGTAATACCAGCCGCTGTTGCTTTTTGAATTTTAGTCGGATCTTCACCTGATAATATTGCTGCTTGTAAAGCTGCAATACTGGGCTCTAAATCCAATTCAGGTAAGGGCAAATGAACCAATTTATTATTAGAAAGGCATGCCTTACAATGTTGATTAAGCCATATATTCGTACCATCGACATGCACTAACACTTCACTACGATCAGTAAAAAGTAACGTTGTTCCTATCGCAAGATCATCACCTACCTTAACAGGAAAATATTCCCCTACCGGCATAAGAACAAACACCTGCCCTTTTACTTGTTCAACGACAATGGCTTGATCCACATAAATCTTAAACACAGCTCCTTCCCCTCAGTAAAAAGGATGCCTTAAGTATTAATCAACGGTATAAATTTCGGCACGTCTGGGCGTCTTAAATATAAGAATGTTGTGTATTTTTCACCTTGCCCCAAGAAACAAAGCATTAAAACAAACTACAAAGTACAGAACATAACAATCACAAAGTAATAACATTACAGAGATATAAACCAATAAAGATACAAAATGAATGATTTAATATTACTCAGTAGGTAAAATACACATCCTCTCTTGCTCTATTTAGTTAAAGAACCATGATTGATTTAAATGTATTACCTCTCTACCTCACTGCTGTTATCGCTTTATTATTAATTCCAGGGCCAGATATGTTACTGATTGCCAGTTCAAGCCTCAGTTACGGTCGCAAGGTGGGTATTTTTGCAAGTTTAGGTAATGCTACATCGGGTATTTTATTAACTATTTTGGCAGCTTTAGGTGTCTCAGCCTTAATTGCCGTTAACCCTATAGCATTGCAAATTCTTCGCTTACTTGGTGGCGCTTATCTATTAAAGATGGGATGGGACTGCATGCGAACACAACCTGCCGATGCGCCGGAAGAGCTCACTAAAAGTAATAAAATGGCAGCAACGCTATACCGTCGTGCCGTGTTCACTAATTTACTTAACCCAAAAGCACTTATTTTCTTTGTTCTATTCTTGCCTCAATTTGTTTCGACTCACGTTGCTGCAACATCTGGCCAACAAATGTTAGTGCTTGGTTTGTTACTAAATGTATTAGGTTTACTGTTTAATTTATTCTTGGTCACCACTGTTGGCACGTTTGGTAAATCACTGTTGAAAAGTGAAAAATTCCGTGCAAATCAGCATAAATTTATGGGTTTGATCTTCTTTGTTTTAGCCATTTGGCTATTAGCATCCCAACTTCCAACACCTGTAACACACTAATTCCCCCCCCCTGTTTAGTAGCGTTACCTATTTTGGTGACGCTATCATCATTTTAAAAGTATTTGTCTGTTAACTATCAATAATGAAAATACACCTCTCATTTATGTCTATCTAATAGTGAAATATAAAATCCCTCACCATTTTCACCTTGAATTTCACCCTAAATATCCTCATATATCTTAATAATAAGTGTTGCGTACACTCTTTGATTCACTTCTTATTAATTAATGCGCAGACATAATATGCCCCATAACAAATTTGGCGCATTAAGGATTATTATGATTATTCATGTTGGTATTATCGATCAGGACCCTGTCCGTTTGATCACCCCTTTACTAGATGAAGCCGTTCCGGCTACAAAAATGATATTTATTGGTACTGAGCTTCAGCGAGAACAGTATGACCGCCTAGCGTCTATTTTGACGCCACGTAACATAGATGTTGATTTTTTTGTGATCCCTGACAGCATTAATATCACGCTGATTAGAAGCGAGATTCATCAACTCGCAGAAGATATTAAAGCAACAGGCTGCGAAGTTTGGTTTAACGCAAGTTGTGGTTTACGTCACCGTCTTCTTTCTGCTTACGAAGTTTTCCGCTCTTATCACTGGCCAATTTATGTTATCGAACCTTACAGTGATGAAATGTGCTGGTTGTTCCCAGCTGACCGTGAGCAACAACAGGTTCAAGACCGGATCCAAATTACCGACTATTTAACTATTTTCGGTGCCCGTTGCGAGCTTTCTGATAATCCTATGCCTGAATCACTTAACGATCAGCTTTGGGAGTTAGGTCAACGCTGGGCAAGTTCTGCACTTGAATTAGGTCCAGGCCTCGCAACCTTGAATTACCTCGCGACCACGTGCCGTAAAGAACAAGTTCTTCATGTTGAGCTGAGTGATAAACAGCAAGGCTACAAAGAGCTCGGCACATTGCTATCAGACTTAGAAGAAACAGGTTTAGCAACGTACCATGACGGTGTTTTAACCTTTAAACACGAAGAAGCTCGCCGTTTTGCAAATGGGGAATGGTTAGAAAACCTTGTTCATAGCACCGTTCGCGCTATTCAAAATGAACTGCCTACAATTCAAGATCACTCATTAGGTGTGCAGGTTTACCGTAAAATTGGTGAGCGTGAGGTACGTAATGAATTGGATGTTGCAACTATCGTTAATAATAAGCTGCATATCATTGAATGTAAGACGAAAGGTATGCGTGATGATGGTGACGATACACTCTACAAACTAGAATCACTACGTGACTTATTAGGTGGCTTACAAGCACGTGCGATGCTTGTCAGTTTCCGTCCCCTGCGTCATCACGATTTAGTTCGAGCACAAGATTTAGGCCTCGCGATTATTGGCCCTGATCAGTTAGGTGACTTACGCATCCATCTGTACGAGTGGCTAAAAGGTGCGGGTGGTGAAGATCACTCTCATAACCCAGCCTAAAGCATAACGTTACTATTTAAAAAGACCTCAATTGAGGTCTTTTTTATTCTCTGTTTATAACACGGTTACGCCACACCATGCCCTTTAGACGCTTCTAACAAGCGATACCATTGTTCATGAGTTAATTGTAACTGCTCGGCAGCAACTGCCGTTTTCACTCGCTCAATTTTACCCGTGCCCAATAGCAAAGCAGGACGTGTAGGCAGACGCATTAACCAAGCATAAATCACCTGATCAATAGAATCAGCATTGAGCTCTTGCTTTAATACATTTAATGTTTCACGTACTCGATGAGCCTGTTCTGAAGTCCTGTTATAAATATCACCCCCAGCTAAGCAAGACCACGCCATTGGTCGTACTCTATGCTGCTGTAGCTGCGCTAATGTACCGTCTTCAATCGCATCAGTATGTAATGGATTAATTTCAATTTGATTAGTGATCAGTGGAAACTCTACCCGAGATTGCAACAATGAAAATTCATCTTTTGAGAAATTCGACACCCCAAAATGTTTTACTTTTCCCGTCTGATGCAGTTGCTCAAAAGCGCTATTGATCTCATCAGCATCCATTAATAGATCAGGACGGTGAATCAGCAATATATCCAGTTGCTCGATACCTAAACGCTGTAAAGACCCCTCGACTGAAGCAAGAATATGGCTTGCTCGGCTATCGTAATACGCCACTTGCGACGTACCGTTGACCTCTTTACCGCCAACGATGCCGCATTTAGAAATAATCGTTAATTCATCACGAATACTTGGCTGTAATTGTAATGCTTCACCAAATAAAGATTCACACGCTGAGGCGCCATAAACAGGCGCATGATCAACAGACGTTACACCAAGTGCTACATGTTGCTTGATAAATGATAATCGCTGCTGCGCCGTCATTCCCCACTCAGCCATTCGCCAGTAACCTTGAATAAAGTTAGAGAACAAAGCGTCATTAAGTGGTTGTTGGTTCTTCTCAGTCATCTTTACATCCATCTTGTATTTATCGTCAGCACAATTTGCGCTCACCGAACGTAACACAGGGATACAATGACTAAAGTGACAGGTTTCAAAGAATGAGAATAGTTCGACATGCTGTTAATAGAGAAAAAGCACTGATAACAGTGCTTTTTCATAACTATCTAACTCGCAAATTAATCCGTTAATTTACTTTTCACTTCAGGATCACTGAAGATTTCAACTAATTGCTCTCGGTAGGCTCGAAGTACATTATTCTGTGGTGACTCATCACTTTTTTCTTCAATTACATCACGCCCTGCAATTTGTTTTTCTAAGATCTGCCCATCATTTACTTCATAAATTTTAACTAACGTATCAGTATCAAAATTAAAAGCAGACACCCAGTTTAAATTAATACTGAAAAACCATTCATTAATGTTTAATTGCATTAGTTTATCTGCTTGATTATCAGCTAATAACACCATGATATCACTATCACTTGCACCCGAAGGAACCTTAACAGCTTCAACATTCCAACCCTGTTTTTGTAAGCCATGTAAAATTCGATGCTCAAGAAAATCTGCTAATGTTTTCTCTTTATCGCCTTCTTCAGTCGCTAAAACTTGAGATACATGCCAATCCACGGGAATCCCAAAAGTCGCATGAGCTACACCAACAAAATCTTCTGGCTTGCCTTCTTTTACTCGCTCACGTTGGTCATTGACAGAAATTAATACTTTCTTCGTAACGTTATAGTTAGTATCTGGCGCTTGTTCATGTAAGGGAATAGGACTTACACAGCCAGTAATAAAGAACGTTACCAATAATAACAAAAAGTGCTTCATTTTAATCATGTCAACTTCCATCCTTAGATTTACAAGCAAAATAGAGCAAGCAAGTTAACATAGAGAAAAAAATATTTAAGTGATAATTATCATAACAGTAACAACTTTACTACGTCGTATTTTCAACTCAATTGATGATACCAACGGTAAGTACGTCGCAGTGTAAACATGGTTAACACTAAATAATATGCCGCTAACACAATGGCAGGTAATGCATCACGATCGGACACACTGATGATGGAATACCCACAGTACACCACAATAATGGCAGGAATAATCAAGGCAGGTTTTACTGAAGAATAAAGATTAGTAGCCAGTAACACCACATGCGCTACTACCAAAATCAGTGGTAACGTAATCATTAAAAACCACAACATAATCAATCCCTTTCTTTAATCCGTAAGCATTACATCATAGCTCTGAACAAGAGTTAGGCCAATACATTGTGGTTGGGGAATGTGTAAGTAAAAGCAATGAAGCTACACCACTGCCCCCCATAAATTATCTAATTTCGCTAATGGTTGATGACTCTGTGCCGATAATTCCACATAACTGTGTACCAGCTTAATTTTGTGCTCATTAAAGTCATGTCCCCAAATATTTGGATCTGATAAGTCAAAATGTTGGGGTATTACCTTTTTTAGTCCTGACTCGGGTTTGCGATCATTAAGCTCTAACTGAATAAGCGATTGTTGTGCCGCTTGTTGCGCTAATTTTTTATGGCCCAGTTTATCGAGTAAAGATATTGCATGGGCATGAGTAATACCATGAAGTTTATCGCCAGCGAAAAAATGCTCATCATTATTATGGTAAATATCTTGTGTACTTCGCTCAACAGCAATAACACAATGTTGCTGAATATCTATCTCACCTTTATTTAATAAACTGGATGGCTGATATTGACGATAATCAGCTAAACCGTAATAACGTCCCCAATTATCATCCATACAATTAACAATTAGCTTAGCGATATTCGAAACCATACGCTGAGTAACAACAACGTTATTATTAGCGACAGCATTTAAAAATAATGCACCATATATGATCCCATGACCTGAATGACATAATTGCTGCGCGTTAAGTGCTATAGCATTTACAACTTCACTATAATCGGTTGTTTCAGGGCTATTGGATAATGGATTCATTAAATGCTGATTATCATCGGTAAACTGCACTAACATTGCTTGTAAACTCTTTTTAGATACATTGTTGAGTGCTCCGCCATTAAGTAATGCATCACCTGCCAATAATGCCGCCCCCGTATGCCCTTGAAACCATGCGGTACTGTCAACTTCCACCACATTGGCTAACGCTAACATCCCTTTATCAATAAACTGTTCCATTGTTTTCTCCTTGCTTTAATTTCTGTAATTTCGTCACCAACGAGATTGATATAATGCAAGGATAAAACCTCAAGTTATATTGAGGTCAAACGAATATTTAATACTACCGAATCAATCCAGATAACACGATAAAAGCGAACGATTACAAGGTTACCTGAAATAACAAGTAGTTAAACAATCTAAATACTGTTCTGAAATTCATCGCATTAACATTATCTTACAGAAACCTACAACATCCCTTTAGAGAATAATGTATTGTCCACGAAACAATTTGGAGGATAAATGAAATTAAAATTTGCACCTGTATTATTTGGCTTATTTGCCAGTCTGTCTGCCCAGGCCTCAGAGCCACAAGCCTTTATTGGTGTCGGTATCAATGACGGTGTCAGTAGTATCAATAATCGTTGGGAATTTAATCCAAGTGTAAGGATCGGTGCTAACTTTAACGATTATCATAGACTATACAGCTACCTGGAATTTCAAAAGGATGCATACAATTTTGTCGCTTCTTATGATTACTTTATACCGCTAACTAATAGTAAGAATTGGCGTTTCTTTATTGGAGCCAGCTCAGGAATACAAATTGCAGAATCGAGCAAAGATGATCTTATTTTAGGCGCGCAAACAGGGATTAATTATCGAATCAATAAGAACTTTAATACTGAATTGGGGTACAGAGTTCATGATACAAGAAGTGTTTGGAAAGAGCGTAATATGTCGCAACTTGATACTTTTTATATCTCTCTAGACTTTGCCGTTTAATCTAAAAGTAATTTACTGGTCATGTCACAAACCTATTTATTTAAACCTTTTTATTCATGACAGTATTATTGAAAATAAAAAAGCCGCTCCTAAGAGCGGCTTTCTAATATAACACTTTAAGACTTAAATCTTATTCAGCTAACATTTTACGTGCAGCTTCTACCACGATCTTAATTGATTTCGCTTCTGTTTCTTTTAGCGTTGCGTGATCTGGGATCTCTTTTTGTGTACGGTTAATAATAACACCTGCCACACAACCTGCACGTAAACCAGAACTTGCACACATGGTTAATAGCGTTGCTGATTCCATTTCAAAGTTAAGCACGCCCATTTCTTGCCACTCTTTCATTGAGCCTTGGAAACGACGAACTACGCGACCTGAGAATGTGTCGTAACGCTCTTGACCTGGGTAGAACGTATCACTTGATGCTGTTACACCCGTGTGTACTACAGCATGCTCATCATCACATGCTTGCTTCATTGCCGTTGCAACACCAAAATCAGCAACAGCTGGGAACTCCATTGGTGCGAAATGCAGACTTGCACCATCTAAACGCACTGAGCCTGTCGTTACAATCATATCGCCTGGGTTAATGTTAGGCTGAATTGCGCCTGTTGTACCTACACGTAGGAAAGTGGTTACACCTAACTGCGCTAATTCTTCAACAGCAATAGAGGTTGATGGACCACCGATACCCGTTGAACACACAACCACTGATTTACCGTCTAATTTAGCGCGAAATACAGTGTACTCACGAGAGCTTGCTAAAAACTCAGGGTTATCCATTAAGTTTGCAATTTTCTCAACACGTGCTGGATCACCGGGAATAATCGCTAATTCTGCACCATTAAGATCAGCTTTATTAACACCTAAGTGGAAGACTTTATTATCAGACATAATGTTACCCTTTAATTTAAACAGCTCTGTTGTAGGTTCAGAGTGATTCTTATGAGTTATTACTATTTTAATCAATTTTTTGATAGAAAGAGTCAAACATACTGCAACATGCTCTATCAAAAACATGTGGTAACAATAACCAATGATTCAATTACTTTTAGTGATTATGGTCACATCAATAAAAAGCAATTGAAAAATATGTTACATAAAAGTCTGATATTAATCACGCGAAAACGATATCTTATTGCCGGAATCACAAAAATTCGTTTTCTCGCGCATGTACTCTTTACTCTGTTTACCTGCCTTATAGCGAAAAAAAACGGCATGATAAACAATACATCATTGTTCGTATCATGCCGTTTAGACTAATCACTAATGCTCAGAGCGATTAGTTTTTACTTTTCGCTTTGCGGTTTAAAGCGTAATAAACGTAATGCATTCAGTGTTACTAACGCTGTTGCGCCACTGTCTGCAAGTACTGCAACCCAAAGCCCTGTAAAACCAAATAAGGTTGTAACAAGGAACACCGCTTTTAAACCTAATGCTAAGCTGATGTTTTGACGAATATTACTCAATGTCGCACGAGACAATTCAATCATCACTGGCAATTCTGAAACTCGGTTATGGGTAATTGCTGCATCGGCAGTTTCTAATGCTACATCTGTACCACCGCCCATCGCCACACCAATTGTTGCTGTTTTCATTGCTGGTGCATCGTTAATACCATCACCCACCATGGCAACAGAATGTAGCTCACTTAACTTGCGTACTTCTGTCACTTTATCTTCAGGTAATAGCCCTGCACGAAAATCAATATTAATTTCTTTAGCAATCGCAGCTGCTGCTCGTGGGTTATCACCCGTCAGCATCACTGAGTTCACGCCAATGCTTTTCAGCTTAGTGATCGCTTCTAAAGCATCACTGCGTAAATTATCACGCCATGCAACTAAACCCACCGCTTGCTGATTACGAACGGCAACCACCAGCGTTTTCCCTTCGCTTTCTAGATCTAACGCTTGCTGTTGCTGGTTATCCGTTAGCACAATGTGCTCTGGTAGGCGATCGGCAGCACATAACATAAAGTTATCGCCTTCGGTAACACCTTGAATACCGCGGCCAGCTAGTGCTTCACGATTTTCTGCTTCAACAACAGATAATGATTTTTCTCGAGCAAGGTTAACCACAGCCGTTGCTAGTGGGTGTAACGAACCGGATTCAACAGCGGCTGCTTGACGTAATAATTGATCGGGATTGTTATCCCAGCTAATTAAATCCGTCACGACAGGTTTACCTTCCGTTAGCGTACCTGTTTTATCAAACGCGACAGTTTCAACATGACCAAGCTGTTCTAATGCTGCACCACCTTTGATTAATGCACCGCGACGCGCTGCTGCCGCTAAACCTGAAGTGATCGCTGCTGGCGTTGAAATAACAAGTGCACAAGGACAGGCAATAAGTAATAGCGCTAGACCTTTATAAATCCACTCATCCCATGATTGACCAAATACAAGCGGCGGAATAATGATAACAAGTGTTGCTAATAGCATCATTGCTGGAGTGTACCAGCGGCTGAATTTATCAATAAAACGTTCGAGCGGTGCTTTACGTGATTCTGCATCTTCAATGAGATGAAGAATACGGTCGATCGCATTTTCACCTTGCGCAGAGACAATCGTTAATCGAACAACTTTGTCTGATGCCATGCTACCAGCCATGACTTTCTGGCCCGGTGTTCTTTCAACAGGCACAGATTCCCCTGTTAGTGCGCTTTCATCAAAACTCGCAACCACATCTAAAACTTGGCCGTCAGCAGGTAAACGCTCGCCGGGTACAACTTCAATCACATCACCAGGTTTTAATTCGCTTGCTGGAACTTTTTTCTTCTCACCGTTTGGCAGCACAACATTGGCATCTTCAGGCACCAAGTCCATTAACGCTTTTACACCACTTCGTGCACGTGATGCGGCATACCCTTCTAATTGCTCACCAATTAAAAACAGTAAAATCACCATTGCCGCTTCTGCGGTTTCCCCTAAGTACAATGCACCAATAGCCGCAATACTCATTAGGGTTTCAATCGAGAATGGTGAACCTGATTTACCTAAGCTAATGGCTTTTTTCACAATCGGTACTAAGCCAACAATTGTGGTTAAAGTAAATGCCGCTAAACCCCATGAATGTGACACTTTATCAATTAAGAAAGAGGCAATCATCATTGCCGCAATCACAAGGACTTCTAAGTGTTCTTGAATAAATGATTTTTTTGGTAACGCTTCAGCCGCAGCAGCATTAGAAACTAAGGTAAAACCCGTTGCCTGTGCTTTATCTTCAATCTGTTTTTTTAATTTATTGTTATCAGCTTGCTGATTGGCTTGCATGTTGACGATGAGCTTTTCCGTCGCAAACATCACTTTTGCCGTTTCAACTTCAGCAAGACTTGAAATTGATTTTTCCAATTTAGCCGCGCAGCTTGGACAATCCATGCCAATCACTTTCCAGCTAAATGTTTGACCATGAGCCGATTGTGCTAAAGACGCTTCAATCGCTTGATCTTGTTCTTTTGATGAGGTTGACGTTGAACAACAACTTTTTACTGAAGATGAATGACTTGAGTCGTCATGTCCTGAATGCTGGCGCTCTGACTCTACGTGCGCGTGTTGAGAAGCGATTTCAGTGTCTGATGGACCAATAGAAGATACTGTAAAGGTTGATGGTTTTTTATTTGGATGGATGGCATCTATTGCTGATAGTTTTGCAGCGTTAAGTGCTGTGTCACTTTTAGATGAGCAGCAGGAAGCAGGGCCGTCGGTATCAGATTCACCACACCCTTCGGTGTGTTTTTGCACACTCTCAGAAGGGGTTGATGAACAGCATGTCGCTGACTCACAAGATTCAACTGTCACTGTGGCTTTGGTTACTGCCGTTGGTTTTGCAGCATGAACATGCATTTTTTTATTATTACATTGAGCACACATAATCATTCTCCTTGAGTGCTTTGATTATCTGTAACTAATATAAACCTTGGAGTAATGTCTAAGGTCAATAAAAAAAGCCAAACTTTTATCGTTTGGCTTTGGCAATCAATTTCTACTACGCATACCTAACGTAATCGACGTAGTACCGTTGTGTTGTCTAACACCTCACCCCAGGCTTGGTAATCGAACCCCATATCGAAAATGTATTCCGTAAGCAATGTTCTAACGCAATTAACCAACGAGTCTGCATCCCACGGCTTGTCAAAGTAACTTTCAATACGTGCTTGGTTAATCGCGGCAATAGTATCTTGATGAGTTGCTTGCCCTGTCAGTAATACTTTTTTAGTTTTGATGAAACGGCTATCGTGGGTCACATCAGTCAGTAGCTCTACGCCATTTTTACCCGGCATGATATGATCTGAAATAACGACACCAATATAATGCCCTTCTGCATCTAACTCATCCATCAAAACTAAGGCTTCATCACCAGAATCACACTCTTCTATCATAAAAGCCGATTGTAATGGTGACAGATCTTTTAATACCGCATTTAACACTTCTGGTTGATCATCAACACAGATAACGACTATTTTTTCCATAACTCATCCCTTAGAGTGTCGGTAACTTGATCCTAAACGTGGTGCGTTCTTCATCACTTTTAACCACGACCGTACCGTCATAACTTTGTATGATCCGTTGTACAATTGATAAGCCCAAACCTAAGCCAAACGATAATCCCCCTTTTTTGGTCGTAAAATTAGGTTGAAATATTTTTCGTCGTGTCGGCTCATCAATCATCGGCCCATTATTAGTAATAGTGACTAAGATTTTTTGCTTTACATGTCGAGTCACAATTTCAATTTTCGGTGATGCTGTATTCTCCATAGCATCACAGGCATTTTTAATCAGATTAATCCATACCTGCACTAACTCTGTTGAACTCGCATTAATCGGTGGCAAGACTGCGGGGCGCAATACCACTTCAACAGGGCGTAGATTGCTTTGTAGTAAAGCTAGCGATTTGTGTAAGGTTTCATTGATATCAACATCGTTTTGCCGCACATGATCGCTGCCCCCTAATTGCTTTACCGACTTGACGATACTGGCAGAATGTTTAGCCGCTAAGCGCATATCGCGTAAATCACGTCCATAATCCCAATAGCGTAATGCTTCATCTAGCTGAGTGAACCATTGCTTAGGAACATCACCTTGCGGAATAGCTTTCGCTAATGTTTTTGCTTGCTCACGAGACAAATTATGTTGCTTGATTAACGCCTTTGCTCGTTCTCGTACCTGTTGCGATCCTGTGGTCTGCCCAACGTTAATTCCTTGGAGCATAAATTCAAGCATCTCGGGTTTGCTTGTTGAAATAGAATCAATAATATTGGTTTGAAGATTTTCTGTTTTGCTACTGAGAACGCCTATCGCATTATTCAGTTCATGGGCAATACCCGCCGCAAGTTGTCCAAGAGTTGTCATCTGTTCAGTGGCATAAAGCTTTTGCAGTGCTTTTTCTTTTTCAAGCGCTTCCATACCAGTAAGCATTTGTCGACGAGCAAGTTCATGAACCATGACAGGCATAAACTGCTCAGTCATAGAGCCATATGTTTCTGGATCTTCCACTGGGGTTAGCAAATCAATCCAAGCAATTTCACTGTCTTTTTCTGCGACCACCGTCGTTGATGCCATTAATGTTTGCGCAAAAAAACTATGCACGCCAAAGAACATGCCTTCTTTGACGACAAACACTTTTGCACTTAAGCCATTCTCTTTATTTTTAAGATACCCAGACAATTCACCACTTTTTACCCAGTAAAGTTTGTCGTTATAGTCATTCTGGCGCAGCACATGCGTACCTGATGTAACAGACATCGTACGCGCAGAATCGCGAAAATACGTATCAATAATCCGCTTTAAGGCTTTTGGTTGAACCATGAACGTGTCCTTGTCTATAGGCAATAGCATTAATGCTTAAATATGGCCAATCACATGCAATAACCCAATCATAGCAAAGCTAAGTGCGACACCGACGACACCAATAATCACCCCTACTTTTGCCATTTGATTACTTTCAACATGCCCCGTTGCATGAGCTAATGCGTTGGGCGGCGTACTAATTGGTAGCGACATACCCAAAGAGGCCGCGAACGTCACCACAAGAATTAATGTTACTTCACCACCAAGTGGTACCAACGACGACATAGACATACCCAGTGCTGCCATAATTGGCAACAGTAAGTTTGCTGTCGCAGTGTGAGACATAAAGTTTGCCATCACTAAACACAACATAGCCGCGCCCACCAGCACCAAGTACGGCGAGAAGCTATCAAACGGAATGCTATTGACCACCAGTTGAGCCAGCCCCGTTTTATCAAGTGCTAAACCCAGCGCAATACCGCCAGAGACTAACCACAGCACATCCCAAGAAATCTTTTTCAAATCTTCTTTATTGATAATGCCGGTTAACGAGAAAATAGCGACAGGAATAAGTGCCACAGTATACGAGTTCATACCATGTACTGATCCCATTAACCAAAGTACTATCGTTAATGCAAAAGTGATGTAAACCGTTATTGCTTTTGGTGTTTTAAGAAACTTACCTTGGATCGTTAATTCAATTTTGTCCTGTTTTGCTGGATAAATTGCATTAATTAAAAACCATGAAAAAACCAATAAAACCGCAACAAATGGCACGCCAAAAAACATCCACTCGCCAAAAGTGATCATGTTATCTTCTGATAGGTATTTAAGTGCAATCGCATTTGGCGGTGTACCAATTGGGGTACCAATGCCACCAATATTGGCAGCAACAGGTACACATAATGCAAACGCAATTTTACCCGGATCTTTCGATCCAAAAAGTGCAATGACTGGCGCTAATATAGAAAGCATCATCGCTGTCGTGGCGGTATTTGACATGAACATTGAGAAAGTGGCAGTGATTAGCATTAAACCAAACATCACATATTTAGGTTGATGTCCAAACGGCTTAAGTAATACTCGCGCTAAGTTTACATCTAAACGGTATTTAGTTGCCGCCATTGCAAGGAAGAAGCCCCCCAAAAACAACATGATGATTGGGCTAGCAAAGGTAGCCATAATGGCGTTGTAATCCAGTAACTCACCAAAGTGTGGCTGACCATGATCAATACGAAACTGATATAGTCCTTTATTTGAAAGTAATAACAGCTCTAAAACAATGATCACAACAGAGGTAGCATAAATGGGGATAGGTTCGAGCACCCAACACAGTGCTGCTAATAGAAAGATAGCAATAACCCGTTGCTGAATCACAGTTAACCCTTCAATGGGAAACGCAGAAGCCGGTAATAATAAAATAATTAAAGGCAGTAAAATCGGTATGATGTAACGAAGACTTTGACGCATATAGCATTATTCCCTTAACAATAACTACGCCATCACCTTTTTTATTCCGAATATAAAAGATGAAGTTGAGTGTCTTAATCAAGATGCTATTCTTTGTAACTTTGCGAGATAAAGATTGAACATCTCGATATAACACCCTGATTAGATGCAAGGTTATTTTGTAATGCTAATCGGTTAATTTCACAGCGTTAGATCAATAAAGCGATGAAATTAAAGTTTTCTTACAGAAAATTCAACGGCTAGATGCGACGTATTATAGCCCCAATCAAACAAGAAGATACATAAACTATGCCCTGAATCACAGATACTATTAATATGGTAATTCAGAGCATATTTATTATTTGTTTTTTTCAGCTTTTACATCATCGTCGAGGTGCTCACTATTCAGTGCTTCTTCCAGTACCCCTTCGGTTCCCATATATGTACGAGATGAGCAGAACGGTGTCACTGGCACAGATGGCGTTAATATTTCATTATCGGCCACGTCTTGATGTTCATGCGCTAAACCCATTTTCTTCACTTGTTTTAATACCAAGTAAAAACCCAGTAAACCAAAGACAACAGAGCCAACCGCTTGACCGATTAACACCCCGCTCGCACCTGCAAGGTGTCCGCCAATAAGTACAAACGGGATCGTACCTATTGTTGCTTTCCCCATGTTCAATGCCGTTGACCATGTAGGGCGATTAAGGTTATTAAATGCCGCATTGGCAACAAAGAGTGCGCCATTAAAAATAAAGGTCACCGCGATGAAGGTACAGAACACACCAACAATTTCTGCGGCATCTCCCGTTAAACTAAAGATAGCAATGAGCTGGTTTTGCCCTAGCCATAAAACGATAGACACGAAAACGCAATATATCGCCGTAAAGAGCATTGCATCACGTAGAATTTGTTGAATACGATCCCAGCGTTCCGCACCAAAGTTTTGCCCAATGATAGGGCCAACGGCACCTGATAACGAAAAGATTAAAGCAA
Source organism: Photobacterium sp. GB-36 (assembly GCF_003026135.1). Classification (NCBI taxonomy): domain Bacteria; kingdom Pseudomonadati; phylum Pseudomonadota; class Gammaproteobacteria; order Vibrionales; family Vibrionaceae; genus Photobacterium; species Photobacterium sp. GB-36. The sequence continues at coordinate 170,787 of NZ_PYNY01000002.1, read as the reverse complement.
AGCAAACTGGCATAATACGCCCAATAACGGCATAACCTGCCACAAAGCTCTCGCCAAATTGCGCGATATTACTGGTAACGACCGCATTACCGATAGGCGTCGCAGTATTAGTTAAGATGGCAGGAAACGCAATTTTAGCAATGGTTGGCATCGCCAGTTTAAACTGAGAAAAATCAGGCTTAGCTAATAATTGATGTTTATAAATTACAACATATAACGAGAAAAGGGTCACAGCTAGGCGCGCAATAACTGAAGATATCGCAGCCCCTTGCATCCCCATTGAAAAGCCAAAAATAAATAATGGATCAAGTACTGCATTGACACCACCACCAATCAGCGTTGCCATCATTGAACGACGAGCATCACCCACACCACGCATTGCAGCGCCTGCCGCCATAGATACCGCCATTAACGGTGCGCTTGGCAGTAGAATAACCAGATACTGGCTAGCGGCTTCTGCGACATGTCCTTTTGCACCAATTGCATCAAGTAATAGCGGCAAATTCCACAGCATCGCTGCAACCATTACAATACTAATAAAGACAGCAAACAACATCACATTCGTCGCCATGTTTTTGGCTTGCTCTCGATCATTTTTACCTAAAGCACGCGAGACAAGTGCGCCAGCTGCAATGGATGTCCCTATCGATATAGAGGTAGAAAAGAAGACTAACGTACCAGCAAAACCAATAGCCGCTGCCAGTTCCACTTCACCCAACAGGCTAATGAAAAACATATCTAATAAATCAACCAAAAACAGCGCCATCAAGCCGATTGCACCCGTTCCAGACATCACAACAATGTGACGCATTGGTGAGCCTGTAACAAATTTAGCTTGTTGGTTTTCTGTTATTTCTGTTGATGAGTGCTGTTTCACTAAAACCTCTATACCTTATAAAACGGCTCGAATATCCATATTTACAACCAAAAAAATAAAGGCGCTAATTAGCGCCTCTACATAATCGAATAATACTTAAATATATAGCATTAAAGTGGATGTTTAAAGCTATCCCCTATTTGAGTACTGATAGCGCTAAGTACATCACGACGGGTTATCACACCCAGTAATTGCCCATTATCAACCACGGGAAAAATCTTAGGTTTTTGCCCCGTCATAATTTGTGCTAACTCAATAATTGAATCACCACTCGATACCGTTAATACATCATCTCGCATACAATCTTTGACAGTATGAGAGTCTTGGCAGTGATAACCGACTTTCAATAATGTATGGATCATATCTTGTTCAGATAAAAAACCGATAACCTGCTTATATTCATTGATAACAGGTCCACCAATTTGCTTTGCTGTCAACAACTTGTCTAGCGCTACAGATAATGACATTGATTCACTGAATGTCACTGGGCGGACGTTCATATAATCTTTTACTTTTAATGATTCCATGTATCCCCCAAAATTACCTTTGAGTACATTAACCTGACAAGCTTTATGGTTATTGTTGATAGCTTAAAACCTGCCCCTTATTAAAGTTAAGTCTATTTCTTCAAATTTACTAAATTAGAATTTGTATTTTTATCAACAGTTAAGGGAATTTGACTCATAATTAATACATTGATACAAAAAAGCGCCTCAAAATTAGAGACGCTTTTACATTAAGCAAATGGTTATGATTAATGCATCATCAGCATAGACAGCATTGCTAACGGTATTTTCAAGCCTGAACCAAAGACAAGCTGTGAGCCTTCCACTTTTACCGTTAATTTATAGCTATTTTGATCTTCTGTAATAATCTTCTGTTGCAGTAACTCTGGCACTTTCGCTGCAAGCTGTGGTTCATTAGACACAAAAGCTTTTGGCATTGAGATATTAATGTTACCCACTAATTTGCTTGGTAATGCTGCTAAGTTTTCTGACGCACGTGCTAAGCCCGGTTTAAGCTCAAGTAAAAGAGAGGCATTCACTTTGCCTTGCTCGGTCATCATGCTGAGATCAGATAAATCAACAGTAGCACCTTTAGCGACTAATAAATCTAGAGCAAGCATTGCATCTTGCATCTGCGCTTGTTGCTGCTCTGCTGTTGTAGACTCTTCCATGACAGCTAAACGACTAATCGCTTTATAGTTAAGATCTTTCAATGCCAGTGCAAAATTGAAATCTGTATATTGCTGACCATCAAGGGTCACAATTTTCTTAATTGAAATATTATTCGTATTCGTTACTTGCTGTGTTTCGTCTGTCGGTGTTTTTTCATCTTTCGGCTGACTTAACGCATTTTTCATCATCACACTCATGCCTTCTAACTCAACATGATGCTGATTATCTGCCGATGCGAAATTTGCTTTACCTAAATTGAATGTCTGATCACCAATCCAGAAACTACCCTGCATTTGACCACTACCTTGACCTGCAAAGGTATTCACTTGCATAGTTTCGCCACTATCAGTTTTCACATCTAAAGAGGGTAACGTATAGTTGAAATCACCTGCACCATCCGCATTTGCACTCCCCGTCAACACAAAAGCTTGGCTTTTTACAAATGCGCCAGACTGATTATAATTAATCGGATTAATCGTCATCGTAAAATCGGTATTTCCCGTTAAAGAGGAGTCTGTCACTAAGGTTACCGGTTGAACATTTTTGCCCCAAATACTACTGATCAACGGCGCGACTTGTTTATCAATTTCTAATTCACTGCTCGACTTAACGCCTAAAAATCCGTTTTGAATATGATGCTTAACTAACCACGTGGTGGGTAAGCCTTCTTCTTCAAATGTTGCTTTTAAGCTATCTTTTAATTCAATACGAGAAACTGCATCAGAAGAAAGATAACCGCGTTCAAAACTTTGATTCGTAATGGTCATATAAGGGCTGTGATAATTTTTAATCGCCCCCATATATAAACTTTGACCTATTTGTCCTGTGGCTAATGGCCAACAAAGGATCACGGCAACCGCACCCGCTCCTGCTGCAACGTTCTTCAACAACATATTGAATCCTAATTAATAAATTTAAGTGCAAACATATGACTATATCATCAACTTTTTAAAGGGTTGACGTCAACTAGAACTCACTGATAACGAAAAAAACAGATCATCCTTGCAATGTCTATTTTTGATACTTTTCCTATCAATACCAGAGTATTTTGATATGGTATTAACAGCACAGAATATAATAATGAATAAATAAGGTAATTTAGTCTTATGAAAATAGCTCTATTTAGCTCAAAAAAGTACGACCAAGAATCTTTTTCTAAAGTAAATAAATCCTTTAGCCATGATATTACTTACTTCGATTTCCCGCTGAATCTACAAACAGCGAAAATGAGTGAAGGGTTTGATGCTGTTTGTGCATTTGTTAATGATGATCTTAGTGCGCCAGTCTTAAAGTGTTTAGCGAAACAAGGGGTTAAAGTCATTGCGATGCGCTGTGCAGGCTACGATCTTGTTGATTTAGAGGAAGCCAAAAAGTTAGGGCTACAAATTGTACGTGTTCCCGCTTATTCACCCGAGTCTATTGCGGAACATACCTTGGGCTTAATGTTGAGCCTTAATCGCCATATTCATCGTGCTTATCAACGCACGCGTGATGCCAATTTTTCGCTTGATGGCCTAACAGGTTATAACTTCCACGGTAAAACCGTTGGTGTTGTAGGTACGGGGAAAATTGGCTTAGCAACGATTCGTATTTTAAAAGGGTTTGGCATGAATATTCTTGCCTTTGACCCATACCCAAATCCTGCTGCGATTGAGTTAGGGGTAACTTATACTAGCCTTGATGAAATCTATCGTTTATCGGATGTTATTACTCTGCACTGTCCGATGTCGAAGGAAAACTATCATATGTTAAATCAACACGCCTTTGACAAAATGAAAGATGGCGTAATGATCATTAACACCAGCCGTGGTGGTTTAATTAAATCGAGTGATGCTATTGAAGCGTTAAAATCACAACGTATCGGTGCATTAGGTGTCGATGTATATGAAAATGAAAAAGATTTATTCTTCCAAGATAAGTCGAATGATGTGATTCAAGATGATGTATTTCGTCGTTTATCATCTTGCCACAACGTACTTTTCACTGGACACCAAGCCTTTTTAACGGAAGAAGCTTTGGGTAATATTGCTGAAACTACGCTGCAAAATCTGTCTGATTTTGACCAAGGTAAAGTATCAGGAAATGAAGTGTTAGATTAATAAATAATGCCGCTAAATATAAAAATTTAGCGGCATTTTTATTTATGAAATTGATTTTAATAAATAACATTCAGCTGATCTTAACCAATCTCACTGAATAACCAATCACTAAAAGCTTTTATTTTAGGGGTATTTTGCATGTTATGTCGACACACGACATAATAACTAAAAGGTGAAGGTGCCATCATATCAAAAGGTGTAACTAGCCGTTTTTCCACTAACCTTTCAGCAATAAATGAGTGCCTCCCCATGGCAACACCGATCCCGCATTCAGCCGCTTGTAAAGCCAAATCGGAACGATCAAATGTACATTCCGATTCAGGTAATTGCGTACCGTATTGCTCAGCCCATAGCTGCCATTCATCATTCCGCCCAGCTCTAGCCCACGGCGCAGCATCATGGAGTAATAAACATTGCATTAAACCTTCAGGGTTATCATAAAGATCATTTGTAATAGCATAATCATGGCTACAAACGGGCTGCATCGCTTCATCCATTAATTTACACGAATGCAAACCTTGATATTCCCCTTTACCAAAATAAATCGCGCAATCAAAACTTTCCGTTTGAAAATCAACAAGTTCATTACGGGTTCGCAAATGAATACGTAGCATGGGATAAAGATCTATAAAGGATTTTAAGCGGGGTAATAACCAAGTTTGAGCAAACGTTGGGGGTACAGAAATATTTATATCGCCGCTTAACTCAACATTTTTCAAATCACGTATTTCGTGTGCAATATCGCCAAAGTTCGCAGCTAGCACTTGTTTTAAACGAAATCCCTCATCTGTGAGGATGAGCTTGCGGGGCTGGCGAATAAACAGCTGGACGCCTAATGCTTCTTCAAGGTTTTTAATTTTATGGCTAACTGCACTTTGAGTTAAAAATAGAACTTCAGCAGCACGTGTGAAGCTCATTTGTTCAGCTGCGATAAGAAAACAGTGTAAACCTGAAAGTACAGAACCAGAAAGGTTAGAAAGTTGCATAATACCGCCACATTAAAAATCTAGTAGCAAGCATAACAAGAAAATGATCGGGGCTCAGCTATAAATACTACTCCCCGAATAACGTCAATTAATTAGTTGTACTACGGTATTGCTCAAGCAAGCCTGATTTATACTCGTCAGTTAATAACTGCCAGTGACATCCTTTGACAGCACCAGCAAAAATCCATAACAAATTACGATTGACTTCTTCTCCATGGTGTTCGCATACTTTGCGATAAACATTGACTGCACCCAACTCTAGAAAAGTAGATACATCTAATACACCCGTTCGTTTCACCATTCTTTCAAGCGTTAATCGCATATTGGGTAAATCACGTAAACGTTTATTCGCACCAGACTGTTTAAATGCCTTATCTTTACATGAAAACTCAATCGATTTAGCGACCAATTGATTACAAACCTGCGGATCTTTTTCAAAAAGATCTCTTATTTCGTAATAATTAACTGTTGCCGTTTTGCTTTTCTTTATATGTTTAAATTTCGCACAACCTAACTTTATTAACTCAGGATCCAGTTTTTCGCCACCTCGAATATACATAGACGCCGGTGTAACTATCGCAAACATCGCACCGTCTATAAATACTCCAGTTCCACCAAACATGGATCGTTTTTCTTGTTCTCCGAATTTGTTTAAATAATTTAAATAATCTTCCTTTGGTGATGTCACAACTAATTCTCCATAATGTGGTGATAATCAATTATTCCAAACACGTCAAATAACCTAGCCAAACAATAGATTAGATTGTTAATTATTCGACAGAGCAATTGTATGCTCTTAAGCATTGTAGATTAAATAAGCAGCAGCCAAAGATGAGATTACTCGCATATTTTTTGTCGCAAAATAATGTAATCAAACTAGATTTGCAGCATTTATCACGCAAGAATCAATAATGAATTGCATATCTATCATCATTATTATCAGCACCGACTATCTTTAAGGTATTTACAGCAAAAAGAGTATGCTCTGGAGATATGAAAAAAATCCCATTGTTCCCATATGCAAACCACATTCTTCCCGATGGAAGGACACAACTAAAAATTGCACAAGCTCGTCATATTCGTATGGTGAAAGAAGCCCTTATTTCTAAAAAAGGGTTTGTCATGGCAATGATAGATAACGAACGTGAGCACAGTGAAATTAAAGATGTTCCTGCATTAAGTACGCACGTTAAAATTATTGACTTCAACCGACTCGAAGGCGATTTATTGGGTATTACGGTAGAAGGTATCGATCTTCTAAAAATAGAACAAATTAAGATTGAGGATGATAAGCTTTTGGTTGCTGAATGTATGCCTGTTAGCACTTGGGCCCCCTCTAAAACGACAACGAGTAACCAGTGTTTAGCTCAACGATTAAAGCAACTTTATTCTTCTCAACCAGAAATGGAAAATTTATATCCAACACCATTGTTTGATGATATGACGTGGGTCTGTCAACGCTGGTTAGAAGTTCTACCAATAGAAGTAAAATATAAGCAAATGCTGATTCATCAAAAAACGCCTAATCTGGCCATTCGTTTTTTAATAAAGTTACTTCAAGATAAAAATTTAAACCATTAGTGGGATTAATATCAGTTCTTTATTAATTTATAACCTACTCACTTCAAATAAATTACGTGATAAACTACTCGATAAGGCTATGAAACGATAGAATTTGATTATTACTTTATAAGATTAGTTTTACATGTCGCATTTATCTTTTTTTTGGTTAAAACATAGCCGTGATCATCAAATAAAAGCGTTGGAATCTGAGTTTTGTAACTTAGTAAAACAATCTGCGCAGCAAAATAAGCTGGAGCTTCCTCCAATCCCTGATGTGCTAATGAAGCTACATCAGTTATGTAATGATGATGAAAGCACCATTCATGACGTGGCTGATTTACTACTTGATGATCCCGTTTTAACCGCTACCATTATTCGAACATCTAATACGGTATTATTTAACCGCCGTAATGTTGTCTGTAACGATCTTCTTACTGCGGTCTCTCGCCTTGGATTGTTACGGGTCCGTGATATCGCCACCGCTCAAGCAGTTGCCGAATTACGAAAAGTAAAAACTGAAAACTTCGCGTGTAATCAACTGCTCAGCCAAAGTGCGATTCGCTCACGCCAATTTGCAGGTACGATGGCTCTGATTTGTCAAAGCTTGATAAAGCACAGTGACACCCCCTTAAAAATAGAACCAGAAAAAGCGTTATTAACAGGCTTGCTCGCTGATATTGGTATCTTTAGTTTAATCTACGAATATCTTAATTATATTGAAAACGATAATTACCTCGATATCGATATTGCCAAATATATTTTCAAAGAAACCTGCATGAAAACAAGTTTGATCGTATTAAAAGAATGGGGATTTGATAATGATTATCTTGAAATCGCCTCTAATAAACGACAGCCTTATGGAGAGAATAACGATACGTTGAGTTATCTTGATATCGCCCGTATGGCACACCATTTATTATTATTTAAGAATAACGATGATGCTATCGACGAAAATGATGTTGAGCTTGACCTTGTAGGAGCTGAAGTTATGTATGAATTGACTAATTTACCTACTCACGAATTTAATCAACGAGTGAAAAACATCGTTCGTGAAAGTGGATTCTGACCTAATCCCCACCCCCTTCTTTTTTCTTACTTAAAAAGAAGGGGAAACATCCATCTATAAGCCCCCCACTTGCCTATATACTCCTTCTTTATCGCTGTGTTACATTCACTTTCTGTTAAAAATATAAATAAATGAATTCATTATTGCTGGTTATTTTGTGTTATTGAACCAAATCCTCTAGCAAATAAATTACTCACCCTCTGAATATATTTAAGGACTAATATGTTGTCTGGGATTTTACTTATCTTTTTGCCGCTTATTATTGGCTACCTCATCCCTATTCATAATAAAAAGCACCTCGATTTTATTAATGCTCAAACTAGCCGCTTAGTCTTGGTCATTTTGACATTAATGGGATTAAGCTTAGCTGCGCTAGATAATCTCAGCCAAAACTTAAACCAAATCCTTATCTACACCATGACATTTTTCATCTCAATCAGTGTATGTAACCTTGCTGCACTCCCTTTTTTAGACCGTTTATGGCCAACACAAACGTTTGATGGACACCATCATTTACCGATGGCAAAAATGATGATGGAATCGGTTAAATTGGTTTTTGTTGTTGCAGCAGGGTTGATCGTAGGTCTATTACTCAATGTCGATTTGTCATGGGTTGATCAAGCTAGTGAAGCTATTTTATTACTATTACTGTTTTTTATTGGCATCCAATTACGTAATAGTGGTATGACCTTAAAACAAATAGTGCTCAATAAAAAAGGGATGATTATAGCTGCGGTTATTATTAGCACATCTTTTCTTGGTGGGATCATCGCTGCATTTATTCTCGATATTCCACTTAACCATGGCTTGGCTATGGCATCGGGATTTGGTTGGTATTCTCTCGCGGGTATTTTAATTGGCGACGGTTTAGGAAGTGTATTTGGTGGTGCCGCTTTTCTTAACGAGCTACTACGTGAAATACTTGCGCTAATATTAATCCCACTCCTTATCCATCGTTATCCCAATACAGCTATTGGTTATGCTGGGGCAACTGCTATGGATTTCACCCTCCCCGTCATTCAAAGTACAGGAGGTGTGCGCTGTGTACCTATCGCTATTGTCAGTGGCTTTATTCTTAGCCTGTTAGTCCCCGTTTTCATTTTATTCTTCTTATCACTATAACTGTGATAAAAAAAAACCGCAGTTTTCACTGCGGTTTTTATTTATCGCTCTACCACTGTTGTATGATTTTTTTTGTCATGCCAAGGTGGATTAGTAAACGTAAGATATTGCACACCAGCATAGAGGGGATATAATCCTAATGTGGCAATACATAGATAAATCTTATTAAACTCACGCTTTAAATAACGTTGCTTTGTTAGCAGCTCATCATCGCTAGATATCACTTTCACACTTAACAAAGCACGTGATAGTGAAGTGCCGAGTAACCGATAACACAACCAGTGATACCCCATAAAGACACCAATAAATAAAGCCATGATGCCGATAATTAACAGTAACAATACTGGTAGCGCCATCGTATCGTTAAGTGATAACGATACTCCTGCACCATTGGTAATATAACCAACCACTGCAAGGAAGATATCTTTGACGATCATTGCAAACATCTGCACGATAGCCATATCAATCATAAATGTACCGACACGTCTGTATTTCAACGAAAAGCTGCTCATTGCCTAATTACTTACCAAGTTTTGAATTGATTTGAGCTTTAAATCCAGCCGCTTGTGCACCGTAGATAGCTTGGATACCCGTACCACCGACTTTTACTAAACCTTTAGCACCTAAGTTCTCAGTCCAGTATTTATTATCTTTAACAAGCTCACCGTCTTTAACTGTGATACGTAAACGCGTAATACATGCATCAACGTCAACGATGTTATCTTTACCGCCTAGCGCTTCGATCATTTCATCGATTTGGCTGTCATCAGAACCATTCGCTTTTGCTGCTTGGTAATCTTTCTTACGTACAACCGCAACAGCGCTCCCTTTACGACCCGGTGTCTTGATATCAAACTTCAGAATAAACCAGCGGAATAACAAGAAGTATACAGGACCATAAATTAAACCTAGTAGTGGGATGTAGTACCAGTGGTTTTCAGTTCCGGTTAGGCCAGGAAGCATACCAAACAGTGCAAAGTCAATGAAACCACCACTGAACGTCATGCCCACTTTCACATTTAGCAAGTCCATGATCATGAACGATAGACCAGCTAGTGGTACGTGAATAAAGTAGTAAAGCGGCGCAGATAGGAAAAGGAATGTAAATTCAATCGGCTCGGTAATACCCGTTAGGAACGCTGTTAGCGCAACAGAGAACAATAAACCGCCAACCTCTTTCTTATTCTCTTTATCTGCCAATGTATACATCGCGTATGCAGCAGCAGGTAGACCAAACATCATGAATGGGAATTTACCTGTCATGAAGTTAGTTGAAGAGAACTGAGAATAATCACCGTTAGCTAAAGAGCCAAAGAAGATATTTTGTGTCCCTTTATAAACATGACCTGCAATTTCTACAGTACCGCCAATCTCTGTCTGCCATAGTGGAAGGTAGAATACGTGGTGTAGACCAACAGGGATAAGCGCACGTTCAATAATACCGAAGATGAAAGAGGCAATATAACCGTGACCAGATGCAGTCATTTCACCCAGTGTTGCACCAATAGAGCCGAATGCAGCACCGATGTAAGGCCAAATGAATACAAGCGCAATACCGTAGAACAATGCAGAGAACGCACTAACGATAGGAACAAAGCGAGCACCGCCAAAGAAGCCTAGGAACTCAGGAAGCTTAACATCATGGTATTTGTTATGAAGAACAACGGTAATACCACCAGCGATAAGGCCACCGAATACACCCATACTTAGTGTGTTGTGGATACCTAACACATCAGCTAACACCCCCGCATAATGGTTGCCCATTAGGATTACAGTGTTATTTGTTGTATCAACCATGCCAGCAACAGATAGCGTTTTCGCAATCGCAACATTCATTACTAAGTAAGAAATCGTTGCTGCTAATGCCGCTGCGCCTTTTTCAGCACGAGCAAAACCGATAGCAATCGCAAGCGCGAACATTAAAGGTAGGTTTGCAAAAACGATACCGCCTGCAGCGGTCATAACCTGTAGAAAACTATTTAAAAGTGTTCCGTCTTGCAAAATACCAATATTGTATGCATCAATCATACTCTGGTTGGTAAAACTACCACCAAGACCTAGCATAATACCAGCAGCTGGTAGTAGCGCTATCGGCAGCATCACAGCTTGCGATAGTTTACTAAAGAAGGCTTTCATTACCTTATCTCCTCGATATGGGATCTAAACTTGTATCAAAAATAATTCAGACTTTATTTGTCTTTGTAACCATTATTTTTATTAATTCAATAAGCGTAGTAATGCACACTCACACGAGACAAGCTCAAATTACCGAGGTAATTGATTGTGATAGTGAACATTTAGCTCCTGAGTACTATATTTACCTGAAATAACATAAACACTAACGACATACCCCCGTAGTCATAATGTTAGTATTCATTCTTTGTTATTTCGGCATAAGTATAAATTTCGATAATTAATATAACTTGATGATTGTCATATTTACTATTAGATAATGATGCAAGATTTGGAATATATAATGGAGATCACATCAAAACAAACATATTAAAAAGCAGAAACAAACTTGCAAGATATTGATAATAAATAATTTTAAAATATAAAAACCAATTAAAAACAATAGCTAACTTTCTAAAAAGTAACTTATGTAACCAATGTAACATTTGTTAGGTTAATAAAAACTTCTATTCGTTAGTGTAAGTTAATGTGGATTAAACCTATCGTATATCTATGCTAATTAAAATAGCATCATATGGTTATTTATAAATAAAAATGAGATTAAGCGACTCTTTTTATTAAAAGTAATGTAAGTGAGAAAAATACCAGAATTGTGGATGTTTGAGGCGTTCTTGCTTTTGATATAGTGTCCACTCTATAGCTAAGCCATTTCACCTGCAGATCTTTCTCACAATTTAGAAATTAAATGAAATAACACCGTATCATACCTAATTCAAACGGTTAAAAACAAAAAAATCCCGTAACTTTCATTACGGGATTATGAGCATTCAACAAATAAGATTAAGCTTATTCTTTATGCGCTGCTTTTTCTTCCGGAGTACGATAGTCAAAGAAGAAAATAAGTAGCATAGGTACAATGAATGCTACAGCAATTGATACTGCATATACCCACATTGGGTGGAATACTGGGATAGTTAGTAACGAAGTAAATGCAAACGCCTGCGTTTTAATGCCGCCGTATTGAGAGCCTAGAATTGCAATTGTTAAACCACCAGCTAGACAACCAGGAAGCATACGTGAGTAAACTTTCTTAAAGCGTAAGTGGATACCGTATAGTGAAGGCTCAGAAATACCACCGAATAGACCCGCAGCTAACGCACCAGAAGCTGTTTGACGCATGGTTTTATCTTTCTCACGCAGTGAAATTAGCAATACACCCGCTGTTGCACCGAAACATGCAAAGTTCCAAACACCCATAGGACCTTGAATGAAGTCATAACCCAATGTTTGAATATTCATTAGCATCAATGCATTTAGAGGCCAGTGAAGGCCAAGAGGTACAAGGAATGGATATAGCAATGGAATTAGAATTGCGAACACAAATGGTGCATTTGTATTTAGCCAAGCTAAACCAAGACCTAAATAAGTACCAATCCAAACACCTAGAGGACCAATTAGGAACGCTGTAAGCGGAATCATGATAATCAAAGATAAGAACGGCACAAATACCATGTGCAGATTCTCTGGAACAATCTTCTTCAGGAATCGATAAACGACAGCTAATACAGCAACCATGATTAACGGAACAAATACATTACCAGAGTAATCATTAAGCTGCATTGGTAAACCAAACACATGGGCAACATGAGAGACAGTCCCTAAGGTCGTATCTTTAATCGATGTTGTTGATGCAAGTGAGGTTAGTTTTTGGAAATCAGGCGTCATAAGTGCGCCCATGATTGCAGCACCTAACCAAGGATCAACCTTCAGTTTTTTAGAGGCGTTATAAGCAACCATAATAGGCAAGAAGTAAAAGACTGTATGCCACATTGAGTCAACAAAAACCCAACCTGCAGACTTATCACCCCTAAAGTCAACAATATGAAGGGCATCTAATACTGCACATAATGCAATAATTAATGATGCACCTAATAAAATACCTAAAATTGGACGGAACGAATCTGAAAGGTATTCAAAAAAACCATCAACCCAAGCAACTTTCCCTCTTACACCACTAGAGCGCATAGAAGCTTTAATATCATCATTTGATGCATTATCAGCTTTCACTTCATTCGTGCTTGCTGTACCACTACCCGTTTGACTTTCCATCAGTTGCTGTAATGCGCTATGCATAGTCGCAACACCACCACCGATAACAATTTGGTAGCGATCACCGCTTTGAGGAATACACCCCATCACATCAGGAATGGCATCTAATGCTGCTTTATCAACAATAGAATTATCATTTAATTCAAAACGTAAGCGAGTTGCGCAGCAAGACAAGAATTTTATATTGCCTGCACCACCAACTCCTTCAAGGATCTTCTCTGCTGAAGACTTATTGCCATTCGACATAATTTTTTTACCCTTTGATATATCCAAATGTATAACTGCAGAATGTCATTGACACCGACAGAGACACCTGTAATAACTCATTAATTTAATTGGTATAATTAGGATTCAATAATAAATGCTGTCTGCTTTAATTAATTTATCTTTAGCATCTTCTAATAATAAACTGATTAAAGCATTCCTTGAAAGCATTACCCCCCATAATCAATATTGCGCGTTTTTACCCATTTTCGCCAGAATATACTTAAATAACATCAAAAATATAGAACATTGATCACATTAATTAAAGAAAAAGCATTAAATTGCTGATAGTAAAGATAAAAATTCACTTTTTATTAAGTTTCAATGACAAATTTAAAACGGGATGGATACAATGCTTTAACCAATAGTCATCATTAAAAGATCTGTGATATTTATCAATCAATAAAATATCCTACTTCTATATATCCATATAAGTACTATTAATTACGTTTCATTCTATGCTGAATATATACTCAGTTACCTTTGTTACTTTTGTAATAATTAAAAGTGACGATTTATATATATTTACTCTCGCCAACACTTCTAACCAAAAAAAAGAGAAGCCAGCGCTTCTCTTTTTTCACGACCAATCTATCAAAGTTATTTCTTCGCTAAAGGAAATAGCGTAAAGAAATTTTCAGTGGTTGCTCGTTCAACCTCTTCAACGGAAACACCTTTTAGCAACGCAATATATTGAGCAACTTCACGTGTATACGCAGGCTGATTTTGCTTACCTCGGTATGGCATTGGCGCAAGGAACGGTGAATCCGTTTCAACTAACAAACGATCCAGTGGCAATTGGCTCACCACATTTTTCAGATCGCTTGCTGTATTAAATGTTACAATCCCTGAAATCGAAATATAAAAACCAAGTTCAATCGCATCTAATGCCATTTCAAGCGATTCAGTGAAACAGTGTAAAACACCGCCACATTTTTGAGCCCCTTCTTCACGAAGAATACGCATTGTATCTTCACGTGCCATACGAGTATGGATAATAAGTGGCTTATTCAATTCAACCGCGACACGAACCTGTTGGCGAAAGATCTCTTGCTGAAGCTCTGCCGTATCAGGCTGGTAATGGTAATCTAACCCCGTTTCACCAATAGCCACAACTCTTTCATGTTGCGCAAAAGCCTTAAACTGTTCGTAGTTATAACCAGACTCAACATCTAAAGGGTGAATACCACAAGAAGCAAAAATATTTTCGTAAGGGGCGATCATTTCCATCATTTTAGGAAAAGCGGCCAACGTTACACCAACAGAAAGAAAGTACTCTACACCTCTTTCTTTGGCTTTATTAAGTACATCATCAATCCCTGTATGTAACTTATCGTAATCAAGTTTGTCGAGATGACAATGTGAATCAACTAACACGGGCGTTCCTCTTTTATCTCTGAATATGACTATAAATACAAATCTCAATACTACGCTTAATCTTGAATAAAACCAGTTAGCCACTCTACAACTAACAGCTCAATATTCAATCCTGTATGCTGCTCTAATTTACGGTATAGCGTATTAATTTTTCTTGATTGCTCAAGTAACAAAGCCCCCGAAACCTGTGTAGCAACCTGTTGTACTGCCACTAAAGATTCGTTGTGCACAAAACTATTGCTTACACCTTGCTGATACTTAATACAGTCGACTAAAAAATAGCTTAGCCATTTTAATGTAACAATACCGTCTGCAGTACACATCGCGGTAACATCATAGATACCAATATTTGGTGGCTGTAAAAACTCGGCAAATGCTTTGATCAAATTAGCATGACGAATATTCATACCACTTTCAACAAACGCTAACGTTGACAATGGCGCCCCACTATTAAGGCGAATAGATTCAACGTTAATCGATTGCATTAATTTATGCTCAACCCACTGCTTTACATTTGACTCAGCAGGTATTGGCAAACGCCATTTATTACAACGACTAACAATAGTCGGTAATAAACTATCTAAACTTTGCGCCGTTAGAATAAACTGACAACCTTGCGGTGGCTCTTCAAGCGTTTTTAAAATCGCATTCGAGCCCGCTTCTCCCATTGTATCGGCATGTTCAATTAAAATAACACGCTGACCATTTAAGTGAGAGGTTTCCGTTGCCCAGCGGTTACATTGTCGAACCGCATCAACACCGATTTGTTTTCCTTCTTGTTCAGGCTTAATAACATGAAAATCAGGATGGCTGTTAGCTTCAAATAATTTACAGCTATGGCAAACATCACATGGTTCTGTTTCATTGTTTTGACATAAAACGGTTTTAGCTAACTGGCGCGCGAGGACATCACGGCCACTGCCTTTTACCGCCAACAACAAAATGGCATGATGAAGCCGCTTTTGCTCTAACAACTGTTGCCAATTCTGCCATAACGATTCTTGCCACGGATACAACATGTTATTGCTGCTCCAACCATGCATTCAGCGCAGACTGTAGATCTTCAGTCACTTTTTCTAAACGCTGACTTGCATCGATAATAATGACGTTTGGTTGATTCTCTGATAATTCAAGAAAACGCGCACGCGCACGATGGAAGAAATCGACATTCATTTGTTCGATACGATCTAGCGCACCACGACCACGGGCACGTTGTAACCCCAGTTCAGGCTCGATATCCATATAGATAGTCAGATCAGGACGAAAATCGCCCAGTACCGTATCACGTAGATTTTCCATTAATGCTTTATCAAAACCACGTCCGCCACCTTGGTATGCTTGGGATGACATATCATGACGGTCGCCAACAACCCACTGGCCTTGGTTCAATGCAGGTTTAATCACGTTATCAACCAATTGAATACGTGCCGCATAAAGCAGTAATAATTCAGCCATATCGGTTAATGGCTCATCAGGATGCCCTTCTTTAACCAGTGCCCGCATTTGCTCTGCTAAAGGTGTACCACCAGGCTCTCGCGTTGATGCTGGATCATGAATACCATGCTGTGCCAAGGTCGCGATAACTTGCTTAATCGCAGTACTTTTACCGGCCCCTTCAAGACCTTCGATGACAATAAATTTACCGATCATTGTGACTGTTTTCTTAATGTTTTCAGGTATGCACGAACCGCACGGTTGTGCTCAACCAAAGTTGTAGAGAATTTGTGCCCGCCTTTACCATCGGCCACGAAATAATAGTAATTGCTCTTATCAGGATTAACGGCTGCTAATACTGATGCTTTACTTGGCATTGCTATCGGTGTTGGTGGTAAACCTTTCATGGTATAGGTGTTATAAGGCGTTGGGGTTCTAAGATCTTTTTTACTAATATTGCCTTTATATTTATCACCCATGCCATAAATAACGGTTGGGTCGGTTTGTAAAGGCATCCCTTTGCGCAAACGATTCATAAAGACAGACGCAACCAAACCTCGTTCTGCTGGCACAGCGGTTTCTTTTTCAATAATAGAAGCCATGATCAATACTTGATAAGGATCTTTTAAAGGCAGATCTTTCTCACGTCGCTCCCACGCAGTGGCTAACTCTTTATTCATCGCTAGATAAGCACGTTTCAGTACTGCAATATCGGTAGTACCCGCTGTGTAATGATACGTATCAGGCAGTAAATAACCTTCAATTTTAACGTTATCAATGCCGATCGCTTTCGCAATTTGTGGCTCTGTCATGCCATCAGTAATATGCTTTAATTCAGGCGCAGCTTGGATTTTTTTTAACCATTCACTAAAACGCTCACCTTCAACCAAGGTGATTGAATATTGAAACTCCTTGCCAGAAGCAATCAATGCCAAGACTTCTTGCAATGTTTTGTTTGGCTCTAGACCGTAAGTTCCTGCCTTAATATCCGTTAAAGAGGGATCTAACTTTCCGACCCAGCGCGTCCATTGTGATGCCTTGATCACTTTATCTTGTACAAGCTGATTGATTAACCCTCTAAACGATGTCCCTGGTTTAACTGTTATCATTACCTGCTCAGTATTAATAACGGGCAGATTTAGCTCGTTCTTCACTTGAGTATACGCCCAACCAGCAGCACCTGCCGCTAGGGCAGCAAGAATGAAAACAATAAGAATCAACTTCTTTAACACGTATATAGCCTCTTTTGTAATACGTCGAGTAGTGACTGTTGTTGATAATAGGTAGAGTCAATCGCCATTATTGGCACTAACTCCATTAACGCATTGGTTATAAATACTTCATCAGCACAAAGCAAATCTGCCAGAGAATAATCACCTAATTCTAACGTATATGGCAACGTTGAAAGCAATGTAATGACATGTCGACGCATGACACCTTCAACTCCAGATCCTATTAATTCTGGCGTATAAACAACACGCCCTTTACGCCAGAAGATATTAGATGCTGTTGTTTCAATAACATGATCATTGGTATTGAGCACCACAGCATCCAACCATTGTTTATGTTCGACTTCTTGTTTTAAGAGTACCTGTTCTAATCGATTTAAGTGCTTCATCCCCGCAAGCATTGGACTGTAACCCAGTTGCTGCTGACAAACCCCCAGTATGATGCCATCTTTCTGCCATTGCTTATAATGGGTAGGCCAATTGAAAGCACTAAAAATAACTGTCGTGTCATCGCAGCCCGTTGGGCTATACCCCCTACCGCCGCCACCTCGGCTGATTAATATTTTTATCCCACCACGATCAGTGAAAGATTGAGCGAGTTTTTTAGCCTGTAGAAAGACTTGATCCCAATCAGGTTCATTAATCGCTAACCTGCGCAACGTTTGTTGTAATCGTTCAAGATGAAACCGCCATAACAACAGCTTTCCCTGTTTAACGCCTATTGTCGAAAAACAGCCATCTCCATATTGTATAGCACGATCCGTTATTGCTAACTCTCGTTGTTTCTGACTGTTAATAAACGCCATCGATTATCCTTTTTATGATAAAAAACAGCCCAATACCTACAAAGATATCGGGCTGCTAATCATATCAGGTTATCAAGCGATTTTCCTGATGCTATTTAGAGGCAAATGTAACTACATTTTCTTAAATAGTAGAGAACCGTTAGTACCACCAAAACCAAATGAGTTACACAATGCGTACTCTAGATTTGCTTGGCGGGCTTCACCTGGAACATAGTCAAGATCACAACCTTCACCTGGATTATCCAAGTTAATTGTTGGTGGAACCACTTGATCTACTAAGCTTAGAATAGTGATAATTGATTCTACAGAACCTGCAGCACCCAATAGATGACCTGTCATTGATTTTGTTGAAGAAACCATAACGTTATCAACTGCGCTACCCATAGCACGCTTGATACCTAATGTTTCAGCAACGTCACCTGCTGGTGTCGATGTGCCATGCGCATTAATATAGCCAATTTGGTCTGCATTAATACCCGCATCACGGATACATGCTTCCATTGCTAGCGCGCCACCTGAACCATCTGCACTTGGTGAAGTCATGTGGTAAGCGTCACCACTCATACCAAAGCCTACAAGCTCAGCATAAATTTTAGCGCCACGTGCTTTTGCGTGTTCATACTCTTCTAGCACGATAACACCCGCACCATCACCTAGTACGAAACCGTCGCGATCTTGGTCCCATGGACGAGAAGCCGCTTGAGGATCGTCGTTACGCGTAGATAGTGCTTTTGCTGCTGCGAAACCGCCCATACCTAATGGCGTTGATGCTTTTTCTGCACCACCAGCAACCATCGCATCTGCATCGCCGTAAGCGATCATACGCGCTGCATGACCAATGTTATGAAGGCCAGTCGTACATGCGGTAGAGATTGCGATATTTGGACCACGTAGACCGTACATGATAGACATGTGTCCAGCGATCATATTTACAATTGTTGAAGGAACAAAGAACGGGCTAATTTTGCGCGGACCTTTTTCCATTAAAGCTTGATGGCCAACTTCAATTAGACCTAAGCCACCAATACCAGAACCGATAGCAACGCCAATGCGTGCTGCATTTTCTTCAGTAACTTCAATACCTGAATCTTTGAAAGCTTGTACGCCAGCAGCAATGCCATACTGAATGAATAAATCCATTTTGCGTGCATCTTTCTTGGACATGTAATCTTCGCAATTGAAGTCTTTGATCATGCCGGCAAATTGAGTAGCAAATGCGCTTGCATCAAAATGTTGGATAGTACTAATACCACTAGTGCCTGACTGTAAAGCTTTCCAAGAAGATTCAACAGAATTACCAACCGGGGTAAGCATACCCATGCCAGTTACAACTACACGACGCTTAGACACGATTAATTTCTCCGGGAATTGAGGATAAAACAGGAAATTAAAAAAAAACAGGCGGTCATAAAGACCGCCTGGATATATTCATTTTTATATTACTGTGCGCTGTTTACGTAGTCGATTGCAGCTTGAACAGTAGTAATTTTTTCAGCTTCTTCGTCTGGAATCTCTGTATCGAATTCTTCTTCAAGTGCCATTACTAGTTCAACTGTATCTAGTGAGTCTGCACCTAGATCGTCAACGAAAGATGATTCGTTTTTAACTTCAGCTTCGTCTACGCCTAGTTGCTCAACGATGATTTTTTTTACGCGTTCTTCGATGTTGCTCATACTAATATATTTCCTTAACAAGAATTCGCTAATGCGATTTGCTGTAGTTTATTCATTACGACAAAAGTTGCAACACTCATAGTGCTGGTCAAACCACGATTTTATCATAAAACTAGGTCAGTTTGACTTGCGTCATTAAGTATTGCAAATCTTTTGATTAAATCATGTACATACCGCCGTTAACGTGCAAAGTTTCGCCCGTTACGTAAGCAGCATCATCTGAGGCTAAAAATGCAACCGCTGCTGCAATTTCGCGCGGATCACCTAAACGACCAGCAGGTACATTTGCAAGTGTTGCTGCTCGTTGGTCATCATTTAACGCTTTAGTCATATCTGTTTCGATAAAACCTGGAGCGACTGCGTTAACTGTAATACCACGAGAAGCTACCTCGCGTGCCATGGATTTTGTGAAACCTAATAGGCCAGCTTTTGCTGCTGCGTAGTTCGTTTGACCCGCATTACCCATAGTACCCACAACAGAGCCAATACTGATGATACGACCATTACGTTTTTTCATCATTGCACGCAGTACCGCTTTAGAAAGGCGGAAGATAGATGTTAGGTTCGTATCAAGGATATCTTGCCATTCATCATCTTTCATGCGCATCAATAGATTATCACGAGTGATACCAGCATTGTTCACCAAAATGTCAACATCGCCAAAATCTGCTTTAATCTGTTTTAAAACTGATTCAATAGACTCAGGTGACGTCACATTTAGAGCAAGACCTTTACCTTTATCACCAAGATATGCACTGATAGCTTCAGCACCACTTTCAGATGTTGCAGTACCAATAACTGTTGCGCCACGCTCTACTAAAATTTCAGCAATTGCACGGCCGATACCACGGCTTGCACCTGTAACTAGTGCAACTTTACCTTCCAGGCTCATTGTAAATCCTCTTTAAAGCTTAATGACTACTTAGCCACAGCCGCTTCTAATGAAGCAATATCATTAACTGCAGCACCGCTAAGTGCGCGATCAATACGCTTGGTTAGACCAGTTAATACTTTACCAGGCCCCATTTCTAATAATTCTTCGATACCTTCAGCAGCCATGCGCTCAACTGATTCAGTCCAACGTACCGGGCTGTATAGCTGTTTAACAAGTGCAAACTTGATTGCTGCAGGATCAGTTTCTGTTGCCACGTCAGCATTGTTAATAACAGGTACAGACGGTGCATTAAATGCGATAGTTTCTAATGCTACTGCAAGTTTATCCGCCGCAGGTTTCATCAATGCGCAGTGAGAAGGCACAGATACAGGAAGAGGAAGTGCACGTTTAGCGCCCGCTTCTTTACATATTACGTTTGCACGCTCTACCGCTTCTTTATTACCCGCAATAACAACTTGACCTGGTGAGTTGAAGTTGACAGGAGAACAAACTTCACCTTGTGCCGCTTCCTCACATGCTTTCGCAATTGCATCGTTATCAAGGCCGATAATTGCAGACATAGCACCAACACCAGCCGGTACTGCTTCCTGCATAAGTTGGCCGCGTAGCTCAACCAGTTTAACCGCTGCTTTAAAATCGATAACACCAGCACATACGAGTGCTGAGTATTCACCTAGGCTGTGACCTGCAAGAACCGTTGGTTGTTCACCACCTTGCTGCTGCCATACACGCCAGATTGCAACAGATGCTGTTAACAATGCAGGCTGAGTGCGTTGTGTTTGGTTTAAATCTTCTGCTGGACCGTTTTGAACTAACGCCCAAAGATCGTAACCTAGCGCATCAGATGCCTCAGAGAACGTTTCTTTAACCACATCAAATTGTTCTGCTAATTCAGCTAGCATACCAACGGTTTGAGAGCCCTGACCTGGGAAAACAATCGCGAACTTAGACATTCGAGAATCCTTCTTTATTGACTAATCATTAGTCGATTAATATGCATTAAAACTAATATATTGCTTATTAGTTTTAATGCACTAAAAATAAAAGCAAATCAGTAATGTTTAATCACTTGATTAAAACTTCACTAATGCTGAGCCCCAAGTAAAACCGCCACCAAACGCTTCGAGTAATAATGTTTGACCGCGTTGAATACGGCCATCACGAACCGCTTCATCTAATGCTGTTGGGACTGTTGCAGCCGACGTATTACCATGACGATCAAGCGTAACCACAACTTGATCCATCGACATTGATAATTTTTTCGCCGTCGCTGAGATAATACGCATATTTGCTTGGTGAGGTACAAGCCAATCTAACTCAGACTTATCCATGTTATTTTCAGCCAGCGTACTTTTCACTAAGTTCGATAACTGGGTTACCGCTACTTTAAAGACTTCGTTACCTGCCATGTAAAGCCACTTGTTAGCATCAAAATCTTTACCATATTCTGGTACTGCGAGACTTAATAAACCACCAAAATGGCCATCAGCATATAAATGCGTTGAAATAATGCCAGGCTCTTCACTAGCACCAATCACAACCGCACCCGCCGCATCACCAAATAAAATAATGGTTGAGCGATCCTCTGGATCACAGCAATGAGAAAGTGCATCAGAACCGATAACAAGTACATTTTTCGCCATACCCGTTTTGATATGCTGATCAGCAACACTTAACGCATAAACAAAGCCTGTACATGCCGCTGATAAATCAAATGCAGGACAGCCTTTAATATCTAGCATACCTTGCACTTGGCAAGCTGCTGATGGAAATGTGTGACTGGCGCTAGAGGTGGCAACAATGATCAAATCGATATCTTCTTTATCAATCCCCGCCATCTCAATTGCCTTTAACGAGGCTTGGTAGCCCATTACGGCAACAGTTTCATCTTCAGACGAAATACGGCGCTCACGAATACCTGTTCGTGTCACAATCCACTCATCGCTTGTTTCTACCATTTTTTCTAAGTCCGCATTCGAGCGTACTTGTTGTGGCAGGTAGCTGCCAGTTCCTAGAATTTTGCTATTCATGAAGACTAATAGTGCCTCTCGAGTAGGACCTCTTCTAAACGGTCACTGATTTTATTCGGTATTTGTCGTTTAACTTCGTAAACCGCTTCGCTTATCGCGTTGGCAAAAGCGACAGTATCAGCACTTCCATGGCTTTTCACCACAATACCGCGCAATCCTAACAGACTTGCACCGTTATACTGGTCGGGGTTCAACTGTTGCAAGCCTTCAAAGAGCTCACTAAACAGCCATTTAGCAATAATGCGTCGAATAGGGTTACGACCTATTGCATGTTTAATCCGTTCAATAAATAAGTTTGCGACCCCTTCACTGGTCTTTAAACTCACATTTCCAACGAAACCATCACACACAATAACATCGGCTTTATCTGAATAAAGTTGGTGACCTTCAACGTAGCCAACATAATTGATATCCGGAGATTGAATCAACATTTCAGCACAACGTTTAACCAAATCATTACCTTTGATCTCTTCTTCACCAATATTTAATAATGCGACACGCGGTGTAGTACCTAAGGTTTGTTCAGCAAGAACAGAGCCCATAACTGCAAACTGGAATAAAGTATCAGCATCACAAGACACATTCGCGCCAAGATCAAGGAGCCATGTTGGATTTGCACCACGATTGGGTATCGCTGAAATTAATGCAGGACGCTCAACCCCCGGAAGTTGTTTCAACACAAAGCGTGATAATGCCATGAGGGCGCCAGTATTACCGGCACTGACACATGCATCTGCTTGGCCTGCTGCAACTGCATCTAATGCCATACGCATAGATGAGCCTTTACTATGTCGAAGGGCTTGTGATGGGCGTGTTTCGTTAGCGATAACGGTATCGCAATGCACGATCGTTAGCCTAGGATGGTTAAGCTTATTAAGGAGAGTTAACTGCGCAGTGATTGCACTTAGATCACCAAAAAGAATAAGTTTGAGCTCAGGCGAATGCAACAGTGCCTGCACGGCGGCAGGCACTGTTACTTGAGGACCGAAATCCCCGCCCATTGCATCAAGTGCAACGGTAAGACCCATCAAGGTTCAACCTTACTTGTTGATAACCTTGCGGCCACGGTAGAAACCGTCAGCTGTCACGTGGTGACGTAGGTGAGTCTCACCAGATGCTTTATCTACAGAAACTGCTGCTGTAGTTAGGGCATCGTGTGAACGACGCATACCACGTGCTGCACGTGATTTTTTGCTCTTTTGTACGGCCATTAACCCTACTCCTGTTAAATTTAACTCTTAAGATTTTTCAATACTGCAAACGGATTCGGACGCTCATCAGCAACGGGGATCTCACCAAAAGACATGTTCTTCGAGCCAATTTTACAATCAGCATCGTCGTGCATTGCGACTTGTGGTAATTCCAGAATCAATTCGTCTTCAACAAGTTGAATCAGGTTGATCTCGCCATTTTCGTCGACGATTGTCGGCTCATAGGCTTCCGGTAACTCATCTACGGCTTCTTCGTTGCGAACCGGACTATAACAGAATTCCACATGAATATGGTGTGGAAATTCTCCCTGACATCGCTGGCAGGTCAACATCACGTCTACATCTGCGATACCGCGGATGAAAGGAATACGACGTTGGTCAAGGTCAAAAGACAAGTTGACGTTTGCATCACTTATTACGCTCTGGGTTGATTCAGCTAGGCGAGACAAAAGATCGGCTTTGATGATGCCATCATAATCGAGTCTTTTTTGTGCTGTACGTACTGGATCTACCTTTAGCGGCAATTTTACCTTTTGCATAGGGCGCGAATATTAGCCTTATAGTCTGTTTGAGTCAAAGGAAATGTGTGTGATTTAACAGCTTTTGACCAATTCTCATGCTGTGATGAAAATTACAAAACGCTTCGACACCACATCTCAGTAATAAAAGTTTAAATGTCTGCTACTCAATCACTTGATCGTGTCGGAACAATCGATGAAATAACACCCAATATAACGCATAAAGCAACTAATATAGCCGTATGATCATATGCAGTCGCTGTCAATAACTCACATATATTTTGATCAATATACGTCTCGTCATTGGCCACGTTGGGGATCTAACAAATTATGCGGAACATACACCGAATTGTGGAATGAAACAACCGTAATACAACAATCTCAATTCAATATAATCCTAATAAAAGTTGCAGCAATCATAGTGAAACTTGCTATATCATTGCTGTATTAAAATTCATTCTAGATGTGTAGAACATTGTTATGACACAACCATTATTACTGGCATCAACCTCCCCTTACCGAAAAATGCTACTCGAAAAGTTAGCGATCCCTTTTGAAACAGCAAGCCCTGAAACTGATGAGACGGCATTAGCCACAGAATCTGCCCAACAGTTAGTCTGCCGACTTGCACAATTAAAAGCCAAAGCTTGCGCCAGCACTTACCCAGATTCTCTTATTATAGGATCAGATCAAGTTTGTGTGATTGATGGGAAAATCTTAGGCAAACCCCATACTGAAGAAAATGCTTGTAAGCAATTACAAGCCGCAAGTGGAAAAACCATTACCTTTTACACAGGGCTATGCGTTTACAATGCAAAAACACAATCAACACAAGTCATTTGTGAACCTTTTCATGTTCACTTTAAAACACTTACGCCACAACAAATTGAAAATTACGTGAGAAAAGAGCAACCTTTGTATTGTGCAGGGAGTTTTAAAAGTGAAGGTTTAGGAATTGCACTATTTGATAAACTTGAAGGGCGTGACCCTAACACGCTCGTAGGATTACCTTTAATTGCATTAACTGAGATGTTAGCTAATGAGGGCGTTTCGGTCTTATAAGACTTACTCACTAACATTCGTGAAAAAAAAGTCGTGCAAAACAAAAGGCGAGACGATTTCCTCGCCTTTCACTTTGGTTACATTTGACGTAGCTTTTCCAAACAACGTTCTAAAACCGGTTCCATTGGCGCGCTAATATCCATCGCTTCATCCGTACTTGGATGCGTAAATTTGATATTTGCAGCATGAAGGAACAAACGCCCTAAACCTGTTTTTTTAGTGTAAGCATCAAAACGTGGATCACCATATCGATCATCCCAAGCAATAGGATGGCCTTCATACTGACAATGCACACGGATCTGATGCGTACGACCCGTTACAGGGCTAGCTTGTACCAATGTTGCCTGTGAGAATCGCTCTAATACTTTAAAACGCGTATCGGATGCTTTACCTTGTGGGTTAACACGTACAATGCTGTTTACTTCATTTTTTAACAAAGGTGCAGTGACTTTTCGGCAATTCGCTTTCCATTCCCCCATTACTAAAGCGAAGTAATATTTCTGCACCGTTTTATTTCTAAATTGCTCTTGCAATTGACGAAGAGCTGAACGCTTCTTTGCCACTAACAAAATGCCCGAGGTATCACGGTCAATTCGGTGAACGAGTTCCAAAAATCGCGCATCAGGGCGTAACGCTCGTAATGCTTCAATAGCACCAAATTTTAAGCCACTGCCGCCATGAACTGCTGTCCCTGATGGTTTATTCAGAATTAACATATGATCATCTTCATAGATGATGCAATGCTCTAATTCAGCGACTTTATTCAACTTGGTACTGACTGGCGCTTGTTCTTCTTTTTCAGGAACAAAAACCGGCGGTACGCGTACTAGATCACCATCCTGCAATTTATATTCAGGTTTAATACGTTTTTTGTTTACTCGCACCTCGCCTTTACGCAAAATGCGGTAAATCATACTTTTTGGTACGTTTTTAAGCCTAGCGCGGAGAAAATTATCAATCCGCTGGCCTGCAAAGTCATCGCTAATGTCGATGAATTGCACTTTAGGTTTATCTTCTGTCATAGGTTTGATTGTATCATGCAAATAAAGCAGATTGCCGCAAAAAAGTGAGCCTGCTATCATTGTGTGCTGAGGTAGGTTTTTTTGTCTACTTCATTGACAAGATGAGCATATAATCATCTTTATGGCTATTTTTTATACAACTCAGATAATCAACGCAGCAAATGGCGTAAGACGTTAGGGTTATCGGAGTTTTTTTTAGTGCGTCAAATTACATTTTTTTTTGATGTGACAGATACAACCACTTCAATGTGGTGATACCAGCTGTATTTTTTAGATCTAACCATCTCACATACAGTTGGCTGATAAGTGTGGCCAGAAAGCACTCCTGCATTCCAACCGTGAGGTTGCAACCGTACATCAGACTTGGAGTCCGGCGCCATCAAAAAACAGATGTAACTAGCGTACTAATACAACGACAATAAATGAGTACAATATAATGAAAAGAATGTTGATTAACGCAACTCAGAAGGAAGAGTTGCGCGTCGCATTAGTTGATGGCCAAAAGCTATTTGATCTTGATATCGAAAGCCCTGGTCACGAATCTAAAAAAGCAAATATCTACAAAGGCCGCATCACACGCATCGAACCAAGTCTGGAAGCAGCGTTCGTTGATTATGGTGCTGAGCGTCATGGTTTCCTTCCTCTTAAAGAAGTTGCGAAAGATTACTTCCCTGCCAATTATTCTTACCAAGGTCGTCCTAATATCAAGGAAGTCCTAAAAGAAGGCCAAGAAGTTATCGTTCAAGTTGATAAAGAAGAACGCGGAAACAAAGGCGCAGCCCTTACTACTTTTATCTCTCTAGCTGGCAGTTATCTTGTTTTAATGCCTAACAACCCTCGTGCTGGCGGTATTTCTCGCCGTATCGAAGGTGAAGAGCGTACCCAACTTAAAGCTGCATTAAGCACATTAGACTTACCCCAAGGTATGGGTCTGATTGTACGTACAGCTGGTGTGGGTAAATCAGGTGAAGAGCTTGAGTGGGATTTAAACGTTCTACTAAACCACTGGAATGCAGTAAAAGAAGCAGCCGATTCACAATCAGCTCCGTTTCTTATTCACCAAGAAAGTAATGTGATTGTTCGTGCAATCCGCGATTATTTACGTCGTGACATCGGTGAAATTCTTATCGATAGCCCGAAAATTTTTGACCGCGCACGTGATCATATTAAATTAATTCGTCCTGATTTCTTGTCTCGCGTGAAGCGTTACGAGGGGGAAGTTCCACTATTTAGCCACTACCAAATTGAAAGCCAAATTGACTCTGCGTTCCAGCGCGAAGTTCGTTTACCTTCAGGTGGCTCTGTTGTTATTGATCCAACAGAAGCATTAACGTCTATCGATATCAACTCTGCTCGCGCAACGAAGGGCGGCGATATTGAAGAAACAGCATTACAGACAAACTTAGAAGCTGCCGATGAAATTGCGCGTCAATTACGTCTACGTGACTTAGGTGGTCTGGTTGTTATCGATTTTATTGATATGACACCTGTTCGCCACCAACGTGAAGTTGAAAACCGTTTACGTGAAGCTGTTCGTATGGATCGCGCACGAGTTCAAATCGGTCGAATCTCACGTTTTGGTCTACTTGAAATGTCTCGTCAACGTTTAAGCCCTTCTCTTGCAGAAGCAAGCCACCATGTTTGTCCTCGTTGTTCTGGTACCGGTGTTGTACGTGACAATGAATCACTATCACTATCAATCTTACGACTGATTGAAGAAGAAGCGCTTAAAGATAACAGCTCACAAGTACTTGCTATTGTACCTGTACCTGTTGCCTCGTACCTTTTAAACGAGAAGCGTCGATCAGTTCAACACATTGAAAAGTATCATGGTGTACGTGTTGTTATCGTTCCTAACTCTGATATGGAAACGCCGCACTTTGAAGTTCTGCGTATTCGTGAAGGTGAAGAGCAAGACACCCTTTCTTACCATATTCCGAAAACGTTAGAAGCGTTAAAAGAAGCAGAAGCCATTGAAGCACCACAACCTGAGCGCGTCATCAAAAAGCGTGAAGAGCCAATACTTCAAGGGTTCACTGCACCAAAACAACCAGCACCTGTTGCAACGCCTGCCACTAAGCCGACACCAAAAGTAACGGCTAAGCCTGCCACTGCATCAGCCAATAAACCTGGTCTGTTGAGCCGCTTCTTCTCTGTATTAGCGTCATTCTTCTCTGGTAGCCCTGAACAGCAACAAGAGAAACCTGTTGAAGCAAAAACAGAACAAAACAACAATCAAAATAATCGTCGCAACAATAATCGTCGCAACGATCGTTCTGACAACCGTCGTAATAACCGTGACAACAGTCGTGATAACAACCGTCGTAATAACCGTGACAACAGTCGTGATAACAACGATGTTGAGAACAATGACGAGCGTCAAGAACGTAATAACGAGCAACGCCAAAATCGTCGCCGCAATGACCGTAATGACAAAAACCGTCAACAGCAAAACGATAAGGCTGCCAAAGCTCCTCGCCAAAACCGTAATAACGATGAAGTGAAAGAGCAGAAGCGTCAGTCTCGTAAAGAAGAAATTCAAGCGCAAAAACAGCAACGTCAACAACAAGACGAGCAAACAGCAAAAGCAACAACTGAACAGCCTGTTGATGCACAACGTGATAGCGAAGAAAAAGCGGTAAAAGTGAAACAACGCCGCCAGCGTCGTCAACTTCGTAAAAAAGTACGTATCACAGATAATGTTGAAAAATCAGTTGAACAACAAAATGCAACCGTTGATGCTGTCGAAAAAGTTGAAGCTGTTGAAACTGCTGTAGAGCAAACACCATCACCATTAATGGCATTGGGAACTAGCATTGCTAAAGAAGCACAAGACAAACCTGAACAAACTCAGGGTGTGACTGACGAGCAAGCTGATAATGAAGAGCAAGAAGGCACTCAACGCCGTAATCGCCGCTCACCACGTCACTTACGTGCAAGTGGTCAACGCCGTCGCCGTATGCGTGATACACGCGTAGAGAAATCTGACTTTGTTACCAATGAAGAAGCAAATGCTATTGAGCAGGCAGCTATTGATGCTGCTGATAGTATTAGCGAGATGGTCAATGTTGTTTCTATCGTTGAGAAACCAAAAACAATGCGTCCTACTTCAGGGGTTGCAATTCCTGAAATGGCAATGGGCAAAGTTTGGTCTCGTATCAAACCAGCCGTTGAAGCACCTGTTGAGAAAAACATCACAGAAGAGAAAGTCGATGCTGCAGATGTGATTGATGAAGTTGAAACAAATGACATCATCATTAATGCACCAGTAGTAGAAGCTAAATCTGAAGTAGTTGCAGTTGAAACAACGACACTTTCTGGTGTTGCTATTCCTGAAATGGCGATGGGTAAAGTCTTCCCACGCTTTACAGCAGAAGAAACAACAGTAGAAATAAAGTCTGAGCCTGCTGAAGAACAAGTGATCGAGCAACCTATTATTGTCGAAGAAGTCGCAGCTCCGGTGATCAAAACAGAAGAGACAGTTGAAATGAAATCACCTGTAACTCCAGTTGTTGATTTACCTGCTGTAGCAACGGCGGTAATGGCAACCTCACCTCGTGGTTTCCATGCTGCTTCTGCAATGACAAAAGCGCCAGCACCTGAAGAGCATGTTTCAGGCTCTGTTGTTCAAGCGGCACCATTACGCGAGCGTACCAATACACGTGCAGCGGGTAGCCAAACAGCAACAAACAGTGCTACAGCACCAATGACTAAACCCTCTTTTGACTAAAAGTTAAGTTTAGCAATGAAAAAGCCATGCTCTTGCATGGCTTTTTTTATTATCTAATTATGAGTCAAAACCAGCGCACTTTATGTTTAATAATTACATATAGCTCTAATTTTTCACTTGTAAGCGGAGTAAATGCCGTTATTAGCCAACAAAAGTTGAAGCTAATTACAACTTTCTGTAGCATTCTGTTAACCAAAATGCGTTTTAAATACAGCAAATAATAGAAGAATCCTCAACTAACATGTTAGATTTTCCCCAAAAAACTCATCAATCCGTCAAGAACGACGTACTTTCAGGTTTAACCGTTGCACTTGCACTGGTTCCTGAAGCCGTTGCTTTCGCATTCGTTGCTGGCGTTGACCCGATGGTTGGCTTATACGCAGCCTTCATTGTCGGTTTAATTACTGCCGTTTTCGGTGGTCGCCCAGGTATGATTTCTGGTGCTACAGGTGCAATGGCCGTTGTGATGGTTAGCCTTGTTGCCCAGCACGGTATTCAATATCTTTTTGCTGCCGTCATGCTTGCAGGTTTACTTCAGATCCTAGCGGGGGTGTTCCGTCTTGGTAAATTTATTCGAATGGTTCCTCACCCTGTCATGATCGGTTTTGTTAACGGTCTTGCGATTGTAATTTTCTTAGCTCAGTTAGGTCAGTTCAAAGTTCCGGCTCTTAATGGTGGCTTAGAATGGATGCACGGCACACAGCTTTACATCATGTTAGGCTTGGTTGCGTTAACCATGTTTATCATTCATTTTTTACCAAAACTAACTAAAGCAGTTCCCTCTTCACTTGTTGCCATTTTAACTGTTACAGCATTAGTTCATGTCTTAGGTTTAGACTCTCGCACTGTCGTCGATTTTGTTCGTACCATGAGTGGTGACGCAAATGCAACACTGGCAGGCTCTTTACCAACATTCGCTTTACCGGATGTTGGCTTTAACCTAGAAACCCTAAAAATTATTTTGCCTTACTCATTAATCCTTGCTGCGGTTGGTTTAATCGAATCATTACTAACGCTAACTGTGATTGATGAAATGACAAATACACGTGGTCATGGTAACCGTGAGTGTGTTGGTCAAGGTGTTGCAAACGTTACTTGTTCAGTATTCGGTGCGATGGGCGGTTGTGCCATGATTGGTCAATCCATGATCAATATTAACTCAGGTGGTCGTGGTCGTTTATCCGGTATTACAGCAGCCATTGGCCTTCTACTGTTCATCTTATTCGGTTCATCATTTATTGAAATGATCCCACTTGCTGCGCTTGTTGGCGTAATGTTTATGGTTGTGATCGGGACGTTTGAATGGGCAAGTTTCAAAATGATGCGTAAAGTGCCAAAGCACGATTTCTTTACCATTATCTTAGTAACTTGCGTGACGGTAATTGCAGATCTCGCGGTTGCTGTACTTGTCGGTGTTATTTACTCTGCACTCGTATTTGCTTGGAATCACGCTAAAGAAATTTATGCAGCAAGCCACATTGATGATAATGGTGCAAAAGTTTACCAAGTAAATGGTCCACTTTTCTTTGGTTCAGTATCACATTTTCTTGAGTTATTTGATGCTCAAAATGATCCAAAAGAAGTGATCATTGATTTTGCTAAATCACGTGTTGCCGATCATTCCGCTATCGAAGCGATAGATACGATTGCAGAACGTTATGCTAATCGTAATAAAACTATTCATTTGCGTCACTTAAGCCCTGAGTGCAGTAAGCTGCTGAAAAAAGCAGGAACGTTGGTTGAAGTGAATGTTCTTGAAGATCCAACCTATAAAGTTGCTTCTGACGTACTCGGCTAAGAGATATTAACAAGCCCACTGACAAGGTGGGCTTTTTTCTACCTGTAGATCATATTTTACGTTTGTTTTTCTCATTCCGGCTCCCCTTATGTCAGGTTTTCTGAAACAATCACTGTATTAAGTGATTAATATTTCAAACATTCGGCAAAGGATTCGCACTGTGTTTACCATTTATCCTGTAGATAAAACTCAATCTGTCCACATTAAAAAACGCATTGATAATAAAACGAAGCCCATTGGTGCGTTAGGCCAATTAGAACCACTTGCTGAACAACTCGCATTAATACAACAAAGCGATAGACTGGCCATCGATAATCCTCATCTACTTATTTTCGCGGCAGATCATGGCATTTCACAACATGGAATAAGTATTGCGCCCGCAGAAGTCACCACCCAAATGGTCCATAATTTTTTAGCCGGCGGTGCGGCAGCGAACTGTTTTTGTCATAGCAATAATATGGCGCTTAAAATTGTTGACGCCGGGATTTTAGGCGATGTTAATGACCATCCAGATTTAATCAGACAGCCATTAGGCAAAGGCACTCAAGATTTTACCACTCAGAATGCAATGTCGCTTGATACCGTGAAACAAGGAATATCCGCAGGAGCGAGCGTTGTTGATTCGCTGCATCAATCAGGTACCAACCTTGTTGCGTTTGGGGAAATGGGGATAGGCAATACCAGTAGTGCTGCCGCAATTATGGCATTGCTGCTTAATCTTCCTGCTGATGCATGCACAGGGCATGGTACAGGTATTGATGACAGCCAATATCAAAAAAAATTAGCGCTTATTCGTCTTGCCTGCAAACATCACTATAGTGCGACAGGCGATCCGTTAAAAGTGTTATCCGCTGTTGGTGGGTTTGAAGTTGCACAAATCACAGGCGGTATACTACAAGCGGCTGAAAACCGAATGATTGTATTGGTTGATGGCTTCATTGTAACAGCTGCAGCCTTGCTGGCTGTTGCAATTAACCCTAATGTTATCGATTACCTTGTTTTCTGTCATCATTCAGAGGAAGCCGGACATCATCGTATGCTTCAACATCTTAATGCCTCGCCATTACTTAACTTAGGCTTACGTTTAGGTGAAGGGACTGGTGCTGTATTAGCATTGCCTTTAATTAAAGCTGCGTGTGCCTTTTACAATGATATGGCGAGTTTTGATGATGCAGGAGTTACTGTGTGAGCACCGATCATCAAACACAGAGCAAAGCATCACTAACGGAAAGTGGCTATCGATATCAATGGCAACTCTTTTTAGTCGCATTAGCCTTTTTCACTCGTATTCCTATACCAACCAGTACTCCATTTAGTACTGAGCGATTAAATCATGCCAATCGCTACTTTGGTGTTATTGGTCTTATTGTGGGAGCAATATGTAGCTTAATATACCTATTATTTATTCTGCTTTTTCCCCCTACAATTGCGATTGGTATTGCAATGATTTCAGGTCTGTTAATCACGGGAGCTTTCCATGAAGATGGACTGGCTGATGTATTTGACGGCTTTGGTGGTGGTTGGACGGTTGAATCAAAGCTCAACATAATGAAAGATTCTCGCCTAGGTACATATGGCGCTTCTGCACTAGTCATGGCATTGGGTTTAAAATGGATTGCACTGGTCTCATTGGCTGATATAAACCTCTACTTCCCTGTTTATGCCTTCATTGTTATTCATTGTATAAGCCGAGTCGCTGCAGCAAGTATTATCTTCTCTTACCCTTATGTTCGCGCAGATCAGGATAGTAAGGTTAAACCTTTAGCCAATCAGCAATCTTTACTCGATATTGGGATCTTACTAACAACAGCAATACTAGTACTTTCAATATTACCGCTATCTCTTGCATTAAGTTGTCTTATAACAACCTTATTTGTTCGTCAAAGTTGTGGCTATTGGTTCAACCACCAACTCGGTGGTTATACCGGTGATTGTTTAGGAGCGACACAACAACTTGCAGAGATAGCCGGATACCTGACATTATTAACCTTTGCGAACCATTATCATTTTTAAGGATTTCAGATGATAGATACAACCAACAAGGATGATCGCCATAAGGCGCGTCAGCAAAAATTAAAAGAGCAAGTCGATGCTCGTATTGATGCCGCCCAACACGAAAAAGGACTGGTTCTGGTAATCACTGGCAATGGTAAAGGAAAATCTACTTCAGGGTTTGGCATGATTGCGCGAGCCGTCGGTCATGGTCAGCGCTGTGGTGTCGGACAATTTATAAAAGGCACATGGGATTGTGGTGAGCGTAATTTACTAGCGCAACACGGTGTCAACTTTGCAGTCATGGCGACTGGATTTACATGGGAAACCCAAAATAAAGAAGCCGATACCGCCGCTGCAAAAGAAACATGGCAACAATGTAAAGCAATGCTAGCTGATGATAGCTATGATGTTGTATTACTCGATGAGCTGACTTATATGATTACCTATGATTATATTGCGTTAGATGACGTAATTGAGGCTATAGAAAAGCGTCCTACAACACAATCGGTGATCATTACAGGACGAGCTGCACACCGACAATTACTCGAAATTGCCGATACTGTCTCAGAAGTGCGTAATGTTAAGCATGCCTTTGAAAGCGGAATAAAAGCGCGAAAAGGGATTGATTGGTAAATGCGAATAAGCCATTAAAAGTAATAAACCTTACTTTTAATGGCTAAATAACCAACAACCAATTAATTTTTTACATTTATTACTATCACAGAGTCTATAGCTTCATATAATAGCCACATGCTTATCAGCCAGTAATGCTATTTTTGGAGCAATTATGCCGTCCCATTTACCAAAAGCGTTTAGCAAACCTTTTCTTAAAATATTTCATACCTTAGAAGCCATTCTTTTGGTGGGGATAACACTTTCTACCGTCGTTGCCATGTTTAATGAATTTATACATGTCATCGTAGAGAGAAATATTCTACTAACGGACATTCTTTTAATGTTCATCTATTTAGAAATATTGGCCATGGTTCAACAGTTTGTTGTTAATGGTAAAATTCCAGTTCGTTATCCTATCTATATTGCAATAATGGCGATTGCTCGCTATATCACCCTGGGAATGAAAGAATTAGATGGCACGGTTATTATTTGGCTATCGCTAGCTGCATTTGTTTTAGCTGCAGCAACAGTACTTATTCGTATCGGCCATCATTACTGGCCTTATGACACGCCAGAGGATCCAAGCAAAAAACAAGCAGATAGCTAATATTATAATTTGAATATCAAAAAGGCACTCTATCGTGCCTTTTCTCTATTGCTATCTTTTAAACTAATTAGCGTTTAAAGGTAACACGTTCTGTTTCATCTAAATGAATTTGCGTTTCTGCAGGTTGAGTTTGGGCGATCACTTTACCGTAACGCACTGAGTATTGAACTGGCACTTGGCGACGCACCGCATCAAAACCATTCTCTGCAGGTAAAACCAATAAACTGCCCGGCTTACCCACTTCAATACCGTAATTATCTTGAATGTTTAAGGTGCGTGCTGAGTTTTTGCTGATCAAATCTAACGATTGATTGATTTGCTCATAACCCATCACTTGGCATACATGCAGACCCATGTGAAGCACTTGTAGCATGTTGGCTGTACCTAGCGGATACCAAGGATCAAACACATCATCATGACCAAAGCATACGTTGATATCAGCCCCTAGCATCTCTTTAACACGTGTTACACCACGACGTTTAGGATAATCATCAAAACGCCCTTGTAGGTGAATATTCACTAATGGGTTAGCAACAAAGTTAATCCCTGACATACGTAATAAGCGGAACAGGCGTGATGCGTAAGCACCATTATAAGACCCCATTGCAGTGGTATGGCTTGCTGTGACTTTCTCGCCCATATTATATTTATGTGCCAGTGCGGCTACTGTTTCAACAAAACGTGACTGTTCATCATCAATTTCATCACAATGCACATCGATCAATCGATCGTATTTACGTGCTAATTCAAACACGTAATGCAGCGATTCCACACCGTATTCACGAGTAAATTCAAAGTGTGGAATAGCACCGATAACATCAGCACCAAGTTGTACTGCTTGTTCAAGTAGCTCTTTACCATTGGGGTAGGACAAAATCCCTTCTTGTGGGAAAGCAACAATCTGAATATCCACCCAAGGCTTCATTTCTTCACGTACTTCAAGCATCGCTTTTAATGCAATCAACGTCGGATCGGAAACATCCACATGAGTACGTACATGCTGAACACCGTTAGCGATTTGCCACTTCAAGGTCTGCTTAGCACGTGTTTTTACATCTTCAATCGAAAGTAACTGCTTACGCTCAGCCCAACGCTCAATGCCCTCGAATAAGGTGCCTGAAATATTCCAGCTCGGCTCGCCTGCTGTTTGCGTGGTATCTAAATGAATATGTGGCTCACAAAATGGCGTTACCACTAAGCCACCAGCAGCATCTAGCGTCTCACCTTGGTGATCTGTGATGGTATGGTTATCTACAATTTGTGTAAAAACACCATTCTCAATCAGAATTTGCTTTAAGCCTGCTTCATTTTGCAACGTCGCATTATTAATCAATAAACTTGTCATCATTTTCCCTTACGCCACTTGCTTTACTGCATGTGTCTTTTTATTCATTACTGTGTTTAATAGCACGTAGCTTATCGCACCACCTAACACCGCATTCACAGGTACGATACCTGGCAAGAAATGCCCTGCCGCAACACCGACAGTAATCGCTAACATGCCAGCCCAATTAACCGTTTTAAACTCTGCTTTAGTAAAATCTTGGTAGCGCTTACGATTGATAAAGAAATCCGCAATGATCACGCCGCCAATCGGTGGAATCGCTAAGGATAGGAATGTTAGCCAACCCACAAAATTGTTATAAAGCCATAGCGCACAAAGTGTGCCGATCAAACCATTCACGACTGACAAATACTTACTCGGCAATCCAGTGATATTTGCAAAGCCTAAACCTGAAGCATAAAGCGCATTATCATTAGTCGTCCAAATATTAAGACCTAATACGATAATGGCAGGGATCAACAACCCTTGTGCAATCATCACTTCAGAAATATCAGAATGCCCTGTTACTGCAGCACCTGCTGCGCCAAAGATAAACATCAGAGAATTACCTAAGAAGAAAGCAACCATGGTCACGAGTACTGCTGATTTAGGCTTCTTACCAAAGCGAACAAAATCTGCAGTTAACGTTCCCGCACTCACAAACGAGCCAACAACCATCGCCAGTGCAACCGGAAAATCGATAGGATCGACAGGCTTCATCATCTTTAATTGATCAACACCACCAATACTTTCAACAGCCCCAGCCACAGAATAACTACCTAACACTGCAATTGCAGGTACGGCAATGGCTGATAGGATCATTAATGCCGACATACCAAAGTACACAGTAACCGTCATCAATATACCGGATACGACAATTAATACATTGGTATCAATGCCAGTGGCTTTATGAACAGGGATCGCAAACATTGCAACCCCCACACCGAACCAGCCAACTTGTGTACCGCCAAGCAATGCAGACGGTAGCCATGAGCCTTTAGTACCAAAAGAAAAACGAGCAAGAAGATGAGTAGAGAGTCCGGTGGAAGCACCGATATAGCCAAGAAAAGAAGTGTAAATACCGAGGATAAGATTGCCGATGAGAACAGCAAGGAAGAAGTCGTCAAATGAAAGTCCAGTACCAAGTGAACCACCTGTCCACATACTGGCGGAGAAAAAAGTGAGACCTAACATGACCATTGTCAGTGAAGCGACACCCTTTCGAGCAGTAAGGGGTACAGGCCCTAAACTGTAATTATTATCAGCAGCCATTTTCATCTCCGATATGAATAAATTCGTAAATCCAAGTTAAACGGCGCGCATTATGCTGATAATAAAAAAGCAATCAAGAACAATAAATTCAAACAAACAATCGAAAAATAACTAATAAACAATAAAAACATTTAAATACAAAAAGTTAAATACAAAACATAAGAATTAGATCGTACAATTTGAAACACTTAATTATCAGCTCAACATTAATTATTCAATTTACAAATTAATCATGCCTTATGGGAATCTACAATTCAGCGGTAATATTTTAAGGCAATCTTTAATAAAAAAAGGGACCCATCGGATACCTTTAAAATATCATAACCTCTTATTAAATAAGCACTTGTGCAATGGCATAACCAATACAGCAAGCTGATACAACACCAATAGTACGAATTTCCGACACCATCGCGACAATGACAATCATGATTAACACTAAAATTAAAAGTATCACCGCATGCATTGCAGTTTTAGGTAACTCTTCATTTAATGATGTTGAAGTCGTATGAAGAATTTGATCGCGCCAAACAGGATCGTTTAAACGACGTTGATACTCAGGATCATCAGCGATTTCTTTACCTCGACGCAAGCTATGCAGTGACAGTAATAACGTACCGACCAAGGTCGCAGGTACAGTTACCATCAAAATAGATAACAGGCTGATTGATTCATTAATGCCCGAAAATTGAGCAAGGTAATACACCACAGCGGCAGAAATAGGACTCGCCGTGATCGCTAATTGCGATGCGACAAAAGATTCAGCCATTGGTCGCTCAGGACGAATGCCATCTTTCAAGGCAACATCACCAATGATTGGCATAATGAGTAC
Organism: Photobacterium sp. GB-36; assembly: GCF_003026135.1. Classification (NCBI taxonomy): domain Bacteria; kingdom Pseudomonadati; phylum Pseudomonadota; class Gammaproteobacteria; order Vibrionales; family Vibrionaceae; genus Photobacterium; species Photobacterium sp. GB-36. The sequence goes on along the minus strand of NZ_PYNY01000002.1, from coordinate 131,963 downwards.
ACTGCGTAACCAATACCTAGCATGAATGTCATCACGTAAGAGACTAATAGACCTACGATAGTCACACGCTTTGGATTGCTACGTAGAATACGCTCTGTAACTCGCACAGCGAAAAAAGCCGATTAGCATTACTACATCAACACATAAGAAAACAGTGAAAGAAACGTTATAGTTACGTTTTTATAACAATGTTACTGGAGCATTCATTTATCTGGCATAGATCGGCATTCACATCTTGGCTGCCTAATAGCCGTAACCATAATGCAGAAAGGTGTTTGGGTTGCACTTTTCGCTCCTCCATTTTTATCGGTGCTATTAATTGCCAACCTTGCTGCGGTGACTGCTTGGCAACGATAAAACGAAATGGCAAATATTCGATTAATCCTAACCGCAGATCTGTCACCACTAATTGATCATCAATCGTTTGATACTGAACAAAATCACTAGCAAACTTAGTTAGCATTGCAACATGCTCTGAGGGCTGTTTTAACGGTAACCTGCCTCGCTCTCGTTGCACCCATTGTATAGGGTAACCATCATCATATTTTGGATCGAGCAAAGATGAAAAGCCTTCATAATATTTATCATCATCAAGAATAATAAACCGCCAAAGTACCGTATTAAACGGGGTTGGACTGATAAAAATGGGCTGATTGGCTAACGGAGTATGCTTTAACTCTTGTTCAATACGGTGCTCAATAACCTTATAAGCAACGACTGACCATGCTAAGTAAATCGTTGAAACGATTAGTCCAATACTACAGAGTTTTGCCATTTTCTCTCGCCACATCAAGCTTGCAATCAGCATGATAAGCAAAGGCAATGTATAGAGTGGATCGATAATAAAAAGACTCGATACCGCAACGCTGTTATCTAAAGGCCAAAACAGTTGCGTGCCATAGGTAGTAAATGAATCAAGTAATGGATGAGTGATCAAACATGCGGCAACTAAGAGCCATAATCGACCAAATGATAATACCGTAGGTCGATAGTGATGCCATAATGTAGTGAGTAATAAAGAGAACGGTAACAACACAAAAAGTGAATGGCTAAAGCCACGATGCTTCACCGTATCTGAAATAGGATCACCATAATCAATAAAAACATCTAAATCAGGTAACGTCCCTAACGCAGCACCAATCAATAATGTTTTAGGCTTACAGTGGCGTCCTGCCACAACCGCTGCAACAGATGCCCCTAGTGCAGCTTGAGTTATTGAATCCACATACACTCCTTGTATTTAGCTTCATATCTAGCATGAAATATAAATACATAATCATTATTAATATATTAATCAGTTAACTATACCATGACAAAGTTATTACATTACGCAGTCAAACGGTACTTCTACCTTCAGTAATATGACACTACTGATATAGACAGGGATGTAGTTCGCATATCTGGCGTTGTCAGTCTATTAAAGGTAATAAAATGAAAAAAACTTGTCCTTGCTGTCAGCATAAAACCTCAGTACCAACACTCAACCAAGATACCCTCTCTTTTACCTGTGAGAGCTGTGGCATCCATCTACAACATAATGAAAACCAAGTGTTCGGCTATAGCATCGCATATATTGGTATTGTTAGCCTTGTTTTACTTATACTCAATATCAATGCCTATATTGCCATCGCTACTGCAACAGTCAGCTATGCCATGATCCGCCGTAAGTTCATTGAACCAAGAATTGGTCTTCAAGTTAGCCAAATCAGTCATTTCCTAAAACAACTCAATATTGCACAATGTAATAAAAAAGGATGACATAGTGTCATCCTTTCTTGTATTCATCACAGAATAAAGCCGTTATTCTTCATCAGTGATCGGCGTAATACGATGTTCATTCGCTGTCGCAATCCAAGCGGCACAAAATAATGTCAAACGCGCAAAGAAATAGAAAAATGCCATTAAGCCTATAATTGAACCAAACGCGGCACCTGATGGTGAGCTTGCCAGTTTAGGTAACATGAATGTCATAGCAAACTTAATTGCTTCAAAGCCTATCGCGGCAAGTAATGTTCCTTTCATCAGTGCCCTACGATTAAAACGACGCTTAGGTAACATCCAAAAGATCCATAAAAACATAAGATAGTTAGCACAGATCGATATTGTTAAAGCTGTTGCGGTAAGAGCAGGGCGTAACCAAGTAATATTTTCTAAACCTAGCGCATTAACAATTGTTGCTTGTGCAGAGCCTGCCACTGACGTTAGTACAACAGTAAAAATTAATGCGCCCACTAACCCAGTCAGTGCGACAAAATCTTTCACATATTGCAGTAAAAAATGATCTTTATCTTCAGGTTTGCGTTCCCATACATCACGGGTTTGTGCTCGAATGGCTTCACGTAAATTCCCCATCCAACTAATACCAGAATACAAAGCAATGGCTAAACCACTTAAACCGACAGTTGTACGCTGACTAATAGCAATATTAACAGTGTTTTTTAATGTCGTTGCTAAGCTTGGATCAGTAACACCTGCAACTATTTTATCAATAATGCTATTTAGTAATGAGGCATTAGAGGCCAATATAAAACCCGCTGCTGCAAACAACACCATTAAAATAGGGATAAGGGATAAAAAAGAGAAATAAGTGATTGCTGCACCAAACTGACTCCCCAAACGATCATTAAAGCGATCCGCAGCACGGATCAAGTGATCAATAGGAGGCAAGGCTTTTATTTTATCGACCACAAAAGTAACAATCGCCATTACTTTTGACATCAAGGTTGTTTTTTCATCTGTCGACGTCGGTTTATCTATCATAATTCATCATCATGGCGTCATTCATTTATCAAGTGACAGTAATCACTGCTCACCGTCTTACTATAAAGTCGCCATTTACTTTTTAGTATCAAATACATATAAAATAGAAAAGGCTTGCCTTAATAAGCAAACCTTTTCAATAATAACGTGACCAATATAAAAATATTGTTAATTAAACAAACCTTTAAGCAATTGATCCGCTACATTTTTAATCTTCTCGTCTTTGGCTTTATCACCCAATAGCTTTTCAAGACCTCGGTTTAGCTCTTTCTTCGCTTTTTGCTCTAATTCGCTATTTTGCTTAAAGAGATTTTTTAAATCTAATTGGTATTTAGGCTGCTGCCATGTGCCTTTTATTTTAATAGGAACAGTAATCCCTTTCAATTCATCTAACCCTTTACCACTTGCTACAATAGCAGTATCAACAGAAAAGTTTAATGACTCATTATTTAAATTAGTCGTACCACGACCATTGATATCAAGTAATGGTGAAACAAGGTGAAGATTGTCGATCTTTGCTTGGCCTTGCCCTAATTGCAACAATGCCGTTAAAGAAGAAAAATCTGTTTTCTTTTGCTTCTGACTATCAGATAACTTTTCACCTTTTAGACGGGCTTTTGCTGAACGGATCATCTCTGATATATTCACTCCATAAACAGCGCCATCGGTTAAATTCACATTAATCGTACCTGTACTGTTATTTTTCAAATGTTGTGAAGATAAGCCTTTACCTGCAAGATTGGCGATAATATTTGCACGTCCTGCTAACTGCTTATTATTAGCAACATCTTCCAATAATGGCTGGATTTCAACGCCTTTTATTTGATTATGTAATTGATAGCTAGCCAAAGGTGTATTAACGTTCAATTGTGCTGTTCCACTCACAGTGCCTTTATATAAATTTGCCGTGAACGAATTTAACTTTGCAATCCCATTTTGAATCACAACCGACAGTTTCACATCAGACAAGTGTGCATGTGAGATAGTGAACTTTTTCGCCATTATCGTTCCGTCAACATCAATACCTTTTAGTACTGAAAGATCCGGCTCTTGTATTGCAGAGGAAGTATTTGATACCGATGGTGAAGAGGTTTGTTGTGACGTTGACGCAGCAACTTCGGTTGATGTGCTATTCGCAGCTTGATCTGATACTGCAGGCTTTTCCGATGAAACCTGGCCGTGCTGCTTGTTTAGCCAGTTATCAAGATTAATATTATCGCTAGATAAATTAAAACGGATCACAGGAACATCACGGTTGATAAAAGATACATCTCCCATTAACGCTAGTTCATCTGCATTTGCATTGAGTTTTGATAACGTCGCTGTTTTTGTCGTTATATCATAACTAGCATTGGTTTTTATGTTTACCTGCATCTTAGGGCGAGGTAACGCTTTTCCTGACAATGCATTATCTATTGAAAGATTCTCTAACGTTAGAATATTTCTATCCGACGACAATTTAAACTGGGTCTGCCCTTTGGTAACAAAAGCCAACTCAGGTAATTGACCATCTATATTTAAATTAACCGTTGCCCATTGACCATACTGAAAATGATCCAGCGTTACTTGAGCATGTTTTATCTCTGTTTTTCCATCTTGGGCCGTCAGAGATACATCTAGATTTTTTAATTCAGCCAATTGATATGCAGAAGACAGATTCAACTCGGTACTGCCTTTAGCTGCAAATTTTAGCGCATTTGCACTGCCCGAAATATCAAATGTCGCTTTCGTCCATGTATTTGGTGTCAGTTTATCTAAGGTGAAATTCACCTTATTTAACGCGATATTCGAACCGGTTTTGTCATTAATAATATCAACACTAGCATTGATAAGTTCAACCCCAGCAAGAGATATTTTCCACGGTTGTGTCGTTACCTTTGATGCCGTTGACTTCTCATCCTGAACATTACTAACAGCATCTTTATTAGCTTTTGATGATGTAGAGTCATTCACTTCTTTAGTTGATGACTTTTCAGTTAAGCCATCTAAATTACTACGACCATCTTTCAATGTTTGCACAAAAACATGCGCACCATCTAAACGCACTTTACCAATATCAAGCTCATGAGATAAAAGCGGTAATACGGAAACAGACAACTCAGCTTGCTTAAATTGAATCAGGTTTGGCTGAGCAAAGCCTTGAGGGTTATTTAACGTTGTTTCCCCCACACTTAAGCCTAATGTTGGGAAAAAACGCCAGTTAATATCGCCGCGAATATCCAATTCACGCCCAGTTTGCTTTTTTACTTGCTCTGCAATCACAGTTTTAAACTGATTGGGATTGACTAACGTGACAAGGGCTGTGACCCCAAGTACAACGACGATAATAATACCGATTAAAACATACAGTAATTTTTTCATACTACCCTCTTTCCCTTGCACCCATTATCACTATGAGGAATCTGCATAAGAAATATAAACAATTAAAATATAAGCTTAATGTTATTAAGCTCTGCGTTATGACAATGATTTATAATGATAGTTTCGCCCTAAACATCATAGTAATACCATCAGGCGATAAAATATCACACATAACAAAAAGGCAATCACTATGGATTGCCTCTTAAAATATAGATTATTGATGATTGAAATTAACTCTCTTTATCATCTTCATTAATACGACTAGCTACTGCACCTTGCTGATATTTATATTTAGCGTCAACACGTTTATTATACGGTTTTTCAGCTTCACCAGATAAGGTTTCAAAACTTAACGCACCAATTGGCATATGTGGACGCAATGCCAGTGGTAAGCGTCCTGAATTATAAAATTCAAGTACGATACGACCAGACCAACCTGGATCGATACGGTGTGCAGTAACGTGTACCATTAGACCTAAACGTGCTAATGATGATCGTCCATCCAACCAACCTACGATATTGGCAGGTAATGTCACTGATTCATGCGTTACAGCTAAAGCGAGTTGTCCTGGATGAAGGAAAAAGGCTTCTCCTTCCTCAACAACAATTTCATCACTCATAACTTTATCAAGTTGCGTTGCTACATCTTCTTTCTTTCCAGAAAGGTCGATAAAGGGTGCACCATGATCATTAAAAATACGGAAGTTATTACCAAGGGTCACATCAACCGTTAAACCACTAATACAGTCATCTGCTGGACGTGGCTCGATATTGATTTTTCCTTCATCAAGGTACGCCTTGATATCCTTGTCACAAAGTCTCATTTGAGCTTTCTCCTGAATAACAAAACACACGTATTATCAATAAAATAATACCTGTGTAGGCAAATCTTAACAGGGTTTCCCGAAAGATAAAAATAAGGCTGGCAAAGGCCAGCCTTATAAAAAATTAAGAACGTAACAACTTCGCTATATGCGCTTTAAGTACGTCGATAGCAATTCGGTTTTTACCACCACGAGGAACGATGATATCAGCATATTGTTTTGACGGTTCAATAAATTGCATGAACATAGGGCGTACCGTCTTTTGATACTGAACGAGTACTGATTCCATAGTACGACCACGCTCTGCAACATCACGCTGTAGACGACGAAGTAGACAGATATCAAGTGGTGTATCCATAAATACGCTAGCGTGCATGATCTCACGAAGGCGTGGATCTGTAAGCAATAAGATACCTTCTAAAATGATCACCTTCTTTGGTGTCATTTGCGTGGTTTCTTTCAGGCGAGTATGTTCGCTATAGCTATACTGAGGTACTTCTACTGCTTCACCCTTTATTAATTGCTCTAGGTGATCACAAAGTAAATCATGATCAAGCGCATTCGGGTGATCATAGTTAGTTTTGACCCGCTCATCCATGGTCAGGTGGCTTTGATCGTTATAATAACAATCTTCCGTAATAACACCGATCTGATGATCGCCTACTTTTTCTTTTAGCTCTTTGTATACAGTACTGGCAATCAGACTTTTACCGGATGCAGAAGCACCTGCAATACCAATAATAACGCATTGGTGTGAATTTTCAGACATATCAGAAGGCACCTGTTAGACCACGTGGCGAGATAAATAATTAAACCGCCTGATTATAAGCCGTTGTTATGCCAGATGCCAACAAAAATGAGACATCTAGCACGTTTGAGCAGAGAACGGACAAAGACCGTCTCATATTTTTGTTACATAGTACGAATTGTAATCTGCTCTACCGCCGTTTCACCTTGCCAGTACAAACGACTCGCAACAGTCGCGGCTAATTCAATATAAGCCATCGCTTGCTCAGAGTTAGGAGATACTGCCACAGTTGGTTTACCGTTATCAATATCTTGACGTACCTTAATATCAAGTGGTAGCTGCGCTAATAATGGCACTGAATATTCTTGTGCCATTTTTGCTGCACCACCAGTACCGAAAATATGCTCTTGATGACCACAGTTACTACAAACGTGGTAACTCATATTCTCAACAATACCCAGTACTGGCACATCCACTTTATTGAACATACTAATACCTTTAATGGCATCAGCTAGGGCTAAATCTTGTGGTGTAGTAACCACTAACGCCCCTGTAACAGGAATTTGCTGAGATAACGTCAGTTGAATATCACCGGTACCCGGTGGCATATCAATCACAAGATAATCAAGATCAGGCCACCATGTCTCATTAATAATTTGTGCTAACGCTTTTGAGGCCATAGGACCACGCCAAATCGTTGCACTTTCTGCTGGCACCAAGTACCCCACTGAATTGGTATATAACCCGCATGATTCAATTGGCAGCATCATTTTGCCATCTGGCGATTGTGGCTTTTGATCCATGGTGCCTAACATCATAGGAACAGATGGGCCATAGATATCTGCATCAAGTAATCCAACTTTAGCTCCTTGTTGCTGAAGACCTAAAGCTAAATTAACTGACGTTGTTGATTTACCCACACCACCTTTCGCCGAACTTACTACGATAATATTTTTCACACCACGTAATGGTTGCTTGTTCTCAACAGCCAAGGTAGCCACTTTTGCGCGTACATTAAACGTCGCATTTGAAGGAATAACACCAGTATGTTGCTCGCTGGAAATCCACTGTTCGAGCTCATTAACCAATGTAGCCGCAGCAAAAGGAATCGTGATGGTAATTAAACCATCTGCAGAGATAGAGACAACATTGGGCATATCCGCCCACTCTGAATTCAAAAGAGAATGCTCAAAATGATTTAGCCATTGGCATATATCAGCAACATTCTGAAAACGATGAGTTACATCGTTAGTCATAAGTTAACGCTCCACATAATTATTATCAAACGAGCAACAATTTAACCTTTAGTTAGTCATTTAAGAGCTTGTTGCTGCGCTAATTTTACTTGTTTTACTTAATGCTACCACCAAAGCATAAAAACTGCCCGATTTCACAAGCTTTTAAGCAGATAAAACCGTATCTGATGCTAGGAATAACGACAACCATCAGGTAGTATTTACAGCTACGTTTTTTACCCATCATGAGCGAAATAAGTAATTATGGCTGCCAATCCAAGAAAAATTCTGGTTACCTGTGCCCTACCGTATGCTAACGGTTCTATCCACTTAGGTCACATGCTTGAGCATGTACAAGCGGATATTTGGGTTCGCTATCAGCGCCTACGCGGCAACGAAGTTCATTTCATTTGTGCCGACGATGCACACGGAACTCCAATCATGCTTAAGGCCCAGCAGATGGGTATGGAACCTGAGCAAATGATTGCCGAAGTGAGCAAAGAGCACCAAGCTGATTTTGCTGGCTTTGATATTGATTTTAGCAACTACCACAGCACACACTCACCAGAAAACCGTGAGTTAGCATCTTTTGTATATACCCAGCTAAAAGACAATGGCTTTATTACTAGCCGTACTATTTCTCAGCTTTTTGACCCTGAGAAAGAAATGTTCCTCCCGGATCGTTTCGTAAAAGGTACATGCCCTAAGTGTAAAGCCGAAGACCAATACGGTGACAACTGCGATAACTGTGGTGAAACATACAGCCCAACAGATTTAATCAATCCAAAATCAGCCGTTTCTGGTGCTACACCAGTCATGAAAGATTCTGAGCACTTCTTCTTCGACCTGCCTCAATTTGAAAGCATGTTAAAAGAATGGACTAAATCTGGTGCTCTTCAAGAAGAAACATCGAACAAGATGCAAGAGTGGTTCGAGTCAGGACTGCAACAGTGGGATATTTCTCGTGACGCTCCTTACTTCGGCTTTGAAATTCCAGGTGAGACCGGCAAATACTTCTATGTATGGCTGGACGCACCAATTGGCTACATGGGTTCATTTAAAAACCTATGTGACAAGCGCGACGATCTAAACTTCGATGAGTTCTGGAATAAAGATAGCTCAACAGAGCTATACCACTTCATCGGTAAAGACATTGTTTACTTCCACAGCCTATTCTGGCCTGCGATGCTAGATGGTGCAGGGTTCCGTAAACCAAACAATGTATTCGTACACGGCTACGTAACAGTAAACGGTGCGAAAATGTCTAAGTCTAAAGGCACGTTCATCAAAGCCGGCACTTACCTAAAACACCTAGATCCAGAATGTCTACGCTACTATTACGCTGCCAAACTAAACAGCCGTATTGATGATCTGGATTTAAATCTAGAAGACTTCACACAGCGTGTTAACAGTGATGTAGTAAACAAGATTGTTAACCTTGCATCTCGTAATGCAGGCTTCATCGCTAAACGTTTCGATGGCAAGTTATCTGATAATTTCGTTGAACCTGAGCTATATGCAGAATTCGTTGAAGCCGCTGATCGTATCGGTGAACTATACGAAAGCCGTGAATACGGTCGTGCAATTCGTGAAATCACAGCACTTGCTGATAAAGCAAACCAATATGTTGATGAAAAAGCACCTTGGGTTGTTGCGAAACAAGAAGGTAAAGACCAAGAGTTACAAGAAATTTGTACTGTGGGTATCAACCTATTCCGCGTGCTCATGGCTTATCTGAAGCCCGTCATGCCAAAACTGACTGAGCGTAGTGAAGCATTCCTAAACGAAACACTAACTTGGGAAACAATTGCCAAGCCGCTAACAGCTCACGAAGTAACGAAGTTTAAAGCTCTATTTAATCGTATCGATCCTGCACACGTTGCAGCAATGGTTGAATCATCGAAAGAAGAAGCTGCAGCAGATAAAGCCGCTGCTGAAGCCGCTGCAAAGCCAGCAAGCCCTTTAGTTGATGAACCAATTGAAGCTGAAATCGAATTTGACGATTTTGCTAAAGTTGATATGCGTATCGCTAAGATTGTATCTTGTGAAGAAGTACCAAAGGCAAACAAACTGCTTAAATTCCAATTAGATATTGGCGGTGAAATGCGCCAAGTATTCTCTGGTATTAAGTCAGCTTACACACCAGAAGAGTTAGTGGGCAAAATGACTGTTATGGTAGCTAACCTGAAGCCTCGCAAAATGAAGTTCGGCATGTCTGAAGGCATGATCCTAGCAGCAGGCCCTGGTGGTAAAGATCTTTGGATCCTAGAGCCACATGAGGGTGCACAGCCAGGTATGCGTGTAATGTAATTTACACCTCACCTATATATAGAAGGGCACTGTATGTGCCCTTTTTTATTGTCGCCGCCCCCATCACCACTGGGTATAAACTCATATTTTTAGAATAAAAATTCAAACAAGAGACGATAAAACATTTTAATTTTATAAAATAAATATTAGTGAAATAGCTTAATCCTCTGAAGTAGTACTATTTTCTTACAGAATGAGAGTAAACAACGCCCACTAGGTAGAGTTATATATAAGATAAAAGCGTGACCAACCCGATATAAAAACCACTCAAATGTTAAAATATAGTTAATATTACCCTTATTTAACTTTAAATAAATATAAAAAACGTGACTCAAGCCATATAGTTAATATTTGATCGTATTTTTGCTTTGGTTGAAACATTGAAGTGCTGATAGTCTCTTTGTGGCTCTGATATATAGATGGACAGAGTGAATAATTATAAGGAAAATTCAATGTCAACGACAAAGAAAAAAATGTCCCTCACCTCCCGAGTGATCCTCGGTATGGTACTGGGTATTCTAACAGGATTTTTAATTCGCACCTTTTTAGCTGATATCTCTTTTATCCACGAATACATCGTTAACGGTTTGTTTGATGTAGGTGGCAAAATTTTCATTGCCAGCTTAAAGATGCTTGTAGTACCTCTTGTCTTTGTATCACTGGTTTGTGGTACTAGCTCATTAAAAGATATTGCAACATTAGGCCGCCTTGGTGGTAAAACAGTCTTGTTCTATCTTGCAACAACTGCCATTGCTATTACCCTAGCGCTTTTCCTTGCTAATGTTTTCCAACCAGGCGCTGGTGCAGATTTAAGCGCAGCAACAACATTTGCCGCAAAAGAAGCACCAACGCTAGGTAGCGTTATTGTCGGTATGTTCCCAACTAACCCAATAAGCTCTATGGCAAATGGTAATACTCTGCAAATTATTGTCTTTGCCGTATTATTCGGTATCGCAATTAGCGCTGCGGGTAAACCAGGTGAACGTATTGCTGAAGTTTTCAAAGATCTTAATGAAGTGATCATGAAGCTTGTAGCGTTGCTAATGAACATTGCACCATTCGGTGTGTTCTTCCTAATGGCTAAGCTATTTACAGGATTAGGTCTAGATGCAATCTTTAACCTAATTAACTACTTCTTAGTCCTTGTTGCTGCGCTACTTATCCACGGTTTAGTAACATACAGTGCGATGCTAAAGATCTTTACCGGTCTAAGCCCTATTACTTTCCTAAAGAAAATGGAAGATGCGGTGATGTTTGCTTTCTCAACGGCATCATCAAATGCAACGATTCCAGTTACCATGGAAACAGCAACCAAACGTCTTGGCGTAAATAATAAGATTGCTTCATTTACAGTACCGCTAGGTGCAACCATTAATATGGATGGCACGGCTATCATGCAAGGTGTCGCGACAGTATTTATTGCTCAAGCGTTCAACATTGACCTAAGCATGGGTGACTACATTGCCGTTATTGTAACTGCAACACTAGCCTCTATTGGTACTGCGGGTGTTCCTGGTGTCGGCTTGATCATGCTGGCCATGGTACTAAACCAAGTCGGTCTTCCGGTTGAAGGTATTGCAATCATCATGGGTGTTGACCGCCTACTTGATATGATCCGTACCGCTGTCAATATTACTGGTGACTCTGTAGTAACATGTATTGTTGCTAAGAGTGAAAACGAGATTGATATTGAACGCTTCAATGATCCTACTGCTGCAGTTAAAGATGAAGAAGTTAAATTTCATCCTCTAAAGCAAAGCTCATAATTCGGTCATTCTCATTGTATAAGGCGCCTTTATGGCGCCTTTTTTATTTCACTATTTTGGTGCACTTGAACCAAGTTAGCTCACAAGACACCGTTACACCATATTTAACTTGTTGTTTTAATTAAAATATATTAACGGCATGACGATTGCTTGCTTACTAAAAGAATAAGAGTAATTAAAGGGCTATTTATGTGGTTGATCATAGCTGCTATTATTTCACTATTAACGATTGGATATATCACTTGGAAAACAAATAAAAATAACACCCAATTACAACTACAATTTGATCAAATAATGCAGCTCAGAGAACTGATACAATTTATTCGTTATCACCGCCGCTATTGCCATCAAAAAATTATAAGTAACAATATGGATAATAAGATCCATGAATCTGTTAAGCGTAAAAGGCATGCTTTAAAACAAACACTCTCAATATTAATTTATCAAGCTGACACCAATCACAAACCGATGTTTCGGATATTGAGACAAGAAATACAGCGTTTATTTACAGATTGTCCTCACTACTCTTTACAGCGCAGCCAAGCCGTACATGGCAGAATTATTCGACACATTATGTATCTGATTGATGATGTTATTAGTTCTAGCTTGCTTACAGCCGAAAAAGACACCACTTTCGAACATTATCAAACCACTTGGCCTATTACATTAAATTCACTGGATAGTTTAAATAGATTCCGCTGGACGATTGAACACTGTCCTTTAGAAAGCAAAAGCTATGCGCGCGAGTTAGAAATGCATGTAAAAATGATCCAACGAAGGCTTGGGCAGATATCGATGATAAGCCAACAGACGCCACCTGTTTGGCCTATTGAAAAGCTCCTACAAAAATTTCATGAAATACAATTTCATAACCAAGATAAAAATAAACTTAAAGAAGAGCTTTATCTTTATTCAATTCAGATCTCAGACACTATTTTCCAGTTCTTCGATCTTATTATCAATGATATTGCTGATGATCTTGCTATAACAGTTCCAAACATAACGACATGTGCCATTAATTTTGATCACAACAAGCAGACATAAAAAAACCCAGCACGATGGCTGGGTTTTCAAACGACAAATCAGTGATTAACCGATGTGAGTCATACCGTTCATGTACTTACGAAGTACTTCAGGGATCTCGATACGACCGTCAGCCTGCTGATTATTTTCTAAAATAGCAACCATTGTACGACCAACAGCAAGACCAGAACCGTTTAATGTGTGTAGAAGCTCAGGCTTCTTCTCACCTTTACGACGGAAACGTGCTTGCATACGACGAGCTTGGAAATCCCACATGTTAGAACAAGAAGAAATTTCACGGTACGTTTCTTGAGCAGGAACCCATACTTCAAGATCATAGGTTTTACATGAGCCAAAGCCCATATCGCCAGTACAAAGAACCACTTTACGGTATGGAAGCTCTAGAAGCTGTAGTACTTTCTCAGCGTGACCTGTTAACTCTTCTAGTGCAGCCATTGAATCTTCAGGTTTCGTAATTTGTACAAGCTCAACTTTATCGAACTGGTGCATACGAATAAGGCCACGAGTATCACGACCGTAAGAACCTGCTTCAGAACGGAAGCATGGTGTATGTGCCGTCATCTTAACAGGAAGATCCGCTTCATCAGTGATGGTATCACGCATCATGTTTGTTACAGGTACTTCAGCTGTTGGGATCAATGATAGAACGCGAGGTTCTTCATCATTTACTTTTTCAGTTAAAGGCTGTGTATGGAACAAGTCTTCACCGAACTTCGGAAGCTGACCTGTGCCAAATAAGCTATCTGCATTTACTAGGTACGGTACATACATTTCTGTGTAGCCGTGCTCTTCGGTATGAAGATCAAGCATAAACTGTGCAATTGCACGGTGTAAGCGCGCAAATTGACCTTTCATAACGATAAAGCGTGCGCCGGTAATTTTTACAGCACTCGCAAAATCAAGACCACCCGCCATTTCACCCAGATCTACGTGATCTTTCACATCGAAGTCATAAGCTTTTGGCTCACCCCAACGAGAAATTTCTACGTTTTCAGACTCGTCTTTACCAACAGGTACAGAATCATCTGGGATGTTTGGTACAGATTGTGTAATAACATCAAGCTCCGCTTGTAACTCAGCTAACGCTTTTTTCGCGTCATCAAGCTCAGAACCTAGGTTACCCACTTCAGCCATAATACGCTCGGCTTCTTCGTGATCACCTTTCGCTTTTGCCTGACCAATCGACTTCGATCGCGAGTTACGTTGAGCTTGAAGCTCTTCTGTCTTCACTTGAAGGGATTTACGCTTCTCTTCAAGGTTACGTAAAGTTTCTACATCAAGGTTAAAACCACGACGCGCGAGTTTTTCAGCTGTTTCATCCAGCTCTGTTCGAAGTAATTTAGAATCTAGCATGCTAATCCTGTGCTCTTAATATTCTGAAATGCACGTTATTTAGACGATTTTTATCAAAATAGTCTGTAATTAGGAAGGCAGTTCTCACATGGAACTGCCAGTCGTTTAACGATACCCAAAAAGCCTTATTATTGGTAGCGCTTTAACGGGCTTTTTGCATCTAATGAAGCAAGATAATCCAACTTTTCGGATATTTTCATTTCTAAACCACGGTTTGATGGTTGGTAATAAACCCGATCACGGATTTCACGCGGTAGATACACTTCACCTGCCGCATAAGCCCCTGCTTCATCATGGGCATAACGATATCCTTCACCATAACCTAATTCTTTCATTAACTTGGTCGGCGCATTACGTAAATGATGAGGGACTTCAAAATCGGGAAATTCGCGCGCATCAGCTTTGGCAAGATTAAACGCCACATAAACCGCATTACTTTTCGCCGCACAAGCTAAGTACACAATCGCTTGTGCTATAGCTCGCTCACCTTCATAAGCGCCAACACGGGTGTAACAGTCCCACGCAGAAACCGCGACTTGCATCGCACGAGGATCAGCATTACCAATATCTTCTGAAGCAATAGCTAATAGGCGACGAGCCACATATAGCGGATCACAGCCTGCTTGGAGCATACGTGCAAACCAATACAAAGCACCATCAGGATTAGAACCTCGAATTGATTTATGCACCGCTGAGATCATGTCGTACCAAAGATCACCTTTGTTATCAAAGCGCGCAACCTTTTCGCCTGTGACTTCCGCCAATAATTCGACCGTTATTTGCTTAATGCCTTCATCATCTTCTTCAGCCATATCAATAAGCTGCTCAAGATAATTTAAAGACATACGCGCGTCACCACGAACAAACTCAGCTAATTTTTCTTTAATATCATCCGCAAAGTGTAAATTCGTTTCAGTTACCCCTCGCTCTTTATCCGTTAATGCTTGTTCAATCACTTGCAAGATCTCATCATCCTCAAGTGACTTTAACTTATAAACTCGAGCGCGAGAGAGTAATGCATTATTAAGCTCAAACGATGGGTTTTCCGTCGTTGCACCAATAAATGTTACAGTACCGTCTTCAATATGCGGTAAAAACGCATCTTGCTGACTTTTATTAAAACGATGCACCTCATCAACAAATAAAATAGTGCGACGTCCCGCCATTTTATTGTCACGAGCCTTATCAATTGCAGCTCGAATATCTTTAATACCAGATGTTACAGCAGACACACGCTCTACTTCAGCGTTGGCATAATGTGCAGCGACTTCTGCTAATGTCGTTTTTCCTGTACCCGGTGGCCCCCACAAAATCATTGAATGTAGTTGCCCGCCTTCTAAGGCTCGACGTAAGGGTTTTCCTTGCCCCAAAATATGTTGCTGACCGATATATTCTTCTACTGTTCGAGGTCGCATTCTTGCGGCTAGCGGCCTGAAATCAGAAGAAAAATCAAGGCTGAAGTTATTCAAAATAACCACTCCCATAAACAGAAAAAGGTGGCTAACAGCCACCTATACAATTTAGATAAACAATACATACACGCTAACTCATAGCATCATATCGATTGTTTTTTCATTGACGTTGGTCATCCAGTTCTACCCCTTTCGGTGGCGTAAACTTAAATAAGTCTGCTGCTGGTGTAGTACGTGTAAATTTAGATAATGTGTAGTTACTGCGTTGCCCGTCACTCTCAACTACAGAGAAATTACGCACTTGACCATCTTTAGATACTGTCACGATAAACTCTTTCATCGAAGAGGTTTTATCTTTCGGCGTTAAGGTAAAAGTATCTACTAATTGCTTCACATTATAACGCGACCAGTCTTTTTCATTATTACGTGTTAACAAAACAAACGGTGTTTGTTCTGTTGCATCTTTTAGCCACATTGCCGTGACCTGTTCAACGAATGGGCTGTAATACCATACTGTTTTACCATCGGAGACTAACAAGCTTGCATCCGGTGTTTTAGTATCCCAACGGAATAAATTAGGGCGCTTAATGGATAAATCGCCAGTCCCATCAACCAATATTTCACCGTCAGGACTTATCACTTTCTGAGTAAAGTTAGCACTAAAGGCATTAACTTTATCAAGTCGGCTACTTAATGCTTGTTGTGGCGTAGCCCAAGCACTTGTTGTTGCAAGCATTGGAACGGCAACTAATATACTTAGCCATAACTTTTTCATCATATTCGCTTACCTCTATTAAAGTAAACCGCCGAACATACTATGCGCAGCGGTTTAAATTACGCTATAAATTTACTGACAGCAAGGTGTCGGTTTATTCATTAATCGTGGATCTGTACTGGCGCAGGTGCTAGTACTTCTCGGTTTGAATTGTGCCCCGGTGGACTAACAATGCCATGCGCTTCTAATTGCTCAACAATTCGCGCTGCGCGGTTATAACCAATTTTAAACCGGCGCTGAACACCCGATACTGATGCGCGACGCGTTTCAGTGACAAATGCAGCTACTTCATCAAACAGTTGATCGATATCATCATCACCACCAGTGGATGTTTCACCCGGCAATAGACTTTCTGAACCTTGGTCTGAGCTTAGAATACTATCTATATATTGTGGTTTACCACGCGCTTTCCAATCATTCACCACGTTATGTACATCATCATCCGATGCAAATGCACCGTGAACACGTGTTGTATGGCTTTGACCTGGTGGTAAGTACAGCATATCACCCATACCAAGCAAGGATTCTGCACCACCTTGATCAAGAATGGTACGTGAATCTGTTTTGGTCGATACCGTAAATGCCATACGCGTAGGAATATTTGCTTTAATTAAGCCGGTAATAACATCTACAGATGGGCGCTGAGTAGCAAGTACTAAGTGGATACCTGCCGCACGTGCCTTTTGAGCGAGACGCGCGATAAGCTCTTCAACTTTCTTACCAACAACCATCATTAAGTCAGCAAATTCATCGATGATAACCACAATACTCGGCATTTTTTCAAGTAATGGTGGGTATTCATCCATGGTATCGCCTGGCTGCCATAATGGATCATGAATAGGGAAACCCGCCGCTGCCGCTTCCTCTAACTTATCGTTGAAGCCCGCTAGGTTACGTACTCCACATTTCGCCATGAGCTTATAACGACGTTCCATTTCCCCAACACACCAACGCAAGGCATTGCCGGCATCTTTCATGTCAGTTACGACTTCCGTTAATAGATGCGGTATACCTTCATAAATAGATAATTCCAACATCTTTGGATCGATCATAATAAAGCGACAATCTTCCGGCTTACACTTGTATAGTAAGCTCAAGATCATGACGTTTACACCAACTGATTTACCCGATCCCGTCGTACCCGCAACCAGTAAGTGAGGCATTTTACTTAGATCAGCCACAACAGCTTCACCAGCGATATCGCTACCTAAAACAATCGGTAATGGACCATCCATATTCTGAAAACGCTCACTGGCGACCACTTCAGACATGTATACCGTTTCTCGACCTTTGTTCGGCAGTTCTAAACCAATATATGGTTTACCCGGAATAGCCTCAACGACACGTACAGCCATCACAGACAACGCACGCGCTAAGTCTTTTGCTAAACCAGAGATGCGACTGACTTTCACACCTGGCGCTAAATCTAATTCAAAGCGGGTAATAACTGGCCCCGGATAAATCCCTTTCACCTGCGCTTTAATTTTATAATCAACTAACTTAGATTCAATTAACGCAGCTGTCGCTTGCAGCTCTTCTTCAGAAGCAGGCTCCACAGTGCGACGCGCTGGTTGCAATAAATCTAATGTCGGCATTGGTGACGTTGGCGCCGGAAGATCAACTTCTGTTTGCATTAAAAACGGATTATCTAATCCAGCCAAATGCGCTTGTTCTTTTTGTAAATCACGAATATTTTGTAAAAACGCTTCCTGATCGGCTTTTTCTTTTTGTTCTGGTGTTAACGCTACCGCTTCACCACGCTCTAGTTCAGACATACCATCTTGCACACCAATTTCAATATCACTTCCAGGAACTGGCTGTGATGTTGTTGGTTGTGGAGCGACAACTTGCGACGCTACTGGTGTTGTCTGTTGAACAGCCATAGATTCTTCAGCTTGACTTAGTTCAGCAACATTCTGCTGTGAAGAATGATAAGCAGGAGCAGCAGTTACTGCTGATTCAGCCGCTTCAATTGCACTTTGCGTATACTCATCCACTGGAACAGTAAAATCTTCATTTTTATCCAGTTCACGTTCTAAATCCTCAATCGAAAGACCACGAGGCTGAGTAGCTGGCTGCTGAACTGTCTCTTGTTGCTGTTGAACAGGCTGACTTACCACAGGTTGTTGAACAGCTGCTTGTGGTTGTACCACTGGCTGACTTACAACAGGTTGTTGAACAGCAGTTTGCGGTTGTGCCACTGGCTGACTTACAACAGGTTGTTGAACAGCTGGTTGCGGTTGTGCCGCGGGCTGACTTACAACAGGTTGTTGAACAGCAGTTTGCGGTTGTACCACTGGCTGACTTACAACAGGTTGTTGAACAGCTGGTTGCGGTTGTGCCGCGGGCGGGCTGACAACAGGTTCACTCGTTTCTAACAACGGGTCACGTGTCACATCAGAATTCGGTCGAACAATCTTATAAGGTGAAGATTCGACTTCTTTTGCATTATTATCTAGTGGTTCGTTATTAACATAAGATGATAATAACGGGTCATCTTCATCATCAACGTCACTTATGTGTGCCATGTAAGGCATTTCTGATTCATCAGGGATTTCGGTTGCAAAAGGTCGCATAACCTCATGTTTATCTGAGCGGAATTTATTTAAAAACCATGTTAACGAAGCAAGCGTCTTCTCACCTAATGTATCAACAATTGATATCCATGAAATACCCGAGAACAATGTAAAGCCAATAGCCCAAATAAACATTAATACTAATGTTGTACCAAGCACATTAAGCAATGGCATAGAGATGTTTGAAACAACATCTCCCACGACTCCACCCGATGAAAAGTACCAAATATCGTCAAAGTTTAAATCAGCAAGACCACAGCTAGTTAATAGCAATAAAATTAGACCTAAAAGACGAGTGCCGTAAACCATATAATCGTGAGATAAACTTTTTGAACGGCGACGAAATAAATAATAGCCAAGTAAGACTATTAAGGCAGGAAAAACATAGGCTAATGAACCAAAACTGAAGAAGAATGTATCAGCCACTAAAGCGCCAAACGCGCCAGCTTTATTCTGAACAACCCCTTCCCAAGCAGTTTGTGACCATGATGGATCTGCAGGGTTAAATGTTACCAATGCCACCATAATATAAATAGCAGCTAAAATACTGATGATTAAAAAACCTTCAACAATGCGTTGTGTACCTGACAAACGCATCTGGGACAGTTTTTTACCTTTAATTTTCCTCAAGGATAACTCCGATGTCTCTATAAAACTCAAAATTTTGCCAGAAATCTAAGACATTCATCGAATAATACTAATATCTATAGCCAAATGCGCTATAAAGTTTAGCTAAATATAAGAAATACAATGTCATTGTCTCAATGCCACTATTCTATACTAAATGCGTGCATTGTCTGTGTACCGAAAAAGCTTTTAGTGAAAAATTTTCTCTCGCCCCAGATAATAAGGTACAGATAGCTATTTTAGACGCCCAATAGATAAAAAAATTCATCACTATGTCAATTTGATTCACTTTTTGTCCAATTAACCACCACTATGAATAAATTAACATATCGTACAAACAAAACGAGCGGCTAAATAGCCGCTCGTTTATTTATTCTGCTTATACTCAGAAATACACTTATCGTGTTTTAATCACTAGATTATTTGACTGTTTAACTTCTTCCATTACAACGTACGTACGCGTGTCATTTACACCCGGTAGACGCAACAAGGTTTCACCAAGAAGCTTACGGTATGCTGACATATCAGATACACGTGTTTTTAATAAGTAGTCAAAATCACCAGAAACAAGATGACATTCTTGAATATCTTCAAGCTCTTGAACTGATTTATTGAACTGTTCAAATACATCTGGTGCACCGCGATTTAGTGTGATTTCTACAAACACTAATAATGAAGCATCAAGAAACTGTGGGTTAAGCAATGCAGTATAACCACTGATATAACCTTGACGCTCTAAACGACGTACACGCTCAAGACAAGGTGTTGGGGATAAACCAACGCGCTTTGATAGCTCAACATTTGAAATTCTGCCGTCTTTTTGAAGTTCATTCAAAATATTACGGTCAATGCGATCCAATTCCTTGGATGGTTTCTTTTTGGTATCTACCATTTTTTATTCCACCTTCTTACTTCCTTGCAAAAAAATATACTACATTTTATCTATTTTTAGAATCAAATAAGCCAAAAGTCAAAATTAATGATCAATAATCACCTATAAATTGACATGTAACCTAGACAAATTGACTGCTTAACATTATTTTCATGGCAGTTTGAGCTTTATAATTCACTACCCGCTCATGTTCCTTGCACAATATTGCCAGCTAAAGTCTTGCCGCATGCTAAAAATTGAATATTTATCACCCGCCTATCCTATAATTTCAGGTGCGCATCATTATGTAGTTATAGAAATTTTTACCAGATAAGAAATGATTGTCAAAGTAAAACAGCAGTAAAATTCGTATTAATCACTACGAAAACGCATAAAAAACACCTAAAACATGTATCTTTGACTCCATTCTATTTGCGACAAAGAGCATTATCATATGAATAATTAACCATATAAAAACACCTAATATCTAGTCGACCATTTTTTAATCAAGGTTTCTTTGCTAACGTTCTTTCTTTTATTCTCAATAAAAAACAATAAAATTATCATTAAAAATCAAACGATTAAAAACAAATTATGCATCAACCTGTACATTCGACATAGCTAACGCGGTTAAATATAAAACAATTGATAATAAAAAAATGACGCGATAAAAATATAATCTGATTTTTCAATTTTATGTTTTTTACTTATTCATTTTCTTTCGTATTTTTTTGTGACCTATGTAACGTTTTATTTATTAACCTCTTTGTCTTTACTTAACGTTTTTTTTTCATATATAACGACAAATTAGCAATAACCTATTCTTAATTCGACTCTTCCTTTACGTCTGCAATTTACCTACAATCAATTCTCAATAACAATAATCTCATTCAGCCTGGAGAAGAAATGAGTAACGTAAAACATTGTGAACTGCTCATCCTTGGTTCTGGTCCTGCGGGCTACACCGCTGCAGTATATGCAGCACGTGCAAATTTAAACCCTGTGATGATCACTGGTATGCAGCAAGGCGGTCAATTAACTACGACGACAGAAGTGGAAAACTGGCCTGGAGATGCTGATGATCTCACCGGTCCTGCGCTAATGGATCGCATGAAAGCACACGCAGAAAAATTCAATACGGAAATTATTACCGACTACATTGTTGAAACGGATTTCAGCCAACGTCCTTTTTTATTAAAAGGTGAAAGCAATACTTACACGTGTAATGCGCTAATTATCTCAACAGGCGCTTCAGCAAAATACATTGGCTTAGAATCAGAGGAAGCATTTAAAGGCCGTGGCGTTTCTGCATGTGCGACTTGTGACGGTTTCTTTTATCGCAGTCAAAAAGTAGCAGTTGTCGGTGGCGGTAATACAGCTGTTGAAGAGGCGCTTTATCTATCAAATATCGCCTCTGAAGTTCACCTTATCCACCGTCGTGATTCTTTCCGTTCAGAAAAAATTCTGATTGATCGTCTCATGGATAAAGTCGCTAATGGCAATATCATACTGCATACAGATCGTACTTTAGACGAAGTACTTGGTGATGATATGGGGGTTACTGGTCTTCGTCTTAAAGATACTCATTCTAACGCCACTGAAGAGTTAGAGGTTATGGGTGTGTTCATTGCAATTGGCCACCAGCCAAATACCGCTATTTTTGAAGGTCAATTAGACATGGAAAATGGCTATATTAAAGTGCAGTCAGGCTTAAATGGTAATGCAACACAGACAAGCATTGAAGGCATTTTTGCAGCTGGTGACGTTATGGATCATAACTACCGCCAAGCAATTACCTCTGCAGGAACTGGTTGTATGGCTGCGCTTGATGCAGAACGTTACCTTGACGCCCAATAATCAGTAAACGTCCAAACCGCCACTCATGAAGTCGCGGTTTGTTTATCTCATAGTTAAATGTATGCTCACCATTTAACTATGAGCTACCCACCGTTAATACCGTAATGAAACCCTTATATGGATAAACAATTACATCGCGATTTAACCAAATGGCTTAAATCCCAAAGCAAGTTAGCAAAACGCTGGCTTATGCTAAGTATTGGATTAGGCTTTTTGTCTGGTTTACTGCTTGTTGGACAAGCAGCATTACTTGCAAGTATTCTGCATCAACTGATTATTGAACATACTGATAAATACTCTCTTATTAATCAATTTATTGGTTTATTTGTTATTATCGGTTTGCGTTCCCTATGTAGTTGGGGAAGAGAAATTTTTGGTTACCGTTGCGGCGAACAAATACGGTTACATATACGCCAATTAATTCTTAACCGCTTACAAAACTTAGGCCCCGCTTATATTAAAGGGAAACCTGCTGGCACATGGGCAAGTCTTGTTCTTGAGCAAGTAGAAGAAATGCAAGATTTCTTTGCTCGCTATCTACCCCAGATGTCACTATCCGTTCTTATTCCTGTCGTTATTTTATTTGTCGTTTTCCCCTTAAACTGGGCAGCGGGGTTAATATTCTTACTCACCGCACCACTTGTTCCTTTATTTATGGCACTGGTTGGCTTAGGTGCTGCAGATGCTAACCGCCGAAATTTTAAGGCATTACAACGCTTATCTGGTCACTTTTACGACCGTCTTCAAGGGCTATCTACCCTGCGTTTATTTGATCGTGCAGAGGCTGAAGCAGAGAACCTGAATGCCGCTTCACACGTACTTCGTAAACGAACAATGGAAGTCCTTCGTCTTGCTTTCTTATCTTCAGCAGTATTAGAGTTCTTCTCTGCTATTTCTGTTGCTATTGTTGCGGTTTACTTCGGTTTTGCTTTTATCGGTGAATTAAATTTCGGTAACTACGGTATCCCTATTACTTTATTTACTGGTTTGTTCATTCTGGTTCTTGCGCCCGAGTTTTACCAACCGCTACGTGATCTTGGTACTTTCTATCATGCCAAGGCACAAGCTATTGGTGCGGCAGAATCTATCGTTGAGTTTCTAAATATTGAAGCAGACGAAATGACGGATGGCACTAAAACATTAACAACGCCAGAGAAAATACAAATATCAGTGACCGAATTAGAAGTATTAAGTCCTGAAGGTCAAAAGCTTGCAGGTCCACTGACATTTGATATTAATGCCAATGAGCATGTGGCATTGGTTGGCCCTAGTGGTGCAGGTAAAACCAGTTTATTAAACGCCTTATTGGGGTTCCTACCCTATCGCGGCAGTATAAAAGTTAATGGGATTGAATTGAAAGAGCTTAACCACAGTGAATGGCGTCAAGCGATTAGCTGGGTTGGTCAAAACCCGTTACTTGTTCACGGTACGATTTATGAAAACATCACATTAGGTGATCAATTCGCGGAACAAGCCAAAGTAACTCAAGTAGCAAAAGAAGCTTACGCTGACGAATTCATTAATCGCTTAGAAAAAGGTTATCAACATCATGTTGGTGATCGTTCCGGTGGTTTATCTGTAGGTCAAGCGCAGCGTATTGCTGTTGCTCGCGCCATGTTACAACAAGGTGCGTTTTGGATTTTAGATGAGCCCACAGCCAGCCTTGATGCTAACAGTGAACGCTTAGTCCTTGAAAGTTTAGGTCGTGCTGTTGAGCAACACACCACATTGATGGTTAGCCACCGTTTAGATCAACTACATGCTATGGATCGTGTTCTTGTAATGGAGAATGGCAAACTTGTTCAAAACGGTTCGTTCGTAGAAATCAGTCAACATGGCTTACTGGCAGATATGCTAAGCCATACAGATAAGAGGGATCTCGATGCGTGATTTAATCCCTTACCTAAAACTTTACCGTAAGCACTGGTTTGGCTTAACACTCGGTATGCTCTTAGGTTTAGCTACAATTCTTGCCGCTATTAGTCTATTAACCCTATCCGGCTGGTTTATTGCCGCTTCTGCTGTTGCGGGTTTAACCATAGCGAGAGAAACATTCAACTACATGTTACCAGGGGCTGGGGTTCGTGGTTTCTCTATGGCTCGTACCGCAGGGCGCTGGGGGGAACGCGTTGTTAGCCACAATGCAACGTTTAAGCTCCTTGCTGATCTACGTTTATTTTTCTTTAGGAAACTCACACCACTGATCCCTGGCCGTCAAGCGAACCTACGTGATGCTGATTTGCTGAACCGTTTAGTTGCTGATGTTGATGCGATGGATCACATCTATCTAAGATTGGTTAGTCCTTTAGTGATTGGCGTATTAGGTATCGCTGCAATTACCGCATTTTTATCATGGTTTGATCCAACGATTGGCTTAACGCTTGGTGGGATATTGCTCTCATTAATGTTTATATTGCCTATTTTGTTTTACCACTTAGGTAAACGTAACGGTGAGCAACTGACAGTTGCAAAAGCGAACTACCGTGTAAAACTACTAGATTGGTTGCAAGGCCATGCAGAACTCTTGCTTTTTAATGCAGAACCTCGTTACCGCCAACAAGCAGAAGCAGAGCAAGACCAACTGCTTGCAGCTCAACGCAAAATGGCGAGTTTAACAGGCTTAGCGAATGGTATGTTGATGGCAGCCACAGGCTGGACCTTAGTGGTCATTCTGTGGATTGCTGCTGATGGTATTGGTGGCCATGCGCCCGATCCATTTGTAGCTATGGTCGCATTTGCAACCATGGCAAGCTTTGAGATGATGATGCCAGTTGCTGGTGCTTTCCAATACCTAGGGCAAACCATAACGTCAGCAAAACGCTTAAATGAAATCATTGAAGCGACACCTGATACGATCTTTGATCCAAACGGTTACCACGGTGATGCACAAGGTGAGCTAAAGATTGAAAATGTCAGCTACACCTATTACGGTAGCACTCAGACTGTTGTGAAGAATGTATCAATAGACTTAAAACAAGGTGAAAAACTGGCATTACTAGGGCGAACAGGTTGTGGTAAATCAACCTTACTTCAACTGCTCACGCGTAGTTGGGATCCTCAACAAGGTCAAATTTCCATTGATGGCAAACCACTTCCAACATGGAGTGAAAGTGCTCTACGTAAAGCAATTACCGTGGTTAGCCAACGTGTTGATATCTTCAATGGTTCATTACGTGAAAACCTTGTGTTAGCAAAACCCAACGGCACTGATGCTGAATTTACCGAGGCATTAATTCAAGTCGGCCTATCAACCCTACTTGAAGAGAAAGGATTAGATACTTGGTTAGGTGAAGGTGGACGTCAAATCTCTGGTGGTGAAAGACGCCGCTTAGGTATCGCTCGCGCACTACTTCATGATGCGCCTATCCTACTAATGGATGAGCCAACAGAAGGTCTTGATCGCCGAACTGAGCAGCAAATATTAGCCTTGTTACTCGAACATGCAAAAGATAAAACCGTACTCTTTATCACCCACCGATTAGTGGGACTCGATCAAATGGATCAAATCTGTTTAATGGATGAAGGTGAGATCATCGAACGCGGTAAACACCAAGCATTACTGGCACAAAACGGTCGTTATGCAGAATTGTGTAATCGTATCTAAGTACTGTAATAGCTAAAATAAATAAAGGCGATATCTGACTGTATCGCCTTTTTATTATCTGTCTCATCTCACCATCAACTGCGATATAATCATTTAAGATTTACCACTACTATCAGTAAAGTATGACTATTTATTTACCAGAGATCGATAGCAGCACTTACCAGTTTCCTCACCCGTCAAACGCCTTATCAGAACCTAATGGGTTACTGGCAATGGGAGGTGATCTCAGCCCCAAACGCTTACAAACCGCCTATCGTGAAGGTATTTTCCCTTGGTTTTCTGAAGGTGAACCTCTTCTTTGGTGGAGCCCTACTCCTCGTGGCGTTTTTTATCCACATGCCTTTATGCCAAGTAAGAGCCTGAAAAAATTTTTCCGTAAATCAGGCTATACCGTTACGATGAACAAGGCATGCCATGATGTGATTCGCCACTGTGCAAGTTGCCGAGGGCCTGAACAAACCTGGATCACCGAAGAAATGATTTCAGCCTATCAAAGACTACATACCTTAGGTATTTGTCATTCCGTAGAAGTTTGGTCTAATGAAAAACTAGTCGGCGGTTTTTATGGTATTGAAATAGGAACTGTTTTTTGTGGTGAATCGATGTTTTCATTGGCGGATAATGCATCTAAAATTGCATTATGGCAGTTTTGTCGTTATTTCTCTGAGCTTGGCGGTACATTAATTGATTGCCAGATGATGAACCCACATCTTGAATCCTTAGGCGCAGAAACCTTTGAGCGTTCGCAATTTTTAGACCATCTTTACCAGCAGCGAGATATTCTACTGCCAGTAGAAACCTACCTTTCTCACGTTTTACCGATTGCACAGGCCTAACCAATGGATCAGTTATCACTACAAATCGGTCTAACACCTGAATCTAATTGCAGCTACTTACCTAATGAAACGGAGCGATTAGGGGTAGTTATAGAGCCACAGTGGCTATCACCCGAAGGCTACGACTTATTGATAGCCTCAGGTTACCGCCGCAGTAGTCGCGCCATTTACAAACCTATGTGTGCTGCTTGTTCAGCTTGTACACCTTTACGTATTGATTGCCAAGGATTCACACCATCAAGAAGTCAAAAGCGTCAGCAAGCTCAAATGCGAAAGCTGCGCTTCGAGTTTAAAACAGAGCTAGATGAAAACTGGTTTGTATTATATGAAAAATACATCCGCCTTCGTCATTCCACAGGATCCATGTTTCCAGCCAATAAAGAACAATTTTTTGAGTTTGTCACTGCCCCTTGGATGGCAACCGCATTTTTGCATGTTTATGAAGATGACAAACTTATCGCCATTGCTGTAACAGATGTATTCCCTGATGCATTAAGCGCAGTGTATAGCTTTTTTGAACCAGAGCACTCCCTCTCTCTCGGAACCTTATGTGTACTTTTTCAAATAGAGTTCTGTCGCCAATCAAAGCGTCAATGGCTATACCCTGGGTTTCAAATTGATGCTTGTAAGGCAATGAATTACAAAACACGTTTTGTCCCTCATCAAAAACTTATCGATGGTATATGGCAGTAAGTTTGCTTAAATCTAAAGCAATACAAACTGAACACATCAAACAAAAGTCAATTTACGTAGAAAATACGTATTAATCGCGAACAAAAGCTGACAAAGACAACTGGCAAGGGTAAAATTACCACCTAAACTTTACACTTAAACAGTTTCGAGGCATTATCCAGCCCGATCAAGATGAATGGCTGGTAGCCTAAGAGGATTCAATGGCAAAAGAAGACGTAATTGAAATGGCAGGTACTGTACTAGATACACTACCTAATACAATGTTCCGTGTTGAGCTGGAAAACGGTCACGTAGTTACTGCTCACATCTCTGGTAAAATGCGTAAAAACTACATCCGTATTCTTACTGGTGACAAAGTAACTGTGGAACTGACTCCTTACGATCTAACTAAAGGTCGCATCGTCTTCCGCGCACGTTAATTTTCTTTCAAAATTAACGATGCAGTGAAACCCAGCTAAATGCTGGGTTTTATTTTATCTATCAAATAATCTTTTTGCGTAGATAAAAAAACGCCGCAGACTTAGTAGCCTGCGGCGTTCTAGTTTTATCGCATTTCATCACTAATGCGCAGGTTCCATCTCACTACTGAATTGGAAATCAAGCTCATCATTGATAAAGTCAACACGTACAGAACCACCATTCACTAAACAACCAAACAGTAATTCATTCGCCAGCGGCTTTTTCAAGTTATCTTGAATTACACGCGCCATCGGACGAGCACCCATTGATTTATCGTAACCTTTATCTGACATCCAGTTACGTGCACGCTCAGAGACTTCCATCGATACACCACGCGCATCAAGTTGGGCTTGCAGTTCAACAATAAACTTATCTACCACTTGACCAATAACATCTTTCTCTAGGTGGTTAAACCAAATGATATTGTCTAAACGATTTCTGAATTCCGGTGTAAATACACGTTTGATTTCAGTCATCGCATCATGGCTATGATCTTGTTGAATAAGGCCAATCGATTTACGTACTGTCTCGGTCACACCCGCATTGGTCGTCATAACAAAAATCACGTTACGGAAATCCGCTTTACGACCATTGTTATCTGTTAACGTACCGTTATCCATTACTTGTAGTAGTAGATTAAATACATCAGGGTGCGCTTTTTCAATCTCATCCAGTAGCACTACTGAATGTGGATTTTTGATCACGGCGTCCGTTAATAAACCACCTTGGTCATAACCCACATAACCAGGAGGAGCACCGATTAAACGGCTAACAGTATGACGCTCCATGTACTCTGACATATCAAAACGTAATAGTTCAATGCCTAGCGTACGTGCAAGTTGTACGGTCACTTCTGTTTTACCAACACCAGTAGGGCCTGCAAACAAGAAAGAACCAACAGGTTTATTCTCAGCACCTAAGCCTGCACGACTGAGCTTAATGGCCTCTGTGAGTACATCAATGGCGTTATCTTGACCAAAGACTAGCATCTTCAGTTTGTCATCAAGATGCTGAAGTACATCTCGATCGCTTGATGAAATCGACTTCTCAGGGATACGTGCCATCTTTGCAATCATAGCTTCAATATCACCCACGTTCACCGTTTTCTTACGGCGATTAGCTGGAGCGAGACGACAACGAGCTCCCGCTTCATCAATCACATCAATCGCCTTATCTGGTAAATGGCGCTCATTGATGTATTTAGCTGAAAGCTCTACCGCTGCACGAATTGCTTTATTGGTAAAACGTACTTCATGGTGCGCTTCATATTTCGGCTTCAAGCCCATTAATATCTTGGTTGTATCATCAAGAGATGGTTCAATCACATCAATCTTTTGGAAGCGGCGTGAAAGTGCACGCTCTTTCTCAAAAATATTGCTGTACTCTTGGTACGTGGTTGATCCCATACAACGTAACTTGCCACTACTTAGCAACGGCTTAATTAAATTTGCAGCATCAACTTGACCACCTGATGCCGCACCCGCACCGATAATAGTGTGGATCTCATCGATAAATAGCACTGCATGATCTTCTTTTTCTAACTGCTTTAAAATTCCTTTAAAACGTTTTTCAAAGTCACCACGATACTTAGTTCCCGCGAGTAGCGAGCCAATATCCAGGGAATAGATCACGCAATCTTTGATAATTTCTGGCACCTGTCCTTCAACAATACGCCATGCTAACCCTTCTGCTATCGCTGTTTTACCGACCCCAGCTTCACCAACCAGTAATGGGTTATTTTTACGACGACGGCATAACACTTGAACGGTGCGTTCCAGCTCTTTATCTCGCCCGATCAATGGATCAATACCGCCCGCTTTTGCAAGCTGATTAAGGTTAGTTGCAAAGTTCTCAAGCTTATCTTCAGAATTTGCTTCTGCGCGCTGCTCTTCGTTATTTCCCATATCTGATGAATTAACATCATCGTTGTCACTGTCTTTTACAGTGCCGTGAGAGATAAAGTTAACGACATCTAGACGACTAATATCACTTTTCTTAAGTAGGTAAGCGGCGTGAGATTCTTGCTCACTAAAAATAGCAACAAGAACATTAGCACCCGTAACTTCACTACGTCCGGATGATTGAACATGGAAAACTGCACGTTGTAAGACACGCTGGAAACTTAGCGTAGGTTGTGTTTCACGGCTTTCGTCATCAACCGGAATTAATGGCGTAGTTTGTTCAATAAAGGAATCAAGTTCACGACGCAATTGGTCTAAATCAGCGCGGCACGCTAATAAAGCCTCTTGAGCTGCTACATTTTCTAATAGAGCCATCAATAGATGTTCTACAGTCATAAACTCATGGCGCTTTTCTCGCGCACGGGCGAATGCACCGTTTAGGCTCGCTTCAAGTTCTTTGTTTAGCATAAGGCACCTCCCCTAAAAACCACTAAAAATGGCGTGCCGGAAAAAGATTATGCTTTTTCCATAGTACACAACAGCGGATGTTCATGTTCGCGTGCGTACATCATTACTTGCGCTACTTTTGTTTCTGCTACCTCTGCCGTGAAAGTTCCGCAAATAGCTTTGCCTTCATAATGTACAGCTAGCATTAACTGAGCAGCTTTCTCCAGATCCATGGAGAAGAAAGTTTGTAACACTTCTATCACAAAATCCATCGGTGTGTAATCATCATTATTCAAAATTACTTTGTACATCGATGGTGGCTTAACCTGAATCTCTTCCTCTTCTAAAATATCGGAGTCAGGGCTAATCCATTCGTATAACTTACTCATAGTTTCATCTTAGTTCATTAGTTCACAAGCTGGCTATAGAGAAGCCAACAAAAAAGATTTTATCAAAATGTTACAAAGAACACTTGACTGACTTGCTCTTTTTACTAAAGTGTTACCTGTAGTAGATATAATCTGCATCAAAACGCATTAGTATGCAAATATTCAAATGTATTGGTATATAGCTAATGCCAAATGGAAGTTGAATGCAAGAGGGATGTAATAGCATGGCAACAGGTACAGTGAAATGGTTCAATAACGCCAAAGGCTTTGGTTTCATCTGCCCTGAGGATGGAGAAGATGATATCTTCGCCCACTACTCTACAATCCAGATGGAAGGATATAGAACACTTAAGGCGGGACAACAAGTTAACTATGAAGTGCAAACAGGCCCCAAAGGCTATCATGCTAGCGAAATCATCCTCGCTGAAGGTGATGAAGCTAAGTAATCTTGTATCTACCACATTGTGTATAATAAAGGTGAGTTTCTCTCGCCTTTAATTTTTAGTCCCTTCTATCTCAACATCTACCGCATTATTAACAGACAATAATAATAATGTGTTTACTTGTCTATGATCCAATGCCTCAATGGACATTAAAAGTACACCCACCACATGGTTATTCGCTAATCTTGTTCTGTACCAGAGAAATATACCAACATATTATGAATAAAAAGTGCATGACTAAAAAAGCACTCCCCACCGCTCAAATACAAACATATTTTTAACAATTTTTCTGCTCTGTTTTCATCATATGCGAAATAATCAGCGATGAAAACCATTGACTCATAGCCAAATATCACCTTTGAGAAGTTAAGCACGAACCATTACTCTGAATGCCTAACAAGCAGACAAACTGTGTTTTTTGCATACAAAAAAGCCCAGCAGTGCTGGGCTCATATCTATATGTAATGATTAAATTACATTTGTTCAATCATATCATCAGCAAATTCAGAACACTTACGTAATGTTGCGCCATCCATTAGACGCTCGAAATCATAAGTCACTGTTTTGTTGCTAATCGCAGCTTCCATTGAACTAATAATTAGATCTGCAGCTTCAACCCAACCTAGGTGACGCAGCATCATTTCTGCAGAAAGGATAAGTGAACCAGGGTTTACTTTATCCTGACCTGCGTACTTAGGTGCAGTACCGTGCGTTGCTTCAAATAATGCAATGCCATCACCAATGTTTGCGCCAGGTGCGATACCAATACCACCAACCTGTGCTGCAAGTGCATCAGAAACGTAATCACCGTTTAGGTTCATCGTTGCAATAACATCGTATTCAGCAGGGCGAAGTAGGATTTGTTGCAAGAATGCATCAGCAATACAATCTTTAACGATGATTTCTTTACCCGTATTTGGATTCTTTAGAGTCATCCATGGGCCACCATCAAGTAGTTCAGCACCGAACTCTTGTAGCGCAACTTCGTAACCCCAATCTTTGAAGGCACCTTCGGTGAACTTCATGATGTTACCTTTGTGTACCAACGTTAGTGAGTCACGATCGTTATCGATTGTGTATTGAATTGCAGCACGAACTAAACGCTTAGTGCCTTCTTCAGATACAGGCTTGATACCTACACCACATTGTTGTGGGAAACGGATTTTAGTTGCACCCATTTCTTCTTGTAGGAATTTAATTACTTTATCCGCTTCAGCAGTGCCCGCTTGGAATTCAACACCCGCATAGATATCTTCAGAGTTTTCACGGTAAATAACCA
Organism: Photobacterium sp. GB-36; assembly: GCF_003026135.1. Classification (NCBI taxonomy): domain Bacteria; kingdom Pseudomonadati; phylum Pseudomonadota; class Gammaproteobacteria; order Vibrionales; family Vibrionaceae; genus Photobacterium; species Photobacterium sp. GB-36. Next base: position 99,393 of record NZ_PYNY01000002.1, on the reverse strand, counting down.
TGTCAGTTAGCTCTGGTTGCTTAAGTGGGCTTGGAACACCATCAAAGTAACGAACAGGACGAGCACAGATGTATAAATCTAGCTCTTGACGTAATGCTACATTCAGTGAGCGAATACCACCGCCGACAGGTGTTGTCAGTGGGCCTTTGATCGCTACTTTATATTCACGGATAAAGTCTAATGTTTCTTGAGGTAACCAAGCATCTTCACCGTAAATCTGTGTAGACTTTTCACCTGTGTAGATTTCCATCCACTCAATTTTACGATCGCCAGCGTAGGCTTTCTTTACAGCTGCATCGACAACTTTAATCATTGCAGGGCTTACATCAACACCAATACCATCACCTTCAATGTAAGGAATGACTGGGTTGTTAGGAACGACCAATTTACCATCAGAATCTAGGGTAATTTTCTGACCTTCAACTGGTACAACTACTTTACTATCCATTTTAATCTCCTAGCGTCCATTTGTTATCTTTTTGTAAGATGCGAGCAAATCATACTTGAAATTTTAACGGTACGCCAATTGTGTTATTTTCACGTATAATAGACCTGTCTATACTACAAATCTCCATTACGGCAGTATTTATGAAGCCAAATACCATGATTCGTCAACCTAAACGTGCCAATAATGAGCGCAGGGCATCAAGAAAATTAAATAAACCGAAGCGAGCTCGCGGTCCACAAAAGATCATTTTATTTAACAAACCCTTTAACACTTTGACCCAGTTTTCTGGTGAACCGGGTGACAGTACACTTGCAGACTTTATTCCAGTAAAAGATGTTTACCCTGCTGGACGCTTAGATAAAGACAGTGAAGGTTTGTTAGTTTTAACCAATGATGGTGTGTTACAAGCTAGGTTAACGCAGCCCAAATCAAAGCAAGCAAAAGTGTATTGGGTACAAGTTGAAGGCGCACCAACAGAAGCTAATCTGCAAGCTTTACGTGATGGCGTAGAATTAAAAGACGGCATGACACTGCCTGCAGGTGTTGAAGTCATTGAATCACCAATGGTATGGGATCGTAATCCCCCCATTCGCGAACGTAAAAACATTCCAACGACATGGCTTGCTATTACACTAAAAGAAGGGCGTAATCGCCAAGTTCGCCGTATGACCGCGCATATCGGCCATCCAACATTACGCCTAATTCGCCATCAAATGGCACAATGGACGGTCAATGATCTTGCACCTGGTGAGTGGCGAGAGGTCACATTAGCCACCAGTGAACAATTGTAAACGCTGCTATTTATCTGTGTGATTGTTTCTTCTCTCAAATCACACAGATTACCAACTAAAATGTAAAACACTCTTTCTCTTCAAAAAAACTACACATTCATCACTATATCTATTATTATCGACCTAAATAGCAAACGTTTGCGCAACTAGAAAAACAGTCTACTTATACTTTATATTCACGGCTTATTTGGCTATTACCCATTGTATTAGTAGTAATTTTTTAATTTCAGCAATGATACAAGACAGCGCATTGCGCTATGTCACTTATTTATTGAAGTGTGATTCTGCTCTCGATCTGTTTCAGCTCAATGCTTTCTGTTAGAATTACGCTCTTAACACTAAATTAGCGACTGAAGAGAAATATGTCAGATAACAGCCAAAAGAAAGTCATTGTCGGCATGTCCGGCGGCGTAGATTCATCGGTATCCGCTTACCTACTCCTTCAACAGGGTTATCAAGTTGAAGGCTTATTTATGAAAAACTGGGAAGAAGACGATAACGACGAATACTGCTCTGCTGCAGAAGATCTCGCTGATGCACAAGCTGTATGTGACAAGCTGGGTATTCCTCTGCACACCATTAACTTTGCAGCAGAATACTGGGATAACGTTTTCGAGTACTTCCTAGCTGAATACAAAGCCGGTCGTACACCAAACCCAGATATTCTATGTAATAAGGAAATCAAATTTAAGGCATTCCTTGAATTTGCAGACGAAGTACTTGAAGCTGATTACATTGCTATGGGTCACTACACCCGTCGTAGCTTCCCGACAGCGGAAGGCGATAAACCACAAATGTTACGTGGTGTAGATAATAACAAAGACCAAAGCTACTTCTTGTACACCTTAAGTCACGAGCAGATCGCACGTAGCTTATTCCCTGTTGGTGAACTCGAGAAACCAGAAGTTCGTCGCATTGCAGAAGAGCAAGGCTTAATTACAGCGAAGAAAAAAGATTCAACAGGTATCTGTTTTATCGGTGAGCGTAAATTCACTGAGTTCTTAGGCAAATATCTACCCGCTCAGCCAGGTAAAATTGTTACCGCTGACGAAGGGAAAGAAATTGGTGAACACCAAGGCTTGATGTACCACACTCTAGGCCAACGTAAAGGCTTACATATTGGTGGTCAAAAAGGTGGTAATGGTCACGAAGATGCATGGTATGTGGTTGATAAAGATGTTAAAAACAACCTATTGATTGTTGGCCAAGGCAAAGATCACCCGCGCCTAAAGTCAAACGGTTTAATTGCGAAGCAATTGCACTGGGTTGATCGTCAACCAATTCGTGAAACAATGGCTTGTACGGTGAAAACACGTTACCGCCAGCAAGACATTCCTTGCACCATCATTCCTGTGGATGATGAAACCATTAAAGTGATTTTTGATGAGCCTCAAATTGCAGTTACTCCAGGTCAATCCGCGGTATTTTACAACGGTGAAATCTGCCTAGGTGGCGGCATTATTGAAGAGCGAATTTAAAGGAGTTTCACCGTGGCTTACACTGTTTATGATCGAACAATCGCCTTTGCTGGTATTTGCCAAGCGGTAAAACTGGTTCAGGAAGTTGCCAAGAATGGTAGCTGTGACAACGATATTCTAGCCGCAACATTAAATAGTATTGTTGAAACAACACCAAACAATACTATTGCTGTCTATGGAAATGAAGAAAACCTACGCATGGGCTTAGAGTCCATGGTGCGTGATATCGACAATAGCACGTCAGGTAGTGAAATTACTCGCTACTTAGTCAGTGTGATGGCATTAGAACGTAAGTTGGAAAGTCGTCGAGATAGTATGTCTCAGCTTGGTGATCGCATTGATATGCTTAAACGCCAGCGTGATCACTTCGAGCTACTTGACGAGCAAATGCTCAGTAATATCGCGAGTGTTTACCTCGATATTATTAGCCCACTTGGCCCTCGTATCCAAGTATCAGGCACACCTGCGCAATTACAACAATCTCACGTACAGCATAAAGTCCGTGCATTATTACTAGCGGCTGTTCGTGGTGCGGTACTGTGGCGTCAAGTCGGCGGCAAACGTCGCCACCTATTGTTTGGTCGTAAACAAATGATCGAGCAAGCAAAAATATTGCTTGCGCGAAACTAAAAGCGACGATGTAAATATTCATAACATCTAGCTTTGGCTTATCCCTTAGCTAGATGAACAAATTGTTTTAACCCTTATAAATCAGGAGAGACCCAATATGGAACTGTCAGCATTGACTGCTGTTTCCCCAGTAGATGGCCGATACGGAAGTAAAACAAGCGCACTACGCAGCATTTTCAGTGAATTTGGTCTGCTAAAGTACCGCACAATCGTTGAAATCCGTTGGTTACAAAAATTAGCCGCTACTGACGCTATTGTGGAAGTTCCTGCATTCAGCCCTGAAGCTAACGCATTCTTAGATCGTGTTGCCGCTGAGTTTAGTGAAGAAGATGCATTACGCATTAAAACGATTGAGCGTACAACAAACCACGATGTTAAAGCGGTTGAATACTTCTTAAAAGAAAAAGTAGCTGAAGTGCCAGAGCTTCACGCGGTTAACGAATTCATCCACTTTGCATGTACTTCAGAAGATATTAACAACCTTTCTCACGCGCTTATGCTGACAGAAGCACGTGAAAAAGTGATGCTACCAGAAGTACGTAACGTGATTGATGCGATCAAAGATCTAGCAAATCAATTCCGTGATATTCCAATGCTTACTCGTACTCACGGTCAGCCAGCTTCTCCATCTACAATGGGTAAAGAAATGGCTAACGTGGCGTATCGTATGGAACGTCAATACAAGCAAATCGAAAACGTTGAAATTCTTGGTAAGATCAACGGCGCTGTAGGTAACTACAACGCTCACCTTTCAGCTTACCCTGAAATCGATTGGCACCAATACAGTGAAGAGTTCGTGACCTCTCTAGGTATCACTTGGAACCCTTACACAACACAGATTGAACCACACGATTACATCGCAGAGCTATTCGATGCATTCGCACGATTCAACACAATTCTTCTAGACTTTGACCGTGACGTTTGGGGCTACATTGCACTAGGTCACTTCAAGCAGAAGACGATTGCAGGTGAAATCGGTTCATCAACCATGCCGCACAAAGTTAACCCAATCGACTTTGAAAACTCTGAAGGTAACCTTGGCCTAGCGAATGCTATCTTCGGTCACCTAGCACAAAAACTGCCTGTTTCTCGCTGGCAGCGCGACCTAACTGACTCAACAGTACTTCGTAACCTAGGGGTAGGTTGTGGTTATGCAATTATTGCTTACACATCAACACTGAAAGGCATTAGCAAGCTAGAAGTTAACGCTGATGCGTTAGCAGCAGAGCTTGATAAGAACTGGGAAGTATTGGCAGAGCCTGTACAAACAGTAATGCGTCGTTACGGTATCGAAAAGCCATACGAGAAGCTAAAAGAGCTAACTCGTGGTAAGCGTGTTGATGGCGAAGGTATGCGTGTATTCATCGATGGTCTTGACCTACCTGAGCATGAAAAAGCACGTCTAAAAGAGCTAACACCAGCAAACTACATTGGTGATGCTGTTAAGCTAACTGACAAGCTATAATGTCGTTCTAAACGGGATTAAAAAAGGCGAGAAGGGTGACCTTTCTCGCCTTTTCTTTATCTCGAATTTATCCATTAGACTTCCGTGAACATCACCAAACCACGTCGGTTCAATGCATTAGCTTTTAAGCAGTGTCCTTTCACGATGGGATTCTTCTCACCAAAATATTTCACTTCAAACTGATAATGACTTTCATCAATTCGCACTTTTATATAGCTTTCAATCGCATGTGAACGACGCAGCGATAAAGCTTCATTATAGCTATCACTCCCTTGATAATCGGTATGACCTGTAATTAAGATATCTTCTTAAAGTGACTGAATTTTAGTAAAAAAAACTTCTAACTATTTAATGTCTTCTGATTTTAAAACCGCTTTAGCGAGATCAAAGACAAATATATTTTCTTATCTTCCGCTATTGCTTGCGGTTTAAGTACTGAAATTTAATGGCCAATCGGTTTTCATTACTATCAATCAACGTCGTGTTTGCGAGCATAATGTACAGAAGAATATCACGGCAGATTGCATTGAAGTCACAAAGAATGAAAGCGTAAACAATGCGTTAAAACGCGCTGTGCATATTCTGTATCAAAATAAGAACATCACAGAGCAACTGAAAAATTACCAATAAAAAAACGGCTTCTATATAGAAAGCCGCTTTTTGTAATTAAACACAATTTACGCTACATGTAAGCATGACACCGCATGAACATCGTTACCTTTTAGTTGCGGCTGTTGCTCTGCACACAATGATGTGGCATTTGGGCAACGGGTTCTAAATACGCAGCCTGAAGGGGGGTTCATTGGTGACGGTAAATCCCCTTCAAGCAATTCGATATGCTTGTTACGTTCCAATTCTGGATCTGGGATTGGCACAGCAGACATTAATGCCTTGGTATAAGGGTGCTGAGGCTCGGCAAACAGGGCTTCACTTTCCCCCATCTCAACCGCATTACCTAAGTACATCACCAACACACGATCAGAGATATGCTTCACAACCGAAAGATCATGAGCAATAAAAATCAAACTAAGACCCATCTCTTTTTGTAACGATTTAAGTAGATTAACTACCTGAGCCTGAATCGATACATCAAGTGCTGATACCGGCTCGTCACAAATGATCATTTTAGGTTTTAAGATCAATGCCCGCGCAATACCAATACGTTGACACTGCCCGCCAGAAAATTCATGAGGATAACGGTTAATCACGTTAGGTAATAAACCCACTTTAGTCATCATCGCTTGTACTTGCTGCTTTACATCATCAGCTGAAAGCTTTGGATAAAACGCTTTTAATGGCTCTGCAATAATTTCACCCACCGTCATACGTGGGTTTAATGATGCTAATGGATCTTGAAAGATCATTTGAATTTCTTTACGCTTCTCTCGCAAAGCTTCACGCTTCAACTTTGTCAAATCTTGACCAAGCCAGACCACTTGCCCATCCGTTGCTTCAACTAAACCAATAACAGCACGAGCAAAAGTGGATTTACCACAGCCAGACTCACCCACTACACCGAGTGTTTCACCTTCATAAATACGGATATTAATGCCATCAACGGCTTTTAATTTAAGTGGCGGTGTCCATGGCCAAGCAGATTTTGCTGCAATGTTGAAGTGAACTTTAAGATCATTTACATCTAATAATAATTTCTTTTCTGTGCTCATTACCATGCCCTCATATCAGAAAAACACGCGCGTAAACGACCATCATCGAACGGAGTTAAGATCGGCGACTCTTGTTTACAACGTGCTGATACACGATGACATCGATCTTGATATGGACACCCCGTAGGTAAACGTAATAAATTCGGCGGATTTCCAGGAATAGTTGGTAACTCCTCCCCTTCAGTATCTAAACGAGGGATAGCACGCAATAAACCTTCGGTATAAGGATGGCTTGGTTGATAGTAGATATCATTGATCTTACCGTATTCCATCGTTCGACCGGCATACATCACAAGTACTTTGTCACAGCTCCCCGCGACGACACCAAGATCGTGAGTGATCATTATGATTGAAGTATTAAAATCTTTCTTCAAATCATTCAGTAATTCCATGATCTGTGCTTGAACGGTTACATCAAGTGCTGTTGTCGGCTCATCAGCAATCAACAACTTAGGACGACACAATAACGCCATTGCGATCATCACACGCTGGCGCATACCGCCTGAAAATTCATGCGGGTACATGCCAATCCGTTTACGTGCTTCTGGGATCTTAACCGCATCCAACATGCGAACAGACTCTTCAAACGCTTCAGACTTACTCATGTTTTTGTGCAGCATTAATACTTCCATGAGCTGATCGCTCACTTTCATATAGGGATTTAGCGATGTCATCGGGTCTTGAAAAATCATCGCGATTTGTTCTGCACGAATTTTATTCAGCGCCTTTTCAGGCATATTTAAAATTTCATTACCTTCAAATTTAGCACTACCACTGATCTTACCGTTCTTCGCCAGTAACCCCATGATGGCAAAAACGGTTTGGCTTTTACCTGAACCTGATTCACCTACAATACCCAAGGTTTCTCCAAGGTTCAGCGAGAAATTAAGATCGTTAACCGCAGTAACAATACCGTCAGGCGTGGTAAATTCGACACGCAGATCTTTTACATCTAATAAGCTCATATTACGTCCTTATAATGAAGCAAGCTGATCAACTTTATTGTTCTAGCAGCATGTGTTGCCAACCAGCTTCATCCAGTTATCTATCTTTTGGATCCAATGCGTCACGTAGGCCGTCACCCACGTAGTTAAAACAGAACAGTGTCACAACCATGAAACTTGCAGGGAATATCAACTGCCAAATAGCCACTTCCATTGTTTGTGAACCTTCTTGTAGTAAAGCACCCCAACTTGTCATTGGTTCCTGTACCCCTAAGCCTAGGAAGCTAAGGAAAGATTCAGTCAGAATCATTGACGGAACAAGTAACGTTGAGTAAACCGCCACAATACCTAAGACGTTAGGCACAATATGGCGAGTGATAATACGCCAGCGACTCACGCCACAAACATGGGCTGCTTCAATAAACTCTTTACCACGTAAAGACAGGGTTTGACCGCGAACAATACGAGCCATGTCGAGCCATGAAATGGCACCAATCGCAATAAATATCAACATGATGTTACGACCAAAAAACGTCACTAAAACAATCACGAAGAACATAAATGGGATTGAATATAAAATCTCTAGAATACGCATCATCACACGGTCAGTTCGACCGCCTATGAATCCCGATGCGGCACCATATAGCGTACCAATCACCACCGCGACTAATGCACCTAAAATACCGACCATCAGTGAGATCCGCCCACCAATCAGGGTTCGAGTATATAAGTCACGGCCTAAACTATCAGTACCAAAAAAGTGCCCTTCAGCACCGAGTGATGGCGCTGCATGTAGCGCATACCAGTCAGTATCATCAAACGCATACTGGCTAAACATTGGACCGAAAATAACAGCAAAGGTAATTAAGAATAAAATCGCTAAAGAAATCATTGCCGCTTTATTTCGCATGAAACGCACACGCGCATCTTGCCAAAGACTACGGCCTTCAATTTCCAAGTTTTCTGAAAAGTTCTCTAAGGCTTCTACACTATCTTTTTTCATTAACATCATAATTATTAGCCTCTTAGTAACGGATCTTAGGGTCAATTGTTGCGAGAACAATATCCACAATGGCGTTAAAGATAATGGTTAATGAACCAATCAAAATAGTAATACCAAGTACTAACGAATAATCACGGTTAAACGCTGCATTTACGAATAGCTTACCAATACCCGGTAAACCAAAAATGGTTTCGATAACGACAGAACCCGTAATGATGCCAACGAAAGCAGGCCCCATATAAGAAACAACAGGAAGAAGTGCAGGCCTTAAAGCGTGTTTAATGACGATGTAAGGGTAACTTAACCCTTTCGCACGCGCAGTACGAATGAAGTTACTGTTTAACGTTTCAATCATGCTACCACGAGTAATACGGGCAAACGTGGCGACGTAGAGAAGCGCCATACCAAACATCGGTAGCAACACAAATTTTGTAGAGCCGTCTTGCCAACCACCCGCAGGTAGCCACTGCAGCTTAATCGAGAATATGTAGATAAGAACCGGTGCGAGAATGAAGGACGGCATAACCACCCCCGCCATCGCTGTCGACATAATTGTATAATCGAGCCAGGTATTTTGTTTCAACGCCGCAATAGTGCCAACAGCTACCCCCATCACTAACGCAAAAATAAAGGCGAAGAAGCCAATTTTTGCCGATACAGGTAAGGCTTTTGCCACCAACTCGTTAACAGTGAAATCTTTGTATTTAAAAGACGGACCAAAATCACCTTGGACAATATTGCCAAGATAGGTGGTGTATTGCTCTAAAACTGGTTTATCTAAGCCGTATTTCGCTTCGATATTTGCCATAACCTCAGGTGGAAGAGGACGATCACTTGAAAAAGGATTACCTGGTGCAAAGCGCATCAAGAAGAAAGAAATTGTGATCAATACCAATAAAGTCGGTATGGCTTCTAAAATCCGTTTAGCTATGAATTTAAACATAAACGCTACCGTGTAATTGCTGTGAGTGCAAAAGCAGCCTTCATTCCCCGAAGGCTGCATATTATTATTTTTATTTAGCGCGAATTATTTCGCTGTGAAGTACATATCTTTTGAGTAGATATTATCTTCTGGGTTTTCCATTGGGTAACCGCCTAATTGAGGGTTAACCAAGCGCGCATTGACATAATGGTAGATAGGCATGATAGGCATATCTGCAGCAAGTTTTGCTTCAGCTTGTTTATAATCAGCAGAACGCTGTGCATCTGTTGTTGCTAGTACCGCATCATCAATCGCTTTATCGTAATCAGCACTTGAATATTTCGGGTAGTTTTGTGAATGATCACTTCGCATAATAGCTAGGAATGTTGATGCTTCATTGTAGTCACCACACCAGCCTGCACGTGAAACATCAAAGTTCCCCTGACGTTTAGCATCGAGGTAGCTCTTCCACTCTTGGTTTTCTAGCGTTGCACTAACGCCTAAGCCTTTTTTCCACATTGAAGCTATCGCAACAGCCACTTTCTTGTGGTTTTCAGATGTATTGTAAAGCAGGCTAAATTTCAGAGGATTATTTTGGTCGTAACCCGCCGCTTTCAATAACTCTTTTGCTTTCGCTAAGCGTTGCTTTGGATCAAGCTTCGAGTACTCAGGCATATCAACGTCTAAGCCATTGGTTGCCAATGGTGTAAAGTTGTAAGCTGGCGTTTCTCCTTTACCTACGATAAATTTCGCCAATACATCACGATCAATGGCATATGACAGTGCTTTACGTACGTTTGCATCATCAAAAGGTTTACGTGTCATATTAAATTCGTAGTAGTACGAACATAGATATGGCGTAACTTTCACATTTTGTGGGTATTCTTTTTGCAGACGTTTAAAGTGCTCGTTTGGCATTTCGTACGTCATATCTAGCTCACCCGCTAAGAAGCGGTTCATTGCAGCAACTTGGTTTTCAATCGGTAAGAACGTTACTTTGTTAATAACGGTATCTTTGTTATCCCAGTAATTCTCATTACGAGTCAGTACAATACGCTCGTTAACCACCCACTTATCTAACTTGTATGCACCGTTAGATACATAGTTACCTACTTTCGTCCAATCATCGCCAAACTTTTCCACTGCTTTTTGATTTACAGGTTTCATTGAAGTATGAACAAGCATGGATGCGAAGTAAGACACTGGCTTATCCAATGTTACTTTTAAAGTATGTGTATCAACCGCTTCAACGCCTAATGTATCTGCTGGTTTTTTCCCTGCAATGATATCTTCGGCGTTTGCCATTGTTGTCATTTGAATATATGACGCGTAAGGAGATGCTGTTTTTGGATCCGCTAAACGACGCCATGTATAAACAAAATCTTCAGCTGTTACAGGATCGCCATTAGACCATTTTGCATCTTCACGAAGGTGGAAGATCCAAGTTTTATTATCTGTTGTATCCCACGACTTAGCGGCACCTGGTACTAAGTTACCTTTACTATCTTGGTTTACTAACCCTTCAAGTAAATCACGAATAACATTTGATTCAGGTACACCTGATACTTTTTGCGGATCTAGCGATTCTGGCTCGGTTCCATTACCGCGAACAAGCTCTTGCTTATCAGCAAGTTTTACATCAGAGGGAACTTGTGCCGCAAAAGAAGAAAAAGAAGTGGCGGCTACGGCAAAACTTGCACTCATCATGAGTGCTTGAGTGATTTTATTCTTGTACATGCATTACTCCAATACATCAGTTTATTACGTCCGTGACGTTCTTCATTTGGCTACTCTAAATAGCTTTATTGGCTAGTTTTTATCCTAAAACAGGCCGATCAAACCGAAGAATTATTCAAAACGTTACCAGAATATAAATATATTTACCATATTTTAACAATTAAAAGCTTCTTTATGCTAATAAGATCACTATTCATTAGTTTTTAATACTATTAATAACAATGTAATTAACGTTTCATTTCTATAAACACTCAAAAAATAGAAAATAACACTATATAAAACCAACATATAACCAAATAAGCAGTAAATAAACTCAATAAAAACCCAAAATGCAGCTTATGAAACCTAAAAAACCAAACACTAAAGCAACATTATATTTACATTTTTGTTTCACGCACAAAAAAGCATCGATACTATCGATGCTTTTTTATTCAACTATTATAAGAAATATGTGGAAATTACTTATTTTCGCTATCTAACTGAATCAATTGTTTATCGTCACTTACTGATTGCTCTCTTTGCTCTAATAACAATTGCGACTCATTATCCTCTGGCTGATCTGTCATACCAATATCATGCATAATTTGTTTCATTTTTTTATTAGATACGCGTCTGTGCTTCATTGAACCCTCCGCTGTCAAGCTATGCCAGTAGACCTCAATTACCACTTATCCTGCTTGGTCTAACACCAGCAACTAATTTCTATTTAATAACTAACCGCATTTAAAATATGGCACACATCTACACAGTTCGCCTCTAATCTGCCATAAAACTTTATTTCTTATTTTTAAATAACTAAAAATGATTAACAATTTCACTGATAGATAGTTTTATTATATCGACATGTTTATCCATGATTTTACATACAAAACATAAAAAAGAGGGGTAATATTATTAATGTAAAGTATTTATGCTTTATTTAAAAAATATTAAAGAATAACCCACTTAATTCCATTTTAAAGAGTATTCTATGAGACCAGTAGGTTGTGCGTCACGCCCAAGCCCATCACGTTTTCGCCCTAATTACGTACCATCTAGCGTGATAACACGTGATAAAAACAAGAAGAATGATCAATCGCAATAACCTAGAACCATCTACTGCTTTATAAGTAAAAAAAAGGAGCCTTGCGGCTCCTTTCTTTTATTCATTTGCTATTTCCAGCGATCAGCGGCTGATGTATCCGTTTCTCGAGCATCCACCCAACGGCTTTGCTCTGGTGTTTGTTCTTTTTTCCAAAAAGGTGCACGGGTTTTTAAAAAATCCATGATGAACTCACACGCTTCAAAAGCTGCGCCACGGTGGGCACTTGTTACACCCACAAACACAATCTGATCACCTAATGCCAAATCACCTACACGGTGAATGACACGTGTTTTAAGCAATGGCCAACGTTGGTGTGCTTGATCAACGATCTCTTGAAGCGATTTTTCCGTCATTCCAGGATAATGCTCTAAAGATAGTCCCGTCACAGCATCACCTTGATTAAAATCACGTACTTTACCGATAAAAGTTACAACGGCACCAGCTTCTGTGCCTTCTGCTAACTTTTCGTATTCATCAGCAACCGAGAAATCATCAAACTGAACAGAAATCATCACTTATCCCCCTGTTACTGGTGGAAAAAATGCGACTTCATCACCATCAGTTAATGGCGTATCTAGTGAACAAATAGTTTGATTGACAGCAACAAGTAACTTGCCTGATTCTAATGCCAATTGCCATTTATCGCCACGTGTTGCCAATGCTTCACGTAGCGCATCAGCTGTAGAATAAACCATATCAATTTCAAGGCTATCTGTACCTACAAGCTCTTTTACTTGAGCAAAAAAGAGAACCTTAATCATGCTTCTACCTTAAAGTGACCTGATTTACCGCCTGTTTTTTCTAGCAGACGCACTTGGCTAATCACCATATCTTTTTGTACCGCTTTACACATATCATAAATCGTTAATGCAGCAACAGAAGCAGCAGTTAATGCTTCCATCTCTACACCCGTTTTACCCGCTAGCTTACAGCAAGACTCAATACGGACTTTGTTTTCAGCTGGAATCGCTTCTAACTGTACTTCAACTTTCGAAAGTAGCAACGGATGACAAAGTGGGATCAGATCCCATGTTTTTTTGGCCGCTTGAATGCCAGCAATGCGCGCTGTTGCGAACACATCACCTTTATGATGCTGACCTGACACAATCAGCTCTAACGTTTCTGCTGCCATATGAACAAAAGCTTCTGCACGTGCTTCACGAACGGTTTCCGCTTTAGCAGAAACATCAACCATGTTGGCTTCACCTGATGCATTAATGTGTGTAAATTGATTCATTATTTAATCGTTCCTCAACGAAGCGATACGAAGCCTAGTAGAGATATTTATCTCAACTAGGTTCTCTAAAATTAGGAAAAGTAGACAGAATTAACCGCCAATGGATGCTAGGTTTGGCGTCATACCTGTTTTGCCTTCATCCAAGAAATGGCTTACCGCTTTTTCACCTAGCCCTGCTTGAATACGTGCAATTAATAATTCTTTTTGATCATCACTTGCCAGTAAATCACGCAACTCAACACCTTGTTCACCAAACAAACAAAGATGTAATTTACCTTTCGCAGAAATTCGTAAACGGTTGCAGCTTTGACAGAAATTCTTTTCGTAAGGCATGATCAAGCCAATTTCGCCCATATAATCGGGGTGACAAAAAACTTGTGCTGGGCCGTCATTACTACCTTTTATTTTCAGTAGCCAACCATTAGCGATCAAATGATTACGAATACTCACCCCTGAAAGGTGATGATTTTGAAAAAGACTGTCCATTTCGCCAGTTTGCATCAATTCAATAAAACGTAATTGAATTGGACGAGTTTTAATCCACTCTAAAAACTTAGGTAACTCTTGTGAATTAAGGTCTTTAAGAAGTACCGTATTGATTTTAACTTGCTCAAAGCCAGCATCAAAAGCCGCATCAATGCCATCCATTACCTGATGGAACATATTCTCACCGGTAATTTGATAAAACATTTTAGGATCAAGACTATCAACACTCACATTGATATGCGTTAGGCCAGCATCGCGCCATTCGTGGACGTGCTTAGCCATACGATAACCATTAGTGGTTGTCGCTACTTTATTGATCCCAGGAATTTCAGCTACCGTTTTGATGATATCAGTAAAATCACGACGTAAACTCGGCTCACCACCTGTGATACGTATTTTACTGGTGCCACACTCAGCAAACGCTGATGCAACTCGCTGAATCTCATCCAATGTTAGAAAAGAAGGTTTTTTCTTTTCTGTTGGATGATAGCCATCTGGCAAGCAATAGGTACATTTGAAGTTACAGACATCTGTAACAGAGAGTCGCAAGTAGTAAAACTTACGATGGAAACTATCTTCTAATTGTTTCGCCACGGAACACCTTTCCAAATACGGGAGGTCAATTCATTTCTAAATAAACCCTGGTGACAAATCGTCACTGGCATTAATCACCTATCAACTTTTGGACGTATATATAATGTCCAACATCACTTAGTAACTTAGTGAAAAATGCTCGGAGTTATGGCAGTTATGCAAAGCAAATCATTCCTTGAAATAATATTACACAACAGCATTTCTTAATATAAAAGTATCAGAGTTTTTCCGTATTTGACAAATATTGGAAAAAAACACTCTGTATTCTACCTTTCGAGTAAGATCACGACAATACTAGTTAATAATTTAAGCCACAATTTACCAATAAAAGTGAGGGTATTATGGCAAATATAATGGAATCGGCTTCAATCGAAGATATCGCTCTCTATTTACAGCGAGAAGACGGTATTGATGCAGAATCAGCACAAAATGCTGCTCAGCAAGTCATTGATGGTTTTATAGATATGCGTGATAAAGGGCTCATAAAAGGTTGGTATTTTGATGAGTTAGGGCATTTAGAACTGCTTCCTACCGACACGGCATTATCAATAATTGAGCGTCAAAAATGACACTGAACTAATGTTATTTTGCAAATGTTGATTTTCAAACTGCAATCAACATTAAGCTTGATTAACTTAAAATTAAGTCAAAAGCAGACACACTTTGATTAAAAGCTCATGAACTCAATGACAAAGCCACGTGAACGCCTTAACTTTTAGTCGGCATTAGTTTTGCATTGTCTACATAGCTAGGCATTGCTAATCTTACTATGGAGTTCCTTATGGCTAAAGTATTACCGCTACTTTTTCAAAAGCGCCATGTTCTTCCTACTGGTCGGATGCAAATCTATATCTCGCCAGTCGATCAAACACCTACCTTGAAAGCGGCACTCGCTTCAAAAGATGGGTTAGGTATTTGTATGTATAGCAATCGAAAGGAAGCTCAACATTTATTTCATATCGGTACTCGTGTCACGATTGATGATTTCAACCAAGAGCAAGGCTCCCCGTTTATAAAACTCACCGTTTCAGGTCATAATAACTTTAAGATCCAGTCGATAAAACAAACAACCGATGGTGTTTTTTGGGGAGAAACGACGCCTTTACCCTGCTGGGAAGAAATCGCAATCAATAAAGAGCAACAATTACTTGCGATTCGGCTGAAGAAAATGTTTGAAAAATTCCCTGATCTTGATGAGCTATACAAATCCAAAGACTTCAATAACCTCAGCTGGTTATGTCAACGTTGGTTAGAAATATTACCGTTACCTACTATCGATAAGCAGCATTTACTCAATAAGCCAACCTGTTTGAATACTTACGATTATTTAATGAGTATGATTAAAACAAGCCACTAATCTATTTTAAGTGAGATACCACAGGTAATTTACACAGCAAAAAATGCAATACAATACATTTTTTGATAACCTGAACGCTTATAAGCAATATTAAAAAGCCAACACTATACTTAAGGCAGATAAATTGAAAAAGAATATTGTTGCCATCGGTGGCGGTCATGGCCTAGGACGGATCCTATCCTCGCTTTCTTGTTACGGTTCAAAAGTAACGGGTATTGTCGCAACAACCGATAATGGTGGTTCAACGGGTCGTATTAGAGCTTGCCAAGGCGGTATTGCTTGGGGCGATATGCGTAACTGTATTAATCAATTAATTACAGAGCCATCGATTGGTTCGATGATTTTTGAATACCGTTTTAAAGGTAATGGTGAGTTGAATGGTCATAACCTCGGTAACTTAATGCTTACAGCATTAGATAACCTCTCGATTCGCCCACTTGATGCCATTAATCTGATCCGAGATATGCTAAATGTTGAAACTCAGATCATTCCAATGTCAGAACACCCATCAGATCTCGCTGCCATTACCTACAGTGGCGAGATTATAAATGGTGAAACCAGTGTTGATGAATTACAAGAAGTACCTAAACGTCTTTATCTTGAGCCCGCAGTGCCGGCAACAAAAGAAGCTTTAAACGCAATCAATCAAGCTGATTTGATATTACTCGGCCCTGGTAGTTTCTTAACAAGCGTTATGCCTATCTTACTGTTACGTGATTTAGGTATCGCGTTAAAAAACAGTAACGCACAAATCGTGTTTATTACTAACCTAGATAAGGAACATGGCCCTGCTGGGAAAATGTCACTAGAGACCATGTTACATTGGTGTGAAAGAGCAATGAATGGACGCAAGATAGATACAATCTTGACCGATAAACTTCATACAGATTTAAACAATAAATTTAATCTGCAAATTGAAGATCTTGCATCCAGTAATCATGAGTGGAGACATGACCGAGACAAGTTAAAGCATGCGGTTGATAAGCTCATTGTTTCCTGCTAGTTGCTTATATTCAACCACCATACCTTCGACCATTTGTCTAAATTCAGGCAAATGGTCAATCATCCAATCATCTTGTCCTTGTTTTACTCGATATTCACATTCTTGTGCCATTAATGCTAAATCGTCCGCGCCAAAACTTGCGGCGCTACTTTTTATTGCATGGCTAATTTCGCCAATTTGATCAACGGAAGGATGTGCCGATAATTGCTTTGAATACTGTTCTAATTCATCACTGAAAACATTTAATAGCAATGACACGGTGTCCTCACCAACTTCATCAGCAAGGCGTTTAATTGTCTCAGAATTTATCGTTGTTGGCATTTAATCCATCTCCCTAGCACTGGTATTAGTGTCTTGCCAAGATTGCAATTTACGATATATCGTTGATGGACTGACTTCTAGTAAGCCTGCGGCTCTTGGAATATTGCCATCGCAAGCATCAATCGCCCATTGTATCGCTCTTTTTTCTACAACCCAGAGCGGCTCAATTTTATTTTTATGATGATCATGTGAATAAATAGATTCATCAGCAAGGCTTTCTCTCTGTACTTTCTCAGGTAGAGCCTTAGGATAAGATGCAATTTCTACACCGTTAATTGAATTAATAGGCGGCGGAACCATTTCAAGTTTGACTTCATCATCAGTATTTAAAACCACAATATTACGGATCACATTTTGTAATTCACGTACATTACCAGGCCAAGAGTAGGACTCAAATAACCGTAAAACTGGCTCAGAAAAACGACTAAAGCTTTTACCTTCTTCCAACGACATCAAACCTAATAATGCATGAGCAATCTCTATAATATCTCCGCCACGCTCCCGTAACGGCGGTAAAGAGATAGGAATAACATGTAAACGGTAGTAAAGATCTTCTCGAAATCTGCCTTCTTGCACTTCCTCCCAAGGGTTTCGGTTAGTTGCACAAACAAAACGGACATCAACACTACTCATTTTTGATGAGCCGACTTTTTGATAGGTTCCAGTTTGAATAAATCGTAGCAATTTACTTTGCAAATCAAGATCCATTTCGCATAGCTCATCAAGCATTAGCGTACCATGATGTGCCATTTCAACGGCACCTTGTCGCTCCGTTGAAGCTCCTGTAAAGGCACCTTTTACATGGCCAAACAATTCACTTTCAATGAGATCTTTAGGTATAGCAGCACAGTTTAGAGCAATAAACGGTTTATCATGACGTGGGCTGGCTGCATGAATCGCTTCTGCACACACTTCTTTACCCGTACCACTTTCACCCGTGATAAATACCGTCGCTTTACTTGAAGCTGCAGATTCAATAACGCGATATACCGCCTGCATTGGTAAACTATTACCAATAAATCCTTGGTATTGTGCTCCATCTGATTGCTTGGATTGAGTACTGGTATTCGATTTACTTTCGGCTTTAAGCGCTTTGTTTACCGTAATTCGTAATCGATCAGCCTCACAAGGTTTAATTAAAAAGTCTTGTGCGCCATAACGAATAGCTTCAACCGCTATATCAATCGAACCATGTGCAGTCATTATTACAACAGGAACATTACCGTGCTCTTTTCTCACACGTTCAAGCACTTCCATTCCCGTCATATCAGGTAAACGGAGATCTAATAAAATTAGATCAGGAATTATATCTTGAATAAAGCTCAGTGCTTCCTTCCCTGTACCAACAATGCTTACATTAAGTCCAAGAGGGTTTAAGTAAGATTTGTACAAGGCCGCAACTGACGCTGTATCTTCAACCATTAATACTTGGCGTTGCTGCATTCTGCTCTCCATTGCTCCTCCTAAAACAAGCCCCTTAAACTAATTGTAATCAATAGAAAAAAATATGGGGGATAGATTTCTTTTTTTTCAATTATCTCATATTGACTCGCAAATTGATTCGCAAATTGCGAATATTTGTTTTTATTTGTGCTGTGGCGCAAGCAAATAAGTGCTACCCAAAGACAGAAAACACGCTGGATTGTATAAAAAAATACGACTTTTAAAAGTTGGCACACTACATGCTTTATATAACGTGACTCTTAATTTAAGAGTCAACCTAGCCAACTGACGTTGTTTGTGGATTTTTTTCACTAAAACAATGACGCCAACCGAACCTTTTTTATCGGTTGGCTTTTTTTTACCTAAAATTCAAGATCCACAAGAAAAATAGCCAATAACCAATTAACTATTGGCGATAAATTGCTGCCTTAGTTTATGGATCTTATCGCGTGTTTCTGCCGCTTGTTCAAATTCAAGATTTTGTGCAAAGTCGTACATTTGTTTTTCCAGTACTTGAATTTGTGATTCGAGCTCTTGTGGCGAAAGCGCTGAATACGTTCCTTTGCTTTCTGCCACTTTGTGAAGATCTGCCGCTTTATTTCGCGACTTTCCTCGTGAACTTGGAGCGCCTAATTCAAGAATGTCACCAATTTTCTTATTCAACTTTTGAGGTGTAATACCGTGCTCAAGGTTATATTCAATTTGCTTTTCACGACGTCGCTGGGTTTCGTTAATTGCACGCGCCATTGAACCTGTAATACGGTCACCATACAGAATCGCTCTACCCTCTATATTACGAGCAGCTCGACCAATCGTCTGTATTAATGAACGTTCAGATCGCAAAAAACCTTCTTTATCAGCGTCTAGAATCGCAACTAATGACACTTCGGGCATGTCTAACCCTTCGCGCAATAAGTTAATGCCCACTAGCACATCAAACTCACCTAATCGTAAATCGCGAATAATTTCCACCCGCTCTACGGTATCAATATCAGAGTGTAAGTAACGCACCTTCACACCATGCTCTGTAAGGTACTCAGTGAGATCTTCTGCCATACGCTTAGTAAGGGTTGTAACTAATACTCGCTCACCTTTTTTCTCTCTAATATGTATTTCAGAAAGCAAATCATCCACTTGTGTACCAACAGGGCGTACTTCAATTTCAGGATCAAGTAATCCCGTTGGGCGTACCACCTGCTCTGCTATATCATTACCCGACTTTTCAATCTCATAATTACCCGGTGTGGCTGACACATAAATCGTTTGAGGCGCTAACGATTCAAACTCTTCAAACTTCATCGGTCGGTTATCAAGCGCAGAAGGAAGACGGAATCCATATTCAACTAAGTTTTCCTTACGAGAGCGATCACCACGGTACATCGCGCCAATTTGCGACACAGTTACGTGTGATTCATCAATGATCAGTAAGCCATCAGCAGGTAAGTAATCAAACAATGTTGGTGGTGGCTCACCCTCAGCACGCCCACTAAGATAACGTGAGTAGTTTTCAATACCAGAGCAAAAACCTAGCTCATTCATCATTTCAATATCGAATTGTGTGCGCTGACTAATTCTCTGCTCTTCGACGAGTTTATTGTTTCCTAAAAACTGCTCTTTGCGCAAAACCAGTTCTTTTTTTATCCCTTCAATCGCGTCTAAGATTTTCTCTCGTGGCGTCACATAGTGTGTTTTAGGGTAAATAGTAGTACGCGGCATATCACGATGCGTGATACTGCCAGTCAGGGGATCAAAGGATGAAATACATTCCACTTCATCATCAAATAACTCAAGACGAATCGCTTCTTTTTCTGACTCTGCAGGGAAAATATCAATCACTTCCCCACGAACTCGAAAAGTACCGCGCTCAAAGGCCATATCATTACGGGTATATTGCAACTCAGCCAGACGACGAAGAATGTCACGCTGATCAAGAAAATCACCACGCCGAACATGTAGCATCATTTTTAGGTAAGAATCAGGATCACCCAAACCATAGATCGCAGACACAGAAGCGATAATAATAACATCGCGTCGTTCCATTAATGCTTTGGTTGCTGATAGTCGCATCTGCTCAATATGCGCATTAACCGACGCATCCTTTTCAATGAATGTGTCCGTTGTAGGCACATACGCTTCGGGCTGGTAATAGTCATAGTAGGATACAAAGTATTCTACAGCACTATTTGGAAAGAACTCTTTCATCTCACCATATAACTGTGCTGCCAACGTTTTATTTGGTGCAAGGATCAAAGTCGGTCGATTAGCTTGGGCAATAACATTAGCCACGGTAAAAGTTTTACCTGAACCTGTTACGCCAAGTAACGTTTGGTGCGCTAGTCCTGAATCTAAACCATCAACCAATTGAGCAATAGCGGTAGGTTGATCGCCTGATGGTGAATATTCAGAAGCAAGAGAAAATAAGTCGCTCATAAATTACATATCCAGCAATAAATTACTGTTTACATTGTGGATAGACCATTAGTAATGTCAACTACTGGAAATACTTGCGATGAAGAAACTAAATTGCAGATAAAAAAATAGCTTCAATATTAGTTAAGTGAATACTAAGAGTTTGAACACCAAACATGACTCACAGAATAAAAGACCACAACTATTTACAACAGTCTGTAAATAGCCCCCTTTGGGTCTTAACTAACTAATATTGAAGCAAACAACATTATATTGTAAAAAGCTAACTCAACTTATAAGCAAAACGTTAAGCTAAATTTGACGTGTAGGCATTAAGTACCCTTATCTTAAATCATAAGTTTAAATGCCTGACTCGAATCCAGGAACTTAATGTGGAATGAATCATAAAGCGAAGGGCGGGCAAGGTAAAAGTTACCACGTGAATATAAATGAAGGATAAATAAGCCAGGCTTATATGTCGTTCTGAATTTCAGAATATTGATGTTTACCACCGCAGAAATAAAACCATAACTCATTAATTAATAACAATATTGTATTTAATATTATTAAATGGTGAATTTCACAATGAGCAAAAAAATTAAAAAATATATGATTTTTTTTATCTCTTTTTATGAAATTATTACCTAAATATTAATATAAAGCAGAAAAATGAATCCAGATCAATTGACCGACCATGTTGTAACACGTATTATGCTCTCCCCTTCAAAGAAACATCTAAGCTTCATACCGTTAACCTTTAAAAAACAATTAAACATTAACGTTTACATCCACAGCTTATACCTATTCTGTTCAATTTTTTAGCTCAATGAAAAGCAACCATCAGTAATATCTGTCTGCTTAACAATGGCTCTTATAGATATGCATCTAGTCAATAATAGTATTTGAAATTAGTACCTTTTTATCATCATCCCTCTCAAACATAACAAAGTGATGAATGCAAACTACCACTCTCCAATACGTTTACAAGATGAAATCAACACACTTATCCACAGTTTTTGTGGATAACTAAGTTAAACACTGGTCAAATCTACTATTCTAAAAATCAAGCATTATTTTATAAGCATCTGGGAGCAATTTTGTAAAATGAAAGCCCTCCACATAACCACTATAAAAAAACCAGCATAACGCTGGCTTTTCTTTAGTAGAATATTGTCTGATGTATTAACAGCTATATTCCATCATAAATTGAATATCTTGCCCTTCCTCAAAATAAACAGGCTCAACGCCATACTGGAATAGCTTTAATGGCTTACCATTTGCTGTGTGGTAGCTTAACTCTCTATCTAATAACTGCAGCCATGTTCCTTCTGGAATCCCCACAACCGGCTCATGCTTATTCACTTCTAAAAACTCTTGAATACGCTCATCACGGGTTTCTCCCATATGACCTTCAACCGACGCTTCTAGATAATGCGGGTTTATTTGGAAAGGAACAAAGTTAAGTGAGCTTAGCACTGCACTGGTGACAATCGGCATATCGTTAGTGGTACGAATAGTTGGGCAACCAATATTGGTACCTGCACTCCAACCAATATAGGGAATACCTTTCGCTAATACCGCCTTACGTAACGGTCCAACTAAACCTAAGTCATGAAGTTTTTTATTTAAAACCCATGTATTACCACCACTTACAATAATTCCTTCAGCTTCCTCAATGGCTTTAACTGGATCGGCTGCTTGATGAATACCTGTTGCAACACAATCAATACCTAAACGATCAAATGTCGCTTGTACCATCGCCACACGATCATCATGACTCGATCGAATCACAGCATAAGGAATAACAAGAAAATGTTTAGCGCCAGTTCGCTTAACTTGCTCAACAATTGCATCACCCGCAAATTCCATTACATGGGTATTACCTGCAATTTTACCGTTACTCAATAATAAAATATCCATCACATCTATCCTATGCTCATTCAATGATGCCATCATCTCACACGATGATCACAAGTGCCCTTACATAAAACGAGGTTTAAAACGGCTTTACAAGCTATCCAAACATATTTTGCGAAAACTTAACTCATCATCACAAGCTTTCTGACTAAGGCATACAGTCAAATAACAATTAATAAACACAAAACCAAAAACTGATAACTTCTGCGTCATATGCAGTGGGTGTTTTTTGATCGCACAGCTAAACAAAGCCGTAGTAACTAAATTAAAAACTTATATTTCATGATCTATCTTTATGAAAAACACAATAATCACTAAAACCCTACACCACAGGAGTTGTTATAACGGCAACAAAATCAGATAATGTTTAGATCTCTTTTAATAATAATGAAGCCGGTATGACTGAATACCTCCTATTACTTATTGGTACTGTGTTGGTTAACAACTTTGTACTCGTTAAATTTTTAGGCTTATGTCCATTTATGGGCGTATCTAAAAAATTAGAAACAGCTATTGGAATGGGCTTAGCAACCACTTTTGTGCTGACGCTTGCTTCTGTTTGTGCTTATCTTGTTGAAACTTACATTTTGGATCCATTAGGGATTCAGTACCTACGCACACTAAGCTTTATTCTAGTCATTGCCGTTGTTGTGCAATTCACAGAAATGGTCGTACATAAAACAAGCCCAACGCTTTATCGTTTATTAGGTATTTTCTTACCACTTATCACCACTAACTGTGCGGTGTTAGGTGTCGCCTTATTAAACGTAAATGAGCGTCATAACTTTATTGAATCCGTTATTTATGGTTTTGGTGCTGCAGTGGGTTTCTCACTTGTGCTTGTTTTATTTGCTTCTATGCGTGAACGCATTGCTGCCGCTGATGTACCTGAGCCATTCAAAGGCGCATCCATTGCGATGATCACCGCAGGGCTAATGTCTCTTGCATTTATGGGCTTTACTGGATTGGTGAAATTGTAATGAGTGGGATCCTTATCGCAGTCATTGCCATCGTTATTCTGGCTGCCATTTTCGGACTAATTCTTGGGTTTGCTTCGGTTAAATTTAAAGTTGAAGCCGATCCTATTGTTGAACAAATCGACAGTATTCTTCCGCAAACCCAATGTGGTCAATGTGGCTATCCTGGCTGTCGCCCTTACGCAGAAGCGATTGCCAATGGCGATGTGATCAATAAGTGTCCTCCTGGCGGTCAAGTTACTATTGAAAAATTAGCTGACTTGATGGGTGTTGATGTTCCTGATTCTACCCAAGGTACAGAAGAAAACATTAAAAAAGTCGCATTTATTCATGAAGATATGTGCATTGGCTGTACTAAATGTATTCAAGCGTGCCCTGTCGATGCCATTGTTGGCGGCACTAAATCTATGCATACGGTTATCAAAGACGAATGTACAGGTTGCGATCTCTGTGTTGCTCCCTGCCCTACTGACTGTATCGAAATGATCCCAGTTAAAGAAACGCCTGATAATTGGAAATGGCAACTAAACCAAATTCCAATCGTAAATATCAGTGATGCACCGAGTACAGAAAAGGTAGAGTCGTAGTTATGCTATCTATCATTGAGCAAATTAAACAAGGTAAGTTGTGGGATTTCCACGGCGGTATTCATCCCGCTGAAAATAAAAAAATCTCAAATCAAGCACCTATCGTTAGTGCTGGCATTCCACAAGAACTCGTTTTACCACTTAAGCAGCATATTGGTTCTAAAGGTGACATTATTGTTGCTGTTGGTGACAAAGTACAAAAAGGTCAAGCTCTAACACAAGGTGACATTGCAATGTGTGTCCCTGTTCATGCGCCTACATCTGGTACAGTAATAGCCATTGAACAACGTACGACTGCTCACCCTTCAGGTTTAAGCGATTTATGTATCGTTCTTCACCCAGATCACACCGATACTTGGGGAGAGAAAAAAACCTATGCCGATTATCAAGATCGTGATCCCGCAGAACTGATCGAAACAATCCGTTTGAGTGGTATCGCTGGATTAGGTGGTGCTGGTTTCCCTACCGCAAGAAAACTTCAAGGCGGTTTAGGTAATGTTGATATTTTAATTATCAACGCGGCTGAGTGTGAGCCATATATTACTGCCGATGACCGACTCATGCGCGATTATGCTGAAGAAGTGATCGAAGGGGTTCGTATTCTTCGCCATATTATTAGCCCAAAGCTAACAATCATCGGTATTGAAGATAACAAACCTGAAGCGATTAAAGCCCTTGAGCAGCATGTCACCGAAGCAGACAACATTCTGATACGTGTTGTACCAACAAAATATCCATCAGGTAGCTCAAAGCAGTTAGTTAAAATTTTAACAGGCAGAGAAGTACCAAGTCAGTCACGTTCAACTTCTGTTGGCGTTATCATGCAAAACATAGGTACTGCTTTTGCAATTAAACGCGCCATTATCGACGGTGAACCACTAATTGAGCGTGTTGTTACGCTAACCGGTGAAGCCTTTAAGAAACGTGGTAATGTTTTTGCTATGTTAGGTACGCCGATTGCCTACTTGTTAGATAAGTTTGGTTATAAAGCCGATAAAAAACATCCTCGTGTGATCATTGGTGGATCGTTAATGGGATTTACACTCCCACATTCCAATGTACCGATCACCAAAATAACAAACTGTATTTTGGCACCAAAACGCAAAGAACTCCCATTACATACCTATGAAATGGCATGTATCCGTTGTTCTGCTTGTGCGGATGTTTGCCCATCATCATTGCTCCCACAGCAATTACAATGGTACGCCAAGGATCAAAATTACGACAAGTGTGAAGAATATAATCTGCAAGATTGTATTGAGTGCGGTGCTTGTGCATATGTCTGTCCAAGTGAGATCCCTCTTGTTCAGTACTATCGCCAAGCAAAAGCTGAGATCTGGGCACGTAGCCAAGATGAAATGAATGCAGAACGAGCTCGCCAACGCTTTGAAGCCAAACAAGCACGCATGGAACGTGATAAGGCTGAACGTGAAAACCGCTTTAAAAAAGCGGCTGATTCTCGTCGTGATGAAATGGCGAAAACTGGGGGTGATGATGCAGTCGCTGCCGCTATTGCCCGCGTAAAAGCCAAACAAGCAGCAGCCGCTAAAGCAGATACAGCAGAAGTGAAACCGGCTGTTGCAGCAGCGATTGCAAAAGCAAAAGCAAAACAAGCAGCTTCAGCACAAGGTGCAACTTCAGAAAGCCTGCCAGATAACAGTGAAATGGCGAAATTACGTGAAGAGCGTAAGCGTCAAGCTCGTGAACGTAAGGCTGAAAAAGAAGCTACAGCAAATAACCAAACCGCTGCTGAAAATGACAGTAAAAAAGATGCTGTCGCAGCTGCCGTCGCCCGCGCTAAAGCAAGAAAAGCCGCACAACAAACAGAAGCACAAGCGGAATCAACACCAGAATCTGAAGTTGAAGCTGAAAACGTTGATCCGAAAAAAGCCGCTGTTGCTGCTGCCGTCGCTCGTGCTAAAGCAAGAAAAGCCGCACAACAAACAGAAGCACAAGCGGAATCAACACCAGAATCTATAGTTGAAGCTGAAAACGTTGATCCGAAAAAAGCCGCTGTTGCTGCTGCCGTCGCTCGTGCTAAAGCAAGAAAAGCCGCACAACAAGCAGAGACACAAGCAGAATCAGCTCCTGAACCTGTAGTTGAAGCTGAAAACGTTGATCCGAAAAAAGCCGCTGTTGCTGCTGCCGTCGCTCGTGCTAAAGCAAGAAAAGCTGCACAACAAACAGACTCACAAGCTGAATCAGCACCAGAATCTGAAGTTGAAGCTGAAAACGTTGATCCGAAAAAAGCCGCTGTTGCTGCTGCCGTGGCTCGCGCTAAAGCAAGAAAAGCCGCACAACAAGCAGAGGCACAAGCTGAATCAGCACCTGAACCTGTAGTTGAAGCTGAAAACGTTGATCCGAAAAAAGCCGCTGTTGCTGCTGCCGTCGCTCGTGCTAAAGCAAGAAAAGCCGCACAACAAACAGAAGCACAAGCAGAATCAGCACCAGAATCTATAGTTGAAGCTGAAAACGTTGATCCGAAAAAAGCCGCTGTTGCTGCTGCCGTCGCTCGTGCTAAAGCAAGAAAAGCCGCACAACAAACAGAAGCACAAGCAGAATCAGCACCTGAACCTGTAGTTGAAGCTGAAAACGTTGATCCGAAAAAAGCCGCTGTTGCTGCTGCCGTCGCTCGCGCTAAAGCAAGAAAAGCGGCACAACAAGCCGCCAAAGAACAACAAAACATTGAGGAAGATTAACCGTGGCGTTTAATATTGCCAGTTCACCCCATGACCATAACCGCCGAAGCACCAGCGCTATTATGCGTACAGTTATATTATGCTCGGTATTTGGCGTTATTGCTCAATGCTACTTCTTTGGTTTCGGTACTCTGATCCAAATTGTATTAGCATCTATTTCTGCAATCATATTTGAAGCGATTATTGTAAAACTGCGTAAACGTCCTGTTGTACCTTATTTAAGAGATAATACAGCTCTGCTTACTGGCGTATTAATTGGTTTATCAATCCCACCATTAGCACCTTGGTGGTTAACTGTTATTGGTGTTTTCTTTGCGATAGTCATTGCAAAACACCTTTATGGCGGTATGGGACAAAACCTCTTTAACCCCGCGATGATTGCTTATGTCGTACTGCTCATTTCATTCCCAGTACAGATGACAACCTGGTTACCACCAGCATCATTGAGTGCACAACCAGCTAACTTTATGGATAGTATTTATGCAATCTTTACTGGCTTTACTCAAGATGGATTTAGTGTTCCACAACTGAAAATGTCAGTTGATGGTTACACGATGGCAACACCGCTAGATACACTAAAAACAGCGTTACACACAGGGTTTACAACGGCTGAAACAATGACAAAACCTGTTTACGGCGCGATTGCAGGTATTGGCTGGGAGTGGATTAACATGGGCTTCCTTGTTGGTGGTTTAATCTTATTAAAGCTTCGTGTTATTCAATGGCATATCCCTGTTGCTATGCTAACGTCACTATTTGTGATCAGTAGCCTTGTTTACATTGTTCATCCTGATACGACTGGCTCTCCGTTGTTGCACCTATTCTCAGGTGCAACCATGTTAGGTGCTTTCTTTATTGCCACCGATCCAGTAACAGCATCAACGACGGTAAAAGGCCGTTTAATTTTTGGTGGCTTTATCGGTGTCATGATTTATCTGATCCGCACATGGGGTGGCTTCCCAGATGGCGTTGCCTTTGCCGTTTTACTGGGTAACTTATGTGTACCACTTATTGATTACTACACTCGTCCTCGTACTTACGGGCACTAATTAAGAGAGCAGCCATGTTTAATGCAATGAAAAAAAACGGTGCTATTCTTGCCACTTTTGCGTGTTTAGCGACAGCGCTAGTAGCCCTGACGAACTACCTAACAGAAGATCGTATAGCAGAGCAGCAGCGGGTACAGTTACTGGATACTCTAAACCAAGTGATTCCCGTAGCAAGCCACGATAACTTACTCTACAAAAGTTGTACTTTAGTAAGAGATCATAAGCGTTTAGGTACATTGGCTCAGATGCCTGCTTATATCGCTAAAAAAGATAATAAGCCTGTTGGTGTGGCAATTGAAGGGATTGCCCCTGACGGTTATAGCGGCGCAATTAAAATTATTGTTGGTTTAGACATGAATGGCGTGATCACTGGCGTTCGTGTATTACAACAAAACGAAACTCCAGGATTGGGTGATAAAATTGAAACCACTGTTAGTAACTGGATTTACAGCTTTAATGGTAAGCGGGTAAATGGTGATAACGACCCATCATTTAAAGTACGTAAAGATGGTGGTGAATTTGATCAATTCACAGGTGCGACCATAACACCGCGAGCCGTCGTCAAAGCAGTAAAAAATATTTCGTTATACTGGGATCAAAACCAGGATAAAATCATCAACCAACCACTTGATTGTGCAGGTGAGTGATATGACAACTAATAAAGAGTTAATGGCAAATGGCTTATGGCTAAATAACCCGACCATTGTTCAGCTTCTCGGCCTATGCCCTTTACTTGCCGTTTCATCAACGGTGACAAATGCTTTAGGTTTGGGGCTTGCGACGACTTTAGTACTGATAGGCTCAAACTTAATTGTGTCTTTAATTCGTCACTGGGTACCCTCTGAGATCCGTATTCCAGTGTTTGTAATGATCATTGCCTCACTCGTAACCTGCGTACAGTTATTGATGAATGCCTTTACTTTTGGTTTATACAAATCATTAGGGATCTTCATCGCCTTGATTGTAACCAACTGTATTATCATTGGTCGCGCTGAAGCCTTTGCCTCTAAAAATGCACCATTACCAGCAGTACTCGATGGTTTATGGATGGGGTTAGGCATGACATCTGCGCTATTCATTCTGGGCGCAATGCGAGAACTATTGAGCAAAGGAACCTTATTTGATGGTGCTGATCGCCTACTAGGTAGCTGGGCATCAGTTTTACGAATCCAAGTATTCCATTTTGATTCAGGGTTCTTGCTTGCAATGTTACCACCGGGTGCCTTTCTTGGTGTCGGTTTGATGATTGCGGCCAAAAATGTGATTGATAAACGCCGTCAACAAAAACAGCCTAAAGAAGCATCAAAGCCAACGGTTGAACGTGCTCGCGTCACTAGCGTAGACTAAAGATCAAACCCAATAAGTATCATACTTATTGGGTTTCTTTTTATTACATATCGCGACAAAATAATGGAATAGTAAAATGCTTAATTGCAACGACAGATGCTCACTCTGTCACTCCCTACTTATATTGCAATAAGCCTTATTTGGAATAGAAAATGAATAATCAAAAACGCGTCCAAATTCTTGAACGTTTACGCGCTGAAAACCCACACCCGGAAACAGAGCTTCATTGGAGCACGCCTTTCGAGTTATTGATTTCGGTATTACTCTCAGCTCAAGCTACCGATGTCAGCGTAAATAAAGCAACCGACAAGCTTTATCCTGTTGCTAATACCCCTCAAGCTATTTACGACTTAGGCGTTGACGGCGTTAAAGAATATATAAAAACCATTGGGTTATTTAATTCTAAAGCAGAAAATGTCATTAAAACCTGCCGTATTCTCTTAGATAAACATAATGGCGAGATCCCAGAAAACCGAGAAGCATTAGAAGCACTACCAGGGGTTGGTCGAAAGACCGCAAATGTTGTTTTAAATACGGCATTTGGATGGCCGACAGTTGCAGTGGATACTCACATCTTCCGAGTTTGTAATCGAACTAAATTTGCCATGGGGAAAAACGTCGACCAAGTTGAAGAGAAACTCTTAAAGGTTGTGCCAAAAGAATTTAAAGTTGATGTTCACCATTGGTTAATTTTACACGGACGCTATACCTGCATTGCAAGAAAACCGCGCTGTGGCAGCTGCCTAATCGAGGACCTCTGTGAGTATAAAGATAAGGTAGACATCTGATTAATAACAAATTTAATTCAATAAAAAAGGAGCTTAATCGCTCCTTTTCACTGCTATCATCAGCAATTAAAGTGGTTCACAGTTTACTTTAAAACCGTATGCTTTACGCTTTTCTGCCATTTGTTTTGCGCCTTCACCCAACTTGGTAAACATCTCATTACGTTCTTCTACTGAGGGTTTATCAGTACTCGCATCAATCGCTTGTTGCAGTTCCACGCGCGCTTTATCTTTATCATCCATCAAATAACTATTTTGTGCTAAAGCAATATAAGCCAAACTCCGGCCTAATGGTGTTGCGGTATGGCCTAAGGCTTCTAACTCTGCAGTTGCACCAGATTCACAGGCTTCTAGCTTACCAATCGCTTTTGCGACAGGTGCTAAATCAGCGCTCACTACTTCTTTTAATACTTTTTTTGTCGTCTCATTCGCTGCTTTTTCAGTCAATTTACCCACACTGAAAATCCCCACACCTACTGCAACTAATACAACAACAGCTATTAAAACAACTTTATTCATAACGAAAATCCTTATCTAAACAATGTAAATCATAACCAAAAACCATAAATTCTTTGTTAACTAATCATCAAATTCATAATTTCACAGCTAAAAATTCATTAATATCCATACAAAACAGCGGTTGATAATGATAATAGTTATCATTAGTATCTAGTTGACGTTTTTTACTAGGTATAATTTATGAAACATCTATTCCCAAAACTACCCTATGGCTTTAATGCACTAGAACCTTATCTTGATGCAAAAACTGTTGAGATCCACTATAGCAAACACCATAGAGGTTATTTTGATAAGTTTATCGCTGCAATTGAAAATACAGATCTTACTGACCAGCCCATTGAGACCATTTTAAGCAATATATCTCAATACCCTGCAGCAGTGCGTAATAATGGCGGTGGTTTCTATAATCACAACCTCTATTGGCAATGTATGTCACCCGAAGGCGTTCGCCATCCATCAGGTTTGCTTGCAGAAGCAATTAATGCCCATTTTGAAAGTTTTGCTAAGTTTAAAGAGACATTTTCAACATTAGCTGCCAATCATTTTGGTGCCGGATTTATTTGGCTCTCTGTCGTGGATGGACGACTCGAGATCTCAGCAACGCCGAACCAAGACAACCCGTTAATGGATACAGTAACAGTACAAGGGACTCCAATTCTTGCGCTTGATGTATGGGAACATGCTTACTACTTGAGTTACCAAAACGTCCGTCCTGATTACATTGACGCATGGTGGCACTTAGTCGATTGGGAACAAGTTGAGATGAACTACCTTAGCGCGTTACAGGCTTTCTAACCGCAAAACACTACCACTTACAAAGGATAATGACATGGATATTTCAGAGTGGGAAAGACACACCTTAATGGCTGATGATGCTAAGACTAACAATAACCCTTTGATGTCTATTGTTCATTATCAACTCGCGCTATCTATTGCTCAGGAAATCACGGCAGATTCAACTGACACCGAGCAACTAACGGATCTCTTAACGATGAAAGTCGTTTCTTGCCATAACATGGCTAATTTTTGGCGACAACATGGCGATCCAGACTACGAGTTAAAGTATTTACAACTTGCCTCTGAACAAGTTATTGCATTGATCCCACAGTGTAAACAAACGCAATGCCACAGCTATATAAATTCTTTGGGGTGTTGCCAATCTGCATTGATTAGCTTTTTAAAACGACATCCTAACCCTGCTATTGCGAATCAAGTTAAAGCCATTAACAACTATTCAAGTTGTGAGCTCATCGCTTCCTTTAAACTGCATTAATAAAAAATAAGGCTCGTTACATCATTCAATAATAACGAGCCCCATCCCATCCAGTTTTCCATTACTAATTAATAAATCGGACTTTGTCCTAATGAAATCACAACTCGACGATTTAAGTTTCGTCCGATAGGGGTTGAGTTATCAGCAATAGGACGCCGCTTACCGTATGCTTCCACTTGAACACGCTCGGCAGGTAACCCTAATGATTGAAAATATTGACGTAGTTTTTCCGCTCGTCGTTCTGACATCTCTTGGCTTTCCGTAGTACCAGCAATAGAGTCATTAAACGCAGCAACTAAAACCAAATCAATATCGTCAGAATAGCGAACAAAGTCGGCAATTTGAGCAAGACGTTGTTGTGATATTTTATTTAATGTGTCGCTATTTTCACTATAGTGGAGGACAGAAAATGCGATATCTTCAAATCCATAAGGTAATAACTTACTCAGACATTGGCTAAATGATTGATAACCTTTTTGAAACGCAACGGCAGATAATCCAACCTCTAATGAGCGATTTTGTCGCTGCCAATCTTGATACATAAATGTAGGATTTCGCCCATCTTCTAATTCAGCAAGCATATTCCACACCGTTTTCCCTTGAATATAGCCATCAAACTGCTTAAAGAATTTAAGTCTTGTCATGGTATTTGCTGAATCACCAGGCATCCAACGAGCAGGCATCGAAGTTAGACGGACGTTTCGTGTTTCTCCCATCGGACGATACATTTTTAATTCAAAGGCAACAGATTGTTTTTTACTGGAACGTGCTACGAACTCACCGTCACCGTAACCCGGTATATGATGTGACAAACGACACTCTAGCGGCGTATCAACAATAACATTCCACTGTGACTGATTAGGTGATGCGATATATTGCTTCCCCGCCCAACTTGGCAATGAAGACAATAAAATCAATATATACAATGACCTAGGCCATTTTTTAAAAATAAGAAATGTCATTATCCAAATGTCTTAATCTAACTTCTCGAAATATAAAGGCTGACTTTTAATTGATACAAATTAATCCTCTCTTTATATCGACCATAACATCCTTTGCTTTAACGATTCAGAACCCGTTTCACATTAAGCAAAAAGAGACAGGCCATTTTTGTTTATACATCAGATCAAATTGGTATCAAGGAATGGATCTGACATAATAGCCCATTCCTTTATTTTGACAGCAGTGTTATGAGCCAAGATAACGAATTCAACACATTAAAAAGTCGCTTTCGCGGCTACTTTCCCGTCGTCATTGATGTAGAAACCGCGGGATTTAACGCTAAAACAGATGCATTACTTGAAATCTGTGCCGTTACATTACAAATGGATGAAGATGGATGGCTAAAGCCAGCAACAACAATCCACTTCCATGTATCTCCTTTTGAAGGCGCGATTTTACATAAAGAAGCGTTGGATTTTAATGGGATCCGTGATCCTTTTAGTCCATTACGTGGTGCAGTATCTGAAGAGCACGCTTTAAAAGAAATCTATAAGCAGATCCGTAAAGAACAAAAAGCCTCTGATTGTTCTCGCGCCATTATGGTTGCGCACAATGCAACGTTTGATCACAGCTTTGTTATGGCGGCATCTGAGCGTGCAAAATTAAAGCGTAATCCTTTCCACCCGTTTGCAACGTTTGATACCGCCGCATTAAGTGGGCTTGCATTTGGTCAAACGGTATTAGCGAAAGCATGTCAAACAGCAAATATCCCATTTGACAATCGTGAAGCACATTCTGCGCTGTATGATACAGAACGTACCGCTGAGCTATTTTGTGAAATAGTTAACAAATGGAAAAAGTTAGGTGGCTGGCCTTTAATGGCACCTCAAACAGAAGACATGGATAGCAACTAAATCTATCGCCCATCTAAACCGCAAAATTCTCCTCTAAGCTCATATTTTTATGAGCTTTTTTTTTATGCTTTTTTTATTTATAGATTTTTAAATTAAACGTTTTAAACGCTCAATTTAAAAATATGTTAAATACATGAAATTAGCATTAATTTTCACGTAACATTTAGTTAACATAAATGAAATCCGGTCTTATACTCACTCTTGTACTTAATCTTTGTTTTTCCTTTCAGGGACGAATAAGAAGCTAAATAACAACATATAGAGAGGCAGTATAATGTCCGTAAAAAAACGTTATCTCACCATTGCCGTAACCACTGCATTATTTTCAACGCAGGCTTACTCGGCTGGTTTCCAAGTTTCAGAACAATCTGCAACGGGTTTAGGGCGTGCATTTGCAGGTGAAGCTGCTATTGCTGATAACCCTGGTGTTCTTGCACGTAACCCTGCAAGCATGACAAAGTTCGATAAAATGGCTATTTCTGCACAAGGAAGTCTTGTTTTACCTAATATTGATGTCACTGCACATGATGCCCCAGCAGGTGAACAAACAGCCGAAGATGTCGCACCTCTGGCATTTGTACCTTCAACTTACTTTGTTCAACCACTGAATGATCGTTTGTCTTGGGGGATGTCTTTATTCTCTAATTACGGGGTTACAACCGATTACCCTGATGATTTTTATGACGGCACATCCGCAGGTAAAACCTCACTGCTCACCATAAACTTAAACCCAAGTGTTGCCTATAAACTCAATGACCAATGGAGTATCGGTGTTGGTGTTAGTGCTGTTTATGCACATGCTGAGCTTTACCGCCATTACGGTAAGAATGCACTACCGTTTTATCCTGCAATAAAACCCAGCGACAAAACCATTAATATGGAAGGAGAGACATGGGCATTTGGCTGGAATATAGGCACGCTATTTGAAATTGATGAGAATAACCGTTTTGGCTTAGCTTACCGTTCACAAGTTGACCTTGATTTTGACGGTGACTTTACTGATTACTCAGGACAAGTTCTCGGTGCCAATCGCCGTGGTTCAACCATCGACGCAAAACTTGCAGCCCCCCTCCCTGCTACCGCTGAGTTTTCAGGCTTTCACCAACTCAATAACCAATTCGCTTTGCACTACAGTATATTTTGGACCCAATGGAGTAAATTCACTGAGCTAAAAGCGACCAGCAGTGAATGTAATTTTGGGGGACAACTACCCGGTGTCTGCTTATTGAAAGAAGAAAAATATGACGATGCATTCCGCTGGGCTATTGGTAGTACATACAATCTTAATCCACAAATCACGTTACGTGCTGGCTTTGCTTACGATGAGCAAGGCGGTAAAGCAACATTGAGTATTCCAGATACTGACCGCTTCTGGTACTCAGCAGGAGCAAGCTATAAATACAGCGACCAATTGAGTTTTGATCTAGGCGTTAGTTATGTCTACGGCAAAGACGGCACATTTACTGAAGCAGGTGATAGCTTCACCGCAACCAGCGATGCTTTCATCGGTGCCGCGCAAGCTAATTACACTTTTTAACCCAAGACTGAACTAAGAATTGAAAGTAAGGAATACTATGAACAAGCATTTTTTATCGATCATTATAGCTGCTAGCTTGGGACTAACAGGATGTGGTGGCGACAGCAAAACAACGGGCGCCCCTACGATTGATCCCGATACTGCTGACAGCCTAAATGCAGAAACAAAAGTCAACTTTGATATTATCTCAAATCCAAGCTCGCCAGTTATTGTCACGCCGACCTATTTAGCGATGGATAGCTATGATGGCACTATTGCGACAGATGGTAGTAACCTGACAAGTGATAATGAACAAAATAGTGAATACCTCACGGACATTAGTAACCCATCCGTAGCATTAGGTAAAATTGACGGTTGGGGGACATTAGAACCGATTACTATTAACTTCACTGGTAATAACCTTACAACAGAGCCATCTCCAGATAGTTTTGTGATGATTGAATCTTTTGATCCAACATCAACAACAGACTCAACTGCACCTTCGACCTTAGAATATGGTATTGACTATGTGGTTTCAACTCAGGGTTCATCCTTAGTTATTTCACTCTTAAAGCCTCTAAAATCATCATCTAATTATATGTTTGCTGTAACAAACTCTCTTAAAGATGAAAAAGGAATGGCTGTTGGAACATCTGGAAGTTATGCGGTATTGAAAGCTAGTGGGACACCTCCCTCTCCAGCGCTAATACCAGCACAAACAATCACTCACGCTACAGAAAATACAATTACATCCACAACAGGAGTAAATAAAGATAAGATAATTTTCTCTACATGGTTTACAACAGAATCAGTTGGCGACGGGTTATATGCAGCTAAAGCCGCTATCGCTTTATCAGCAGAAGCTGTTGCTTCAACTACAAGTGCTACTGGTCCAGGAAATGCATCTTCACTTTGGGGAAGTGATATCAATACAACTTCACTATTTAGCTTTACGATGCCTACCCTCGATACATCATTTGATACACTATTTAATTCAGGTGTAAAAAAATATACTGGTAGTGTAAAACTGCCTTATTTTCTTGGTGCTAATACCACCCCTGATGAGTTCCTCACACAGACATGGAAAAGTGCAACGCCTAGTCTCGCTAAAATATTAAATGTGATTAGTCGACAAGACACAACCAGTGCTATTTTATTAGCCCAACTTGCTGAACTTAATATTACCGCTGAAGAGTTAGCATATTTAGCAGAAAACCCACAAGATAACGCTGCGCAATTATCCATAATTCAAAAACTACTCAATACAAAGCTCTATTTGGATCAAGATAAAACTCAGCAACTTGACGCTGAGCGTCTAATTACTAAGTTCAGTCCAGCCCCACAACTAAGGTCAGTGGCAGATGTTCCCTACAACTTATACATGCCAGCAACAACTGCTAACTGTAGTGATCCATCAAATATTCCAGTGAGCATTTTTGGTCATGGCTTTACCAGCAACAATGATAGTGTTGATTATTACTCAGCAGTTACATTAGCTTCAAATTGCCAAGCCATAATTAGCATAGACCTGCCACTTCATGGTGATAGATGGAATCCTGCGTTTGGCGATGACAGTGTTCAAAGTCTTGCTTATATGAACCTTCAACGTCTTCCTGTAGCAAGAGATAATATTCGTCAATCAGTTTCTGATTTAATGAGTTTACGTGCCGCGCTTGGCCTGCTATTCGGTACTAAAGCAAAGCTTTCTCAACCTGATATTGATGGTCTTTATGGTGAGTTAGGAAAATTATCTTTAGTTAATGACTCAAAGTCTGGTGTTGGGTATCTTGGTGTTTCACTTGGCGGTATCGTTGGTATTGCTTATACCGCAACAATGGAAAAACCAGTATTACCTGATAATCCTGAAAAAGAAGCGATGTTATTTGGTGTAACTCGAAGTCATGTTGATGTTCCAGGTGGTGGAATAGCTTACTTTTTATTCAACTCAGATGAGTTTGGCGGTACGATTCAATCAAGTCTAAAATCTAGCGAGGGCTATACAGCCTTTAAAGAAAGTAGCTGTGAAAATTTAGATGAGAACACATGCGATAAGATATTTTTCAATACTTTTGCGTATGCTGCTCAAAGCGTCCTTGATACAACAGATCCCGCTAACTTAATCAACGATATTTCAACTACTCCAGTTTATTTATCCATGGCACAAGGAGATACTGTTATTCCTAATGGGCCATTTGGCAGTGATAAAGTATTAGCATCCCAAGTCGCAGGTACCATACCTATGATTCAATATGGTGGTTTTAATATTCTATCTGGAGAATCAACAGAAACTACTGGTAAGCGGGCTGTGCTTTATAAACAAGCCAATAGTTTTCATGGAGCACTACTAACCCCCCCACAAGGAAATTTAGAATCTTTTGCAGCATCAATTGCAGACATGCAGGCTAATTCAATATCGTTTTTATCTAATGGGTCATTACCTATTGCTGAGCCAAGCTTTATTTACCAGCTTGACTAGCTAATTGCAGTAACTCTTATAACCAAAGGCTAGCATGCTGCTAGCCTTTTTATTGCCTGATAATCCATTCTAGAACCTCCTTTTAAGTGATTTAAAATCATACAACCTCAATAAAATGTGCGGCAAAACACATTTTGTCCTCGACATGTGCAAAAAATTAAGCAAACTGATAAAAACGGTGTTATTTCACCCCTCTATTTCTGTGATTATGTACTCACTTTGAAACAGTCAAACTCGTGTAGTTCACAATTACCCAATAAAACGGATGGATCAAAGCTTTATGAACCCTGTAGTTATAGCGGTATGTATCATGCTGATACTCGCATTAATGCGAGTGAATGTGGTGGTCGCGCTAACCTTTAGTGCCATTGTTGGCGGCCTTATTGGTGGAATGTCTCTCACTGATGCGGTATCAGCCTTTGAAGGTGGTCTTGGTGGCGGTGCAACCACAGCGCTAAGTTATGCCATGCTCGGTACGTTTGCCGTTGCAATCTCACGCTCTGGTATTACTGATATCTTAGCACAAAAAGTGATCAAGAAAATCAGTGGGCATGATAACGCCGCGGCTGCAACGGGCGTCAAATACAGCGTTCTTATCATTCTAGTCTTACTTGCCATTTCTTCTCAGAACGTTATTCCGGTTCATATTGCTTTCATCCCAATTGTTATTCCGCCACTACTGCATGTCTTTGCCAAACTGAAGCTAGATCGTCGTCTAATTGCTTGTGTACTGACATTTGGTCTAGTTACGCCATACATGGTGCTACCTATTGGCTTCGGTGGTATT
Source organism: Photobacterium sp. GB-36 (assembly GCF_003026135.1). Lineage (NCBI taxonomy): Bacteria > Pseudomonadati > Pseudomonadota > Gammaproteobacteria > Vibrionales > Vibrionaceae > Photobacterium > Photobacterium sp. GB-36. The sequence goes on along the minus strand of NZ_PYNY01000002.1, from coordinate 60,586 downwards.
TTCTTAAATAACATCTTATTAAAAAACCTACACGATAACGGTTTAGATGTCGTAGCAAGTCAAGTACCTGTCGCAATGATCCTACCTGCATGTGGCATGCTATTTGGTTTACTTCTTGCAACCTTTGTCAGCTACCGTAAACCTCGCGAATATTCTGTTGAGAAAATTCTTGCCAGTGAGCCCGAGAAAAAAGAAATCGACATGCGTCATGTCTATGTCGCAGTTGCTGCTATTTTTGCTGCACTAGGCGCACAATTATACAGTGGCTCGATGATCATCGGTGGCCTTGTTGGCTTTATGGTGTTTACTTTCACGGGCGTCATTAAGTGGAAAGAAACCCATGATGTGTTTACCAAAGGTGTTCATATGATGGCGATGATCGGCTTTATTATGATTGCAGCAGCAGGGTTTGCAGCCGTCATGAAAGCAACTGGCGGGGTTGAAACCTTAGTGAATTCTCTTGAAGCTGTGATTGGTAATAACAAACCTCTTGCTTCACTGCTAATGCTGGTTGTGGGCTTATTAGTCACCATGGGGATCGGTTCTTCGTTCTCCACCATTCCAATTCTAGCCACAATTTACGTACCGCTTTGTCTATCGTTTGGTTTCTCACCAATGGCAACCATTGCGATAGTAGGTACTGCAGCGGCATTAGGTGATGCGGGCTCTCCAGCATCAGATTCAACCTTAGGTCCAACATCAGGTTTGAATGCGGATGGTCAGCACGATCATATTTGGGATTCGGTTGTACCAACATTCATCCACTATAACTTGCCATTAATTGGATTTGGTTGGTTAGCATCTATGGTGCTATAAGCCTTTCCTTAGCGACAAAAAAACCGCCAAATTTGGCGGTTTTTTATTGCCTAAAAGTGAAAGACTTCAAAATCATATCACCTTAAACAATTGGCGTTACAGAAGAATTACTCTGCTGAAGCTGCGTCGCGACGTGCTGCTGCTTCTTTAATTAGTGGCTGAAGCTCACCTTTTTGGAACATCTCAAGAATGATGTCACAACCACCGATCAACTCACCTTCAATCCATAATTGTGGGAATGTTGGCCACTGTGCGTAAATTGGAAGTTCTGCACGGATATCTGGATTTTGCAGAATATCAACGTATGCAAACTTTTCGCCACAGCCCATTAGCGCTTGAGACGCTTGAGATGAGAAACCACAGCTTGGTAGCTTAGGTGAACCTTTCATGTAAAGTAGAATTGGGTTTTCAGCGATCTGCTGCTTGATCTTGTCGATAGTTTCCATAGCTTCCTCGTACAACTTTAATAGTAATTACTTAAACCCTACCATTCTACTTGGTTATCGTCACCAATAAAAATACTTTCCCGCACCTAACCGACTGCTTTTAATCCAATCTTTAATCAGAGCATCATTTAACCTTTATAATTAAAAGGTTATTGACGATTCCTCTAACGAGGTATAGGGTATTTTTTTATAGCCAAGTCTTTTAATAAAGAAAAAACTTGCTAAAATAAAACGGTCAGATTCAAAAAATAAATTAAGTAAGCCTCGATGCTTACTGGAAGCAATAATGTCGTGGCAAACGCCACCAAACCAATATGGAGAATTGAGCAATGGCATTTGAATTACCAGCTCTACCTTTCGCAATGAACGCTCTTGAGCCACACATTTCTCAAGAAACTCTAGAGTACCACTACGGTAAGCACCACAACACTTACGTTGTTAAGCTTAACGGCCTTGTTGAAGGTACAGAGCTTGCTGAAAAGTCACTTGAAGACATCATTAAAACTTCAACTGGCGGTGTATTTAACAATGCGGCTCAAGTTTGGAACCACACGTTCTACTGGAACTGTTTAGCGCCTAACGCTGGCGGCGAACCGACAGGTGAAGTAGCAGCAGCAATCGAAAAAGCATTCGGTTCTTTCGCTGAGTTCAAAGCTAAATTCACAGATTCAGCAATCAACAACTTCGGTTCTTCTTGGACTTGGTTAGTGAAGAACGCTGACGGCTCTCTAGCTATCGTTAACACTTCTAACGCTGGTTGCCCAATCACAGAAGAAGGCGTAACACCGCTACTAACTGTTGATCTATGGGAACACGCTTACTACATCGACTACCGCAACCTACGTCCAAGCTACATGGATGGTTTCTGGTCACTAGTAAACTGGGATTTCGTTGCTAAAAACCTAGCAGCATAATTGCTCATAAAATAAGCGCAAACCCAAAATTAAAGCCGTAAATAGAAGCATCTATTTACGGTTTTTTTGTATCTGAATTCCTATCAGCTAAATTAGAAATATAACCGACATCCAAATAGATATGCGCCAAGATGCAATGATAAGCTAACCATTCACTGACAATTCATATGGCTATTTAATATAAATTAACTAAGATTGACACCCTTATCCTGAAATAAGAGAGTTATACGACGTGCACTACAAAAAGTTATCCCCACTCCTATTTACCCTTATGGCTTTAACAATATCGAACTTTGCTCACGCAAAAGATGACGAGAAACAACAAGCAGTTCCTGTTACTGTCGAGCCTATCTCTACCAAAGAGTTTGTCGCTACATTAAATGAAGTAGGTAAAATCAATGCGATTGATTTTGCTGAACTCACATTCAGTACTCCCGGTAAACTTGTTGCCATAAACTTTAAAGATGGTGATGTGGTTAAAAAAGGTCAACTAATCGCAAAACTAGATAGTAGTAAAGCAAAAGCTGATTTAGATAAAGCGGCAAGTTCTTTAACTACAGCAAGAAACAAAGTAAAACGTGTTGCTGAGTTAAATAGAAAACAACCTGGCGCATTATCTAAGCAAGATTTTGAAGAGCTTCAAGATGCCGCGAACCTTGCAGCGGCCGATTACCGCCAGCAACAAGCCATTTTGAAAGATTATGCCATTACCGCTCCTTTTGATGGTGAACTGACCAACTTCACTAAATCAGCAGGAAGTATGATTGATGCAACAACACCTCTGGTAAGTATTTATAACCTCAACCCTGTTGAAGTCTCCTACACCATTAGCCAAAACGATCTTGGTAAAGCAGTAAAAGGCCAGCCCATCACTGTGACTGTTGAAGCATACAAGGATATGATATTTAACGGTATTGTTGATTACGTCGCACCAGCCGTTAATAAAAACACGGGGCGTGTGGCTATTCATGCTCGTATCGAAAACCCAGATCATATTCTAGCACCCGGTATGTTTGCTCAAGTGAGCCAAATGGTGAATGGTCGAACTAATCGAATTGTCGCGCCACAAAACGCGATTCTTGCTCATAATGAAGATCGTTACGTATGGGTCGTTGATAAAAATAATGTTGCTACTAAGCGTTACCTAACTTTAGGTAACAACCTTAATAATGGCTATGTAATTGTTGAAAAAGGCTTAAAGGTAGATGACATTGTTGTTGTCACTGGTCATCAAAAAATCGATGATGAAACTTTAGTAAATATCATCAAGACTCAAGCATCAACAGCTGATGCACCAGCACAAGAGCAAAAAAAGAAAACAACCGATCCAGCAAAAGCAGGACAGGAAAAAACTAAATCAGTGAAGGAGCAGAGCAATGAGACTACCTGAAGTCTGTATTAAACATCCTGTTTTTGCTTCAGTGTTAAGTATTGCAATTATTCTTATTGGTTTGTTTTCTTTCCAAAAACTTGCAATTCAATATTTCCCTGATCACAACACGCCTAAAGCAACGGTTACCGCCAGTATTGATGGCGCTAGCGCAGACTTCATGTCACGAAATGTCGCAACACATTTAATTAATGCCGCAACAGGGTTAGAAAGCGTCGATATTATGACGACTGACTGTACCCAAGGTAAATGTACATTAAATGTAAAATTTAGCGATGGTATTACTGATGTTGAATATGCGAACTTAATGAATAAGTTACGTAGTAGCATTGAAGCTATCGTTGATTTTCCACCAAGTATGGTTGATAAACCGACGGTTACCGATGATTCCGGTGATAAGGGCTCAGCTAGTAACATTATTACCTTTATCAATAAAGGGAAGATGAGTTCGCAAGAGATGTACGACTTCATTGGCCAGCAAATCAAACCACAGTTTAGACATATTCAAGGTGTTGGTGGGGTATATGGACCGTATGGTGGTGCAGCAAAAGCTGTCCGTGTTTGGCTGAACCCAAACCGTATGATGGCACTCAATGTTAAGCCCGCTGATATTGTAACAACACTCAGTGCATACAGTTCATCATTCACAGTTGGTCAGATCGTTGGTGAAGCGCGTAATTTCCAAATTAACCCAGTGACTCAAGTAACCAGTGTTAAAGATGTACAAGATCTCGTTATCCGCGTCGATGATGGCAACATCATTCGCATCAAAGATGTGGCTGATGTCAAAATGGGTGAAAATAGCCTGACACCAAGCAAACTTAAAGTGAATGGTGAAACTGCAATGTCACTGCAGGTGCTACCACTGAAAAGTGAGAACCCGGTTGATGTAGCTGCTCGTGTAAAAGCTGAAATCACCAAGATGCAGCAACACTTGCCAGATGGCTTAGAAATGAAGATGGTCTATAACCAAGCCGATTTCATTCAAGAATCTATCGACCAAGGCTTCCATACCCTCTTTGAAGCTATCGTTTTAGTATCCGTAATTGTGGTACTTTTCCTTGGTTCACTGCGTATTGCATCAATCCCAATTATCACTATCCCTGTATGTATTATTGGTGTTTTTGCAGTAATGTCATTTCTTGGTTTCAGCATTAACGTGCTGACTATTTTAGCCATTATTCTTGCGATCGGCCTTGTGGTTGATGATGCTATCGTGGTGGTTGAAAATTGTTATCGCTATATAGAAGAAGGTGAAACACCGCTTAATGCCGCCATTAAGGGCAGTAATGAAATTATCTTCCCAGTAATAGCAATGACAATGACCCTTGCTGCGGTTTACCTGCCTATTGGTTTAATGTCAGGTATGACAGCTGATCTGTTCCGCCAATTTGCTTTTACTCTTGCAGCATCAGTGATCATCTCAGGTATGGTTGCATTAACACTGTCACCGATGATGTGTGCGTATTTAATTAAACCGGTAGCACAACAACCTAAATGGTTTGCTGCAATTGATAAGCAGATTCACAAACTATCACTAGGTTACACGAAACAATTATCTAAATGGTTTGATCGTAAAGCATTGATGGGGGGTATTGCACTGGCACTTATCGCACTTTCGGGTGTTGCGGTATGGTCGATGCCACAAGTATTGTTGCCAATAGAAGATACTGGCTTTATTGATGGTAGTTCAGAAGCACCGACCGGTGTCGGTCGTCGTTATCATATTAAGCATAACTCTGAGCTAAATACGGTTATGGAAGATAACAAAGATATTGCTGCAAATTTATCTTATATCGAAGCAACACCATCCAATCATATTTTACTCGAACCTTGGGGCAAACGTACTAAACCGGCAGATGAGATTGTAGCTGAGTTAACTGAAAAAGCAGCAAGTACTCTGTCTGCATACAGTATGTCATTTAGTGTGCGCTCTGCTGATGGTCTAAATGCAGCAACCAATTTGAAACTGCAGCTTAAAACCGTTAATCGAGATAATACAAAGCTCAATGATACGGCTAACCGTATCGTTAAAAAGTTAAGTGAGTATAAAGGCTTAACTCGTGTTAAAAGCTCATTACTTCGAGATCAACTGCGATATGACTTACGCATTGACCGTAACGCAATCATCTTGTCAGGCGTGGCTTATACTGACGTAACCAATGCACTATCGACCTTCCTTGGCTCATTGAAAGCGGCAAACTTACAGGCTGATGACGGCTTTACCTACCCTATTCGCGTTCAAGTAAACCGTAAAGATCTGGGTAACTTTGATATTATCGATAAGCTTTATGTAGCGTCAGAATCGGGACAAAATATTCCTTTGTCTGAATTCGTTTCAATTAAAGCAGTAACATCTGAGTCCAGTTTTAAAACTTATATGGGACAAAATAGTGCTGAGATCACAGCGACATTAATGCCAGGTTATACTGCGAGTGATGTCCGTAATTACATTGATGAAAATGTACCTGAGCTACTTGATGACTCACAGAGCTATGCCTACGACGGTGTGGTTAAAGAATTAATGGACTCACAAGATGGTACACAAACGTTATTCTTAATGGCGCTCATTTTCATCTATCTGATCTTAGCTGCGCAATTTGAAAGTTTCGTTGATCCACTGATCATCCTTCTTACCGTTCCTTTGTGTATTGTAGGCGCTGTTTTGACCCTCTGGGTCTTTGGTCAAAGCCTCAATATTTACTCACAAATAGGCTTATTAACCTTAGTCGGATTGGTCACTAAACATGGGATCTTGCTGGTTGAATTTGCCAATGAGCAACGTAAGCATGGTAAAACTGCCATTGAGGCGGCAATCCATAGTGCTCGCTCACGTTTACGTCCAATTTTAATGACATCATTAACCATGATTTTAGGTGCTCTACCCCTGGCATTTGCATCAGGTCCTGGCTCATTAGGTCGCGTAAATATTGGTTTGGTCTTAGTGGGAGGATTAACCGCCGGCACATTTTTCTCACTATTTCTTGTTCCAGTTGCTTATGTCGGGATGAGTAGATTAAGAGAAAAAGACGTACTAAAAACCATCTTAAGTGGCCGTGGTTTCCGTCAACGAAAATAACACTAAATCAACGTTGCTATAAGTAAAAACGCCTGCATCACTGCAGGCGTTTTTTTATTTTCAACTAACGAATATTATGCTTTTTCAGAAAGGATAATACGCAGTGTACGACGAAGTGGCTCAGCAGCACCCCATAGTAGCTGATCACCAACAGTAAAGGCGTTCAGGTAATCATCACCCATCGCAAGTTTACGAAGACGACCAACCGGTACCGATAGTGTACCCGTTACTTTAGCAGGGCTTAACTCTTGCACTGTTACATCACGATCATTCGGGATAACTTTTACCCAATCATTATGTGATGCAATAATTTCTTCGATTTCATCTAGCGGTACATTTTTCTTCAGCTTTAATGTTAGTGCTTGGCTGTGACAGCGCATCGCACCAATACGTACACAAGTACCATCAATTGGGATTGGAGAATCCTCTAAACCAAGAATTTTGTTCGTTTCAACAGACGCTTTCCATTCTTCTTTGCTTTGACCATTTTCACGCTTCACATCGATCCAAGGGATCAAAGAACCGGCTAATGGCGCACCAAACTCTTGTGATGGGAAATCGCTTGAACGTAATGTATCTGCCACTTTACGGTCAATATCAAGAATCGATGTTGATGGATTCGCGAGCTCGCTTGTCACTGAATCGTTAATCACACCCATTTGGCTGATCAACTCACGCATGTTCTTAGCACCCGCACCAGAAGCTGCTTGATATGTTTGTGACGTCATCCACTCAACAAGTCCTGCCTTATATAGGCCACCGACAGCCATCAGCATTAAGCTAACTGTACAGTTACCACCAACATACGTATTGGTACCATTGTGAATACCTTGCTGAATTTGATCAAAGTTAACAGGATCAAGTGTAATAATTGATTCTGGCTTCATACGTAATGTTGATGCCGCATCAATCCAGTAACCTTTCCAGCCTGCTTGACGTAACGCTGGGTACACTTTTTCAGTGTAGCCACCACCTTGACAGGTAATAATGGCATCAAGTTTTTTTAAGCTTTCTAAATCAAAGGCATCTTGCAGCATGCCTGCATCTTTACCTAAATTAGGCGCTGGAATACCAATCTGAGAGGTTGAATAGAATACAGGGTCAATTAGTTTAAAATCACCCTCTTCGACCATACGTTGCATCAGTACAGAACCGACCATACCACGCCAACCAACTAAACCTACTTTCATCATTTGCTACTACACTCCCTGTCGTAATTTAACGGCTGCTGTTTCCATCTATAGAGATTTAAAGGCTTAAAAACAAGCATAATTTTAATATCCACTTCAAAATACTATCGCAAAAAAGAGTAACAATCTTTGTTAATTTATCGATATTTGAATTTCTTATTACTGGTATTAGTTATTTTTATAAGTTCAAAAATGCAACAGCAAAGAAGAATAAAACAGCAAAAAGGCTTAAAAACTAGTACTTAATGTATGTTTTTAACTCTAAATATGAAATTAAACATTCAAGACCATATAATTCAATTAAATACATATCTTTGAAAACCCCCGACTATCCTGATAATCTCTCTAACCTAACTTTATTGGATATATTATTTATAAACTGAGTGTATTTTGGTTTTTTAAACTAATTTAAACATTATCTTTATGTTTTAAAATAAATAACCAGAATAATAAAACCAATATACAAACACAAAATAAAAACCATTATTTAACAAAACAAACACAAAAAAAGCAGCACTTTTGCTCATCTTTTAAAGCAAAAGACTCAGGTCACATATAGAAACATTATTTATCGCGGTTTTAAGGCTAGCTGCTACAGTAGCCGAAGTTTGTTACAAGCTGTGATGCATGTGATTTATTAACTAGTATAGAAATATTCATTACTGACTTTGGGCTAGCAGCTCATTTACAGGTACGATAAACAAGGTTAGAAGTATGGAAAAACAGACTGTCGTGAAACTACCCTCGTTGATGCAAGTTCTTGTTGCTCTCGGTATTTTCCTTGCACTAGCATTCTCATTTACCGCTAAGTTAAATTTACCTATTCAACTAGCACTCTACATCGGCTGGTTCATTATCATTGGGTTAGGTATAAAACTAGGCCATGATTACAAATCATTAGAAAAAGCCGCCACAAAAGGTATTGCTAATGGTCTCGGTGCCGTATTAATTCTGCTTGCGGTTGGTGCGCTTGTGGGTACTTGGATTGCAGGTGGTATTGTTCCAACCATTATTTACTACGGTCTAAAAGCCATCCACCCATCCATTTTCTTGTTAGCAACAATGATCATTTGTTCATTAACAGCGTTAGCAACCGGTACTTCTTGGGGTGCAGCAGGTACGGCAGGTATCGCTATGATGGGGATTGGCCAAGGTTTAGGTATTCCCGCTCCTATGACTGCTGGTGCTGTTCTTTCTGGCTGTTACTTCGGCGATAAAATGTCACCACTATCAGATTCTGTGATCTTGGCATCTTCTATGTCTAACGTTGAAATCATGGAACATATCAAAGGTATGCTGCCTATCTCACTGATCAGTTACGTGATCACGGCCATTCTATTTACTGTTGTGGGTTACCACTACTCAGGCAATGTAGATATGACGCAAGTTGATTCAGTGATTCAAGCAATGGATAAGCAATTTGTTATCTCACCATTGTCTTTTATTCCTGTGGCTATTGTCTTGGTGTTACTGGCTTTACGCTTACCATCATTCCCTGTTATTACACTAGGTTCTCTATTGGGTATTATTTGGGCAGTGATGATCCAAGGTATGGATCCTTTAGTTGCCTTTAATACTGCATGGGCACCATTTTCTATTAGCTCTGGTGTTGAGTTTATTGATGCGATCCTAAACCGTGGTGGTATGTCGTCAATGCTTGGCTCAGTCGCCGTGATCATCTTCGGTCTTGGTTTTGGTGGTCTATTAGATAAGGTCGGTGTACTGCAAACTATTGCCCGTCTTTTTGAAAAACGCGTAAATTCCGCAGGTAGCCTATCCGTTTCCACTATTGCTACTGCTTTTCTAGGTAACGTATTTGGTTCTGCGATGTATGTTTCGCTGATCCTTACACCTAAAATTTGTGCAAAAAATTACGACCGTCTAGGCTACCAACGTAAGAACCTTTCTCGTAACGCTGAGTTTGGTGGTACGTTGACCTCAGGTATGGTGCCGTGGAGTGATAACGGTATTTATATGGCAAGCATTTTAGGTGTTGCTACGTTCTCATACGCACCATTTATGTGGTTAAGCTTCGTTTGTATTATCGTAACGATTGTCTGTTCATTCATGGGGTGGTTTGTGGATCGCTGTCCACCAGCATCAGAAGCCCAATTAGCACAAGATGATGAAGAAGAAGCACTTGCTGTTAAACAGTTAACTTCATAATATTTATTAAGCATAAAGAATAAGCCCCATTATATTAGCCAAATAATGGGGCTTATTTGTTTCTATACCTATTACTCATTTCGTCGTTCAACCCTTCCTTCCGTTACAAAAAAATCAATAATAACCTCGAGTTCCCCCCGCAGCGTGTAGTTATTGTCTTTATTCACTAAAACCGTGCATAAACAGGTACATACTCATACCTTTTTCCTTAATAGCGCATCGTGACGTAACGGATTTAGATCTTGTCATTATGGCGCCTGCTATCTACCTCATGGGTTCACAAGTTCAATACATGGGACGTATCATGGGGCCTATTGGTACTGAAGGCCGTTATATCCCAGTTATGATTGCAATTTCGGTGCTAAATGCCTTCGCTGCTATGTTTGTGATGAATATCTTAGTGTGAATATTTAACTTGCCGTGGGCCCTTTCACGGCAAGCCTTTTCATAATAGCGCTGCATATTTGCTTTTATTCTTCACCTTTTGATCATTACACAGCCCTTATTTGGAGCTTTATATGTCTTTTTCTCTTGATGCTTACTTAGAAGAACTTCGTCCTTTAATCAATATTGACTGCGGTACGCTAACCGTTGACGGTATTAATGCTATTGCTGAGACCATGGCAACAAAATACCAAGATCTGGGATGGCACATTAAACGTGTCGATTGTGGTATTGCAGGAACTGGCCTAGAAATTCGTAACAAACCTGAAGCCGGCCATATTGATGCCATGCTGATCGGCCATATGGATACCGTATTTCCTGTTGGTACAGCAGCTGCTCGCCCAATGACAACCGATGAAACAAAAGCTTATGGCCCCGGGGTTTCTGATATGAAATCAGGGTTATTAAATATTGTTTACGCACTACGTGGTTTAGATCAGCAGATCTTAGATACACTTTCTATCTGTGTATGCATGAACCCAGATGAAGAAATTGGCTCATTACATTCTGAAGCATGGCTTAAAAGTGTCGCCGTTAATGCAAAGCATGTTTTCGTCGCTGAGGCGGCTCGCGCTGACGGCTCTTTAGTTAAAGCCCGTAAAGGTATGGCACGCTATCGCTTAAGCTTCCATGGTAAAGCAGCACATGCAGGAAATGAACCTGAAAATGGCCGTAGTGCAATCAGTGAGATGGCACACTGGATCATTGCGATCAATGAGCTAACCAATTTCGTTTCTGGTACTACTTTTAATGTGGGTGTAGTTAAAGGGGGAGCTGGTGCCAATATTGTGGCTGATTTTGCTGAAGCGATTGTTGATGTACGTTTCTGGGACAACGATGAGTATGCAGCCGCAGATCAGAAAATTCGTGCACTGTGTGATACTCCTTTTACTCCGAACATCACAGTTATTGCAGAGCGTGAAGCGCATAAACCATCGATGGTGCCAAGCCCACAAACAGAGCGATTAATGGCACAAGTTGAAGCGATCGGTAAAGACTTGGGTATTGATATTACATGGCAAGCCGTCGGTGGTGGATCTGATGCAAACCTAACTGCAGTGTTAGGTGTTCCAACATTAGATGGTCTAGGTCCTATTGGTGCAGGTTTCCACAGTGCTGATGAATGGCTAGATCTCACTTCAATTGAGCCGCGTATCCGTTTATTACAACGTATTTTAGAAAAGTTAGCAGCGTAAAAACAACAAAAGGCTGCATCAATGCAGCCTTTTGTTCTCTTTGGATGTAGCTAACTCCACCCGTAGAGAACAACACAACCCGTTCAAGTTTTCTTTGCTAAACCACTCCTGATTTAGCCCGTTTTTGTGAATATCTCGGCCTTTCCTGCTGATATCTGGGCACTATGTAAATTGTCTAATTTAAATTGTATAGCCCTAATTGGATGACGCCATAAGTAACGTGGAAATGTCCAACGTAACACATGGATCATTTGTAATCGTTTGGCAGATTGGTAGCAATGCCCAATACAATGCGAACAACTTGGCTTATCATCACCTAGTCGACAACCTGTTACGCGCTCCTCAACATACTCGATAAGACTTTCACATTCAGGACAAATAATTGCCCCACGGTGCAACGTTTTACAATATAGGCGAATCATCGCTTTCACTGCGTTCAGTTCACGTTGCGATCGAACTGAATGATTGTTTTGAACTATCATAGTGGCGTTATTATCCACTGGGGCCATAAAGATCCAATGATAAAGATCAATTTTTTCAAGAAATCGTAAATTTATAAGCAAATATCGAAATACGAGCCAAAAAATTGATTAAAAGACATACTTTAATACATTGTTCAAAAAAAGAACTGAATGTGAAAATGACCTTCTACGCATTTTCATAAATACTTAAACTGGAGTTATACTCCAATTTTTATGTCTGTTGACGGAAAAGTACATAGCTTAAAGTAATACCTCTTAATCATTTATCACCTTTGTTGCTAATCAATATTGTTGAGGATTCTATGATTCCATTTTCTCTCGATTTAAAAACAATCAAAGCTGTTATTTTTGATTTAGATAACACCTTGGTTACTTCAAACATAAACTTTTCTCAGTTACGCAAACAACTAGGCTGTCCTCAAGATATCGATTTATTAAGTTATATTGAAACGCTTAACGCTGATCAAAAGATGCATGCCAATAATATTGTTTTTGAACATGAGCTTTCTGATGCAGAAAGCTCTTTTCCCATGATTGGCTGCCATGAACTACTGATATATTTACAAACAAATAAGATTAAAACAGCAATCATTACCAGAAACTGCTTGGCTGCAACCCACAGAAAACTCATTCAGAATCAAATCAGTGTTGAACGTGTAATTACCCGCGAATGTTTTCCACCGAAACCCAATCCAGCCTCTTTAGAATCATTAGCAAAGGATTGGGGACTGATGAGTAATGAAATACTTTACGTTGGTGATTATTTTTATGACTTGCAAGCAGCTTATAACGCTAGGATGCCGTCTTGCTTGGTCCATCATGGTAAGGCGTTAGCGTTTAGTGATGCAGCGTCATTAGCTTTAAATGAGCTAAGCGATTTACTTGTTCAATTTCAATCAGTAAAGAAGAACTAACAAGACCATCATAAAGATAGTCTTGTTAAATCAGTTATCATCATCAGCGACTTAGTGGGTGACAAATGTTGCCATTTGATGATTAAGTTCAGTAACTTGTTCTTTTACCTTAGAAGACGTTTCTGCTGCACTTTGACTATGATTGGATACCTGATTTACAGAATCAGTAATATCTGCCATGAGTACGGTAATTGAATTTGTTGCATGTGATTGCTGCTCTGCGGCTGCGGCAAGCTCTTCCATTTGACCATTTAATTGGCTAATTTTTGTTGTCGTAGAGAGTAAACGTGACACTGCTTTTTCAATATGTTCCGCGCCTTGATCGGCAAGAGATTGGCTACTATCAATTTCTTCAACCACAGCGTGTGTAGAGTGTCGAATCGCATTAATGATATCGTTAATCTCTGTCGTCGATTGGGTTGTTCTGGTTGCTAACATTCGAACTTCGTCTGCTACCACAGCAAAACCTCTGCCTTGATCTCCAGCTCTTGCAGCTTCAATAGCGGCATTAAGTGCGAGTAAATTCGTCTGCTCAGCTAAGCCTTCAATCACTTCCGTCACCCGGCCAATCGCTTCACTTTCTTTACTTAATCGCGTTACCTGAGTGCTCGCCGTAGCAATATTGTTGTGCAAGGTTTCCATTGTAATTTTATTTTGCTCAAGTGCATCACGCCCTAACTCAATTTCTCCTTTGGAATCTGACAACTTTTGTACCGATAACGTAACCTGTTCTAACGTATTGTCTGTGGCAGAAGCGATTTCTTCTAGTTGGTTTCCCATCTGCTCAATGCTCGCTTGTTGGTGCACCACATTCGATGATGTGACATGTGCAGAAGTCAGCAACTCTTCCATGCTTACATCAACTTGTTGAGCTTTATCAGTAACACCAGAAACAATTTCTGACAGTGAAGCATTCATTCTATTTATTGACTCAGTTAAAACGGCCAACTCATCATTCCCAACGACTTTAAGAGGAGGTTGAGATACATCACCAAAAGCAATCGTCTTTGCTCTCTCAGACAGTAATGAAATACGGCGACCAATGGTATTTCCCATATACTTTGAGATAGCAATTGCCGAACTAACAATTAATACAATGGCAATACACATAGTCGTTAGTACATTTTGAATTGATTGATTAATTCCTTGCCCGCTTTGATCTGCACGTTGTTGCTGTGCTTGCACTACCGTTTCTAAACTCTGCTCAAGGGCTACGGCTGAAGGTAACAGCTCATTTGCCATGAGTTGATTTGATTTATTCCATTCTGGTGAAAGGCGAAGGGCTATTACATTCTCCGCTAAAGGAAAGTAAAGTTGCTGCATCTCTTTAAAAAGCGCCCATAAGGATGCATGCTCTTCCGTTAATCGATCTAACTTTTTATCAATTTCAGCCACTGATTTTTTATGTGACTCAATGAGATCTCGATACTTATCTAAGTACTCTTGTTGTCCGTATAACAAAAAATCGCGAAGTGAAGCCAATGCATTTGCTAGTGATACATAACTGTCAGCATAAACCTTAAAGAGTCTTTTTCTCTCACCGCCAAACGGGTTACTGGACTCTTCATTAATCAAACTTTGGATCTGATCTAATGCGACCTCAGCAATAGGTGCCGCTTCATTAATGAAAAGGTTATGGGCGGGTAAATTTTCACGGCTATGGCTTAAAACAAGCAATTGATTCAATGATTTTTTAACAGATTGCCATTGTTCTTGAATGGTGTTGAACTTTTGTGCTGAAATCAACGTTTGAAGCGTTGGCAAAGACTCATCAATAGAAGCAATCGTCTTGTGAACATCCTTATTCAATTGTTGGCTATGCTGATCATCACCTCCCAATAACATATAAGCACGGATAGAAGATAGCGATGCTTGTACCGATTGCTGTATACCTCGGCTCGTATCGACGGTCGGTATATCAGAAGTCAGCAAAGAAGATGCATATTGTTCAACCGTCGATATATTGCGATAGGTAAATACCGAAGAAACAATAAAAAGCAATGCCAATAAGGCAAAGCTCAGTTGTAACTTCCTTGATATCGTAAGTTTCATCCATAAACTCCTGATAAAAATATTAATAAAATATAGCTAAATTTTACAAATTGTTAAATGAAACAATAAAAATAATTAACATTTATCCGAATTTAGAGATCTACTGCAAATTGCTTTTTTATAGAACGAGTTATATAAAAACAAAACGCCATAATTTTGACGCTTCAATACCATGCTGAGGCTAAAGAAAATAATCAAACGTGAGAAGAGATTAAGACGTGTTTTTGAGTATTACGATAAGTAAATAGAGAACAGAGTAACATGTTCAACATCGGCCATACTTTCAACGAAAAAGAGAATGGTATGGCCGATATCGCTTATAAAGATTAATTATCCGAGTTTAAACGACGTAATAGCTGATCTTTTAAATTCGGCGGTGTGCCTTTAATGGTTAACGTATCTGTTTCTGGATCATAGAAAATACGCTCACCCAACAACATACTGTCGAAATTAAGCGTCATACCACCGCCAGAGCCAACAAATTTCGTAAGTTTACGCATTGCTGTGCGATCGGCAGGAAAGCTTTCTTCTAACTCATAACCTTGCTTTGACGTGAATTCATAAAAGTTTGTACCGTCGTCTGAGGTCGGTAATTCACCTGCAAGTTCTTTTACCGCGACTTCATCACCCGCTTGCAGTTGGCTATTACAGTAATCATAAACCTGCTTACGGTATTGCTGTTTTTCTTCTTTATCTAAACGTGAATCAGCACAGAAATCTTCCACAGCTTGCATCAGCACTTGGTTTTGCTCTTTCACATCTAAACCAACATCTGCTTGCATAAAGTCTAAGAAAAAGTCTGCAATTTTTCGCCCCACACGCCCTTTCGCGAACGTTAAGTAACGCTTAGATTCAGGGTCGGTTTCCCATGAAGACAGATCAATACGCGCAACAATATCCATTTTGGCAATATCAAGGTAGTCAGTCGCACTAATACTTAATTGCTCAGTTACTTTCATACTGTGACAGGTCGGTAACATACCAATAAACAGGTAATCTGTTGCTAATGACTGGTATTCCGCCATCACAACCGTACCTGCTTCAGCAAAAGGATATTTAGCCAATTCTGTTTGTAAACGCTTAACCGCCATATCTGAAAACGTTAAGAAATCTAATTCGCCTTGACGGAATTGCTTCAGCCAATGAGAAAACTCACTGTCTTGAGCAAAAAGTGCAAAACCTTTCGCCCCCTTACTGCTGTAAATGCGATGGAGTTCAGCCACGAGATCTTCAGTCGATGCATCGTTCTCAAGAGTCTGATTTCTTAGATGTATTTCTAGTTCATCTTGGTCGTTTTTTGTCAATTGATGAAGAATGACATTAGAAAGTGTTAGGCTCATAATGAAAAGGTTTTCAAGAAAAGTGAACTCTAGGTTATCATAAGTCGCTTATGTAAACATTAAACAAGATTTCTTATGCCAATTACTTCAAAATACAGCACTAAACAAGTTGAACAAATCATTGATGACATGTTCGATGTACTTGAAAAACATAAAACATCACCAGAATTAGCACTGATGGTTGTTGGTGATATTGCAACCAATATTATTAACGCGAATGTGCCGGCTGCTCAACGCGCAGTGATTGCAGAAAAATTTGCTAAAGCTCTGCAGACCTCAATTAAAAAAGACTAAGTTTAATAGTCATATTAAACTTGCATTGAAGACTGAGAAGAATTGACATTTATGGTCGCCAGCGGAAATACCTACAAAGAGAAAGTCTCACAGCTAATTAGCTGGGGACATTGGTTCAGTTTCTTTAATATCATCGCAGCCATGCTATTGGGTACGCGATATATTACACATTCAGACTGGCCAGCAACGCTGATCGGGCAACTTTACCTTTTATTAAGTTGGGTTGGTCATTTCGGTTTTCTTGTTTTTGGCATTTATATTCTCATTATATTTCCAGCAAGCTTTTTGATCCCCTCGCAACGTTTAATGCGTTTATTTGGGGTATTAGTCAGCACCGTTGGTTTAACCGCCCTATTGCTTGATACCTATGCTTATCAAACAGTAGATTTACATTTAAGCCCATTGGTATGGGATTTATTGTTAAGTGGCGATAAGACAGAATTAAATGCCAGCTGGCAATATCTATTTGTCGTTGTTCCAGTCATCTTCCTCTTTGAGCTAATGTGCTCAGAGTGGGTATGGCGCAAACTTAGAAAGCTAACCCGCAAACATGTTGGCGGTCCTATCGCACTTGTTTTTGGGGTTTGCTTTCTAGGTAGCCATCTCATTTACATCTGGGCGGATGCAAATTTATACCGTCCCGTTACGATGCAACGTTCTAATTTCCCATTTTCTTATCCGATGACGGCAAAAACCTTCATGGAAAAGCATGGTTTATTAGATCGACAAGAATATGCTAAACGTCGTGCAGAGCAAGGCGTGCAAAACAGTGAATTTGTTCGCTATCCGATCAGTAAGTTAAGTTTTAATGATCAAGGCACAGACCAAAATCTTCTGATCATTATGGTTGATAGTCTACGCAGTGATATGTTGACATCAACGGTTATGCCTAACTTAACGGCATTTGCTCAAAACAATCTGAATTTCACCAATAACTACAGTTCAAGTAATAGCAATTCGACTGGCGTATTTGGCCTGCTATATGGCTTACCAAGTGGCTATATCAATAGTATTCGCGCTGAGAAAAAATCACCGGTATTACTCAATACTCTTCAAGAACGCGGTTATCATTTTGGTTTATTCAGTGGCGAGAATTTTGATTTACCGATTTATCGTGAAGCTATTTTTGCCAATACTAAACTGGCAGTAACAGATTCACGACACTCTCATGACATTGAAAGTGATTCTCATGCAATAAAAGATTGGGATCATTGGTTAAATAAACAAAAACAAAATCAACCATGGTTTAGCTTCCTTGAATTGACCTCTGTTCAACAGTTTAAAGAAGGTGAACATTATAAACCTCGCTTCACTCCGTCATTAGGCAGCAATGCCATTAATGAAAAAGGGGTCGATTCCACATTGCTGCTCAAAAATAGTTACCGTAATGCGGCGTATCATATTGATGAAATGCTTGGACGTGTGTTTGCTCAGTTAGAAGCAAAAGGTGATATGGCAAATACCATCGTGGTGATTGCCTCTAACCACGGTACTGAATTTAATGAGACAGGTAACAACACTTGGGGCTCTGGCAGTAACTACAGCCAATACCAAATAAAAGTACCGCTGATCATTCACTGGCCAGATCATTCTGCGCAAGAAGTGACACGCTTAACCAGTAATTTAGATCTGGTACCGACACTGATGGAATCATTACTTAATGTCGCTTCAGCGAGCTCAAATTACAGTTCAGGTGTGAGTTTATTTGATAACAATAATACTCGTCGTTGGTTATTAGCTGGAGATGATTCTGATATTGTCGTTGTTCAAAATAAACAAACAACCGTGGTTGATAAATATGGTAATTACAATGTCTACGATAAAAATTACCAATTAGAAGACGAAGGCAAACCAAAGCTTTCAACACTAATGCAGGTCATGAATGAATTAAAACGTTTCTATGAACCGAACCGTAATCAAGATAATGACAAGTAATTATTTATCGTAAACTAAAAATAAGAAGCAGCGTTAATTAATCGCTGCTTTTTATTTATCAGTGGTAATCATCCCTTGCATCACTATAACAATGGTTAAATCCATCTTGCCAACCATTAAAATACTTACCTTGCTTTGCCATTCGTTCAGGATCACGTCTAAACCCCTCTCTATGCATCATTTCATCAAGCTTTCTGCTGTGACACCCATCTTGATAACCATCAAGATAAGGGCGTGTAAAACCTAACTCAGAAAGCTGTTGATGACGACTTGTCGTGCATCCCGTTAATATAAAATATAAACAAACATAAAAGAAAAGTGGGTAAGACTTCATTATTAACACTCACCTAATATTGTTTACACTTCACAATTATTCACTATAAATATAATTGCATTTCACATAAGTATAGTGGTGAAAATCACTTTTTCATGTCTAAATAAAAAGACAGTTTAAGCCTCGATCTGATCGCATTTTTAACGCTTAATTTCAATAACAGTACAATTTTGTGGGTTATATCGCGCCTATTTATCAATGAATCGTTAAAATATAAACTGTTATAAATATTAAAAATAATATTAAAAATGAATTAGGCTCAATTGGAATATATCCTTTAATGAAGAAGCACGTTGATCTTTTTTATCAAAACATTACAAAGCAATGGGGGAATGCGCATAGCTTACGTACCATATGTGAACTAACTTGCCGTAATCTTATGGAGTTTTTTAACGTCCATCATTGCCAGCTTATTGTGGCTTATAAAGGACATTGGCAGTCTCTCGTGCAACAGAATGAAGCCGGTATCCAGTATAGTTTTCCACCTGTTGTCATTTCAGAAGAAACACATGCCGATATTTACCAATCACTTTTAGGGCAAAACAGCACACAACCTTTCACTACTTCTAATTCTGATTTTCATCGAGTGTGGCTGCCACTACAACGTCGTGAACAACGTATCGGCTGGCTAATTATAGATTTTCCTCATGCCGTGAAAGTAGATATTGGGGTATTTAGTCAATTGTGTACACTCCTTGCCACTGAAATTGATGCCAACCTTTTATCGCCAACAATTAAAACTGAAAATAGCTCTCGCCGACATGTAGAGCAAGAATTAAGAAACAGCCAATACGAACAAGATCTACTACTTGAGCAACTCCAAGCTATGCATAGTATTTCTTTCATGCTATGGCGAACAAAATCAATCAAAGAAATGCTCTTTATTGCCGTTGATGAAGGAAAAAAACAACTCGAAATCGATCGTATGGCAGTCTTTCTATTTGATAAAGAATACCGCATGCATGGTACCTATGGTACTGATATTGCTGGTAATACTATAGATGAATATTATTTTGAGTCAGTGATCCCAAAACAATGGTACGCAACACGAACACTTGAAGAAAAAGAATACCTCGCGGTTCAAGAAAACACCCCGCTTTATCACGATTTAAAGCAGGTTGGCTTTGGCTGGAGCGCCTATATTGCCTTATGGGATGAAGATACCCCAATAGGTTGGATTGCTTGCGATAATCTGTTAACAGGTCGCCCTTTCCGTACTTATCACCACCAGTTATTAAAACAATACGGGTTTATCATTTCGCAGCATCTCGTTCGTCATCAGGCTGAAGATCGTCTCAAACGGCTCAATAGAGATCTCGAAAAGCGCGTACTTACCCGTACTGAAGAGCTTAATAACGTTAATAAGATGCTGGAAAAAATTTCTCGTCTTGATCCATTAACCAATATCGCTAATCGTCGCGTATTTGATAAATCGATTGCAGATGAATGGCGTCGAGCTGAAAGACATCAGTTGCCTATTTCTTTATTAATCATGGATATTGACCACTTCAAGCAATATAACGATCATTTAGGCCATGACGCCGGTGACCTCTGCTTAAAGAAAATAGCTCACGGGCTAGCTGATATTGAAAGACGAGCAGGGGCGTTATTTGCTCGTTTCGGTGGTGAAGAGTTTGTTTTATTACTTCCAGGTCAAGACAGTAAAGCCGCTGTTTTTTCTGCGAAAAAGATCTTAACCACAATGAATGAAATGGCATTGCCTTTCCCGCAGAATGAAGAGTCAGAAACGAAAAAAAATCCGATAGTCACCCTCAGTATTGGTGTGAGCTCTATGGTACCGACTCAAGGCAGTAGTTATAAAATGCTATTTAATACTGCTGATAAGGCCTTGTACCGCGCAAAAGATGAAGGGCGAAACTGTTACAGACTCTTACTCTAGTTTCAATACAAAGTGGCGACTCAATAACGTAACCACTTTGTGTCCTCTGTATCTTCTATTTTTCTTTTGGCTTTCGTTTTCGCGTTGTTTTACCTGCAGTATTAGATGAAGATTTTGCACTTGTCGTTTTCTTTGAGTATCGACGCTTCGCTCCCCCCTTACTCCATTCGGGTGACTTTAGATCGCGTAAGCTTTGTGGAATATCGGAGACTTTTACTTTTTCCATCAGGGCTGTTATCTGTACCTCTAGTGCGCCCATAAAGGGTTGATAAGCATATTTTTTATCTGCCATATCCTGTAGTTGATGTTCCCAATGCGCTGTCATATCAGGATAGGTTGCTTCATTCGGCAAGGCATAAATCAAGCCTCTCCCTGCCTCGGTTGCATGAATGGTTTTACCTTGTCGATGTAATAGCTGACGCTTAAATAAAATTTCTAAAATCCCAGCACGTGTCGCTTCAGTGCCTAAACCATCGGTATCACGTAAAATTTTCTTTAACGATGGATCAGAAACAAAGCGAGCAATCCCCGTCATTGCTTGCAATAAGGTCGCTTCCGTAAACGCTTTGGGTGGCTCCGTCATTTTGTCTTTTATTACACCATCTCGACAAGTTAATACCGTACCTTTTGTCAACGGCGGCACTTTATCAGCCAGATCGTTATCATCACCTTTATCATCTCGCCCTAATAATACCCGCCAGCCCGCATCCATTAGTTGACGTCCTTTTGCTACAAACTGCCCGTTAGCGATAGTAAAGACTAACTTCGCTTCCGCATAAATCGCTGCTGGGTAAAATTGCATCAAATATTGTCTTGCTACTAGCTGATAGATCTTCGCTTCACTGGAACTTAAGCTTTGTGGGTTCACCGTTTTTGGCGTAGGGATAATTGCATGGTGAGCATCCACTTTTTTATCATTCCATGCTTTGGACTTTAATGCTGTATTTGCGCCAGAAACCGCATTCGATAGGCTATTGTCTGTATTGGCAATAGCACCACAAACCTCACCAGCTTGCTTGAAATGATCGTTAGGTAAATAGCGACTATCAGAACGTGGGTAAGTGATCACTTTATGCTTTTCATATAACGACTGACAGATACTTAAAACATCTGCCGCACTCATACCATAGCGTTTAGCAGCATCAATTTGTAATGCTGATAAAGAGTAAGGTAAAGGCGCCGCTTGCTTGGTTTCTTTACGCTCAGATTCGGTGACTTCCGCGGCTTGTCCTTTTATACGACTCACCACATTTTCACAAAGCTGCCGACTGAGTATTCTTCCCTCTTCATCTTGATAAGGCTCGCAAGCTTTACTTGGTAGCCATCGCGCCTGAATCTCTTGCTCTGCATAAGGAATAAGTGCAAACACATCATAAAAAGGCTTAGGAATAAAATTAGCGATCTCATCATCACGACGCACCACTAAACCTAAAATCGGTGTTTGTACTCGCCCAACAGACAATACCCCCCGATACCCCCCTTTTTGCCCAAGTAAAGTATAAGCTCGAGTCATGTTCATACCATAAAGCCAATCAGCCCTAGAGCGAGCTAAGGCTGATACCGACAATGGTACAAAATCATGATTACTGCGCATAGAAGATAACGCTTTTTTAACTGCGGCTGGGTTAAGATCAGAAATAAGTAACCGTAATGCGGTCTTTTTCTTTGTCGTAGGTAATTTAGCGTAATCTATCACCTCATCCACCAGCAATTGCCCTTCACGATCAGGATCGCCAGCATGGACAATTTCTGAAGCCGATTTAGCTAACTTTTTAATTACCGCTAATTGCTGTTTCGCCGCTTTACGTGGAATAAGCTGCCATTTTTCAGGAATGATGGGTAAATCATTTAAATTCCACTTTTTATAGCGCTCGTTATAAGCATCAGGCTCGACTTGTTCAAGTAGATGTCCAATACACCACGTAACAATATCGCCATTACCGACTTCGATATAACCATTATTATTTTTATGAGGTCGAGGAAGCACTGCGGCAATCGCCCGACCTAAACTTGGCTTTTCTGCAATATATAAACGGCTCATCAAAATCTTTATATGACAGTGAATAATGCTGAAACTGTACCTAAAACAGCGCAGTGCAGCAAGAAATACTGGATATAAAACCAGTTGGCAACGCCTAATTTTGTTTCTTAGATGTGATAAAATGCGTCTTAATCAATACTGAACAGTCGATTCATAAGAGAGATAAATGCTTAATTTAAAAACATTGACCCCCGTATTCGCTGTTGTATTGCTACTTGGCTTGCTCTGGGTTGGGAGAGACTCATTGCATGATTTTATTGAACATAATGATTTCAGCCATCCCGATAAACCAAACTTTGGTGCCTTCCTCAACATTGACGAAAAAAAGAAAGCCTTCTTTGACTATCTATATCCGTTTGTTGAAGAAACTAATCACCAGATCTTAGAAGATCGTCAACAACTAGAACTCCTGAGTAAAGATCCAGCCAAGATAGATTTAGATAACGACTTGATTACAACGCTTAGTCAGCAATATGATCTGCCATTACCAAAAAAAACAATTACCCAGCAATGGCTAACAGAATTATTAAAGCGCGTTAATGTTATACCTACACAATTAGTCCTCGCACAGGCCGCATTAGAATCATCATGGGGAACATCACGCTTTGCTGAAAAAGGAAATAGTTATTTTGGCGAATGGTGCTTTACCGAAGGGTGCGGTATTCCGCCATTAGATATTGATCTTGAACATTATCATGAAGTGAAAAGTTTTCCTTCTATCCATGCAGCAGTAGAATCTTATTTTAATAACATCAATACTAATGATGCTTATAGTGAACTGCGTAATATTCGTGCAAAACTGCAACAGGATAATAAACCGATCACCGCACAAGCATTAGTTCATGGCTTACTCGAATATTCGCAAATTGGGCATCAATACATCCAACGCTTATTAGACCTAATAAACTCAAATAAAGATCTTATTCCAACCACGTCTTCTTCATAGATATTAAAAAAGCTGATCGTTAATGATGGCATTAACTGATCAGCTTCTATTTCATGTTCTCAATCACATTATGATTGCGCTTCAAACCACGCTTTTACTGTTTGATAATCACCACGAAAAACAATACGTTCTGCCTTTTTACTTAACTGATAGGTGTACATTGGATCATAATATTGTTCAAGTAAAGGCACTAACCAGCCATCATGATCTGACACAGATCCCGTTGATTGCATCACGTTAATCGCATGTTTCTGCGCATCGAGTATTTCTTGATAACGCTCTAGACCTAAACGCTTACGAATATTAAACATGCCTTTTTCAAGGTATTCTTCAAACAAGATCCAGCCTTGCTCTTCACCGTAATGGGCAACATAATCATGTTGCATGGTAATCACATAGTCATCCAATAAACGGCCTAAGCGGACATCTATTGGATCTTCAATAACGGCGATGGATGCTTGTTTCATCGCAGCTTGAAGCGATAATGGCACCATCACGCAGCCAATACTCTTACTTTCATCTTCATAGATAAACTGTGTCACACCACGATCGTGTTTTTTTAGCATTTGTACCGCTAAATCGTTTTCAAAAGCGATTTGCGTACGCTGTGGGGTAACAAACCGACCAAATGATGAACCACGGTGATGGGCTGCACCTTCAAGATCAATACCATTCGTAAGCTCATTGACCATAATGGTTTTACCATTCCCCGTATTACCCGCCACAATCACAGTAGGCTTTTGTGCGATATCATCAATGGTATCGATTAAATAACGGCGAAGCGCTTTATAACCACCAGTAATAAAAGGAAAATCAATCCCCGCTTCTTTAAGCCACTGTTGGGTGATTTGTGAACGTAATCCACCACGAAAACAATATAAATACCCGCTAGGATTCGCTTCACAAAACGCTTTCCACTGGGCAACACGTGCTGCTTTTACTTCGCCATGGACTAATTCATGACCCAGTTTAATCGCTGCTTGTTGGCCTTGATTTTTATAACATGTACCTACTGCTGCACGTTCATCATCCGTCATCAAAGGACGACTAACAGAAGTAGGAAATGCGCCTTGAGTAAACTCAACCGGCGCACGCATATCCATTAACGGTGTATCATTAACAAACAGACTGCGAAAATCTTCGCAATTGGGACGTTGCATTAGCAAACCTCGATTAAGGTATCGCCATCCATCGGCTCTAACTCACCAATCGCTTCCAGCAAAATGTCGTATTTTTTCGCAATTTCAATTAATTCAGCTTCACAATCAGGTGTTGCTGCTAATAGTAAGCCACCCGATGTTTGTGGATCGCATAATACTGCTTTTTGCTGATCGGTCATTTCACCAAGTTTATCGCCATAACTCATAAAGTTACGCTCAGTACCACCTGGTACACAACCTTGCTCAATGTACTCATACACACCAGGCAATGTGGGCACTTTATCAAACCACAGCTTTGCTTTTAAATTGCTGCCTTCACAGATCTCTGTTAAGTGACCCATTAAGCCAAAACCTGTGACATCCGTTAGGGCTTTAACACCCGCAACGTCAGCAAAATCTGCGCCCGGTTTATTTAATTTGCACATCCAATCGCGTGCTAATCCTTGGTGCTCATCAGCCAACTTAGATTTCTTTTCTGCTGTTGTTAATACACCAATACCCAATGGCTTAGTGATATACAGCTTACAGCCTGCTTCAGCACTGTCATTACGCTTCACACGAGCAGTATCAACAATACCTGTAACAGCAAGACCAAAAATTGGCTCAGGGGCATCAATAGAGTGACCGCCAGCAAGTGAGATCCCTGCTTCACGACATACAGAGCGACCGCCTTCAATGACTTGTTGCGCAATTTCAGGGGCTAAGATATTGACAGGCCAACCTAAAATAGCAATCGCCATAATAGGCTTACCACCCATCGCGTACACATCGCTGATCGCATTCGTTGCGGCAATACGACCGAAATCAAATGGGTCGTCAACGATTGGCATGAAGAAGTCGGTAGTACTTATCACTGCTGTACCATTACCTAAATCATAAACGGCAGCATCATCTTTACTTTCATTACCCACCAAAAGGTTAGGATCTGAGAATGGGGCTAACTGGGTGCGTAAAATGGTGTCGAGAACTTGGGGAGAAATTTTACAACCACATCCGGCACCGTGACTGTATTGAGTTAGGCGAACATTTTCCATGACACGCTCCAAAAAAGGGAAAGAGTCAGGGATTCTACTCCTGCCCCTAACACCTGTCATCTTTAGAGCGAATATCATGCTATTTTTCCATTGATATAAATCAAAAATAGCGTTAAAAACAATCAATCTGAGCTAAAAAAGGTGATACCCCTCACGGTATTGTTCACCGAATAGGTATCACCTCTTTAAAATATAGTTTTGAAATGCTTTAGCGTTAAAGATATTCAACGAACTGGTTTAAGTCACGCTCATGCAGTTTAGCTTCACGGCAATTCGCCGAACCTAAATATAAAAAGCCCACGATCATATCTTCACCTTGTACGCCTAATGCTTCACGTACAACGGGATGATAAGCCCATGAACCTGTGCGCCAAAATCCAGAGAAGCCTTGTGCTACCGCCGCCATCTGCATCGCTTGTACCGCACAACCTGCTGATAAATGTTGCTCAATCACAGGGACTTTATGCCCTTCTGTTACCTTACTGACAACCGTAATGACCATGGGTGCACGAAATGGAGCTTTAGATGCTTTTTCAATCACAAACTCTTCGAGATCATCAGCTTTAGCCGCTGAAACTAAAATATCAGCAAGACGTTGTAATCCATCACCTTGAGAGACAATAAAACGCCATGGCATTAAACCACCGTGATCGGGGGCACGCAGACCCGCTCGAAAGATATTATCCAATGCTTCACCTTCAGGTGCAGGTTCAACAAGTTTAGGAATAGAGCGACGATTGAGTAACAGTGATAACGCGTCCATGACAACCTCAAATGAAAATAGTTATTTTTTAAATGTATCATGGACACTACAAGAGATTAAGGTTCTACCCCTTTATTTTTAGCATATTCATAACCTGTCTAAATATAGAGGGCTATCGCAGCAATATCAGATAGAGTGCTTAACCAATAGCTCTTTTGCTGGCTCAGATTTCACTTCCAATTGCGCTAACTCATGCTCTAATTTTGGTGTTAACCACGCTGAATTAACTCCCCAGTAAAAGAAAAATAAACTGACTAGAGCAACAACAGCCATATCATAACCAAATGGAATAATATTGATCCCACCAAATTGATCACTGCCAATAAACGAAAGTACAACCATAGTGACAAAATAACCCAGTAACCAAGCACTCGACTTCATGTGTTGTTTAATATTTTTCCAACCGCGTTTATTTTGAAAGTAAGCATAAATCACAAACCCTAGCAGTAGGATAAAGATCACTTTGCCCGTCAACGGCCAACGAGACCAATAAAGCACTTCAGATGAGATAGCAAAACCTAATGGTGCAATGATTTGTAACGCTTTTAAACGAACAGGACGTTCAGCATCTGGAGCAAGCTTTCTCAGTGACATCGCCGCCATCGGACCTACAATGTAGGTGACAACCGTTGCCGCAGAAATAATCCCAGCTAATTGTCCCCAGCCTCGGAATAGGTATAAGAAAATAAAGCCAACAAATAAATTCACCCACAATGCTGCACGGGGAATATGATATTTCGGGTGTAATTTTGACCACGATTTTGGTAGGTGGCCATACTCACTCATCGCAAATAGCATCCGCGTTGTTGTCCCCATATAGGTAATACCAGTTCCAGACGGAGAAACAAAAGCATCAACATAAAGCAACATCACAACAAGGTTAAGGTTTAGTGCTATCGCTAATTGAGCAAATGGTGATGAGAAATCCAAACTCCAACCTTTTACAGCAAGCTCCGATGGTTCAACACCACCAATGAAAGCGGCTTGTAACCCTAAATACAAAAATACAGCGATGATAAGCGTCAGAATGATTGCTCTTGGTAAATCTTTACCAGGATTTTTAGATTCTCCAGCAAAGTGCATCGGGCTTTGGAAGCCATTATAAGCAAAGACGATACCTGCTGTTGCTACGGCCGTTAATGATCCAGCCCATCCATAGGGCGCAAAGGAATGATTAACAGCGGTAAAGTTTTGCGGATGAAAGCCTGCCGCGACAATCGAAGCGACACTGAAAATTGGGATCGCTATTTTAAAGATCGTAATACTGGTCTGAGATTTACTAAATAAACTGACACTCCAGTAATTAAGTAGAAAGTAAATCAGCATTAATCCCGCCGCAATAAGTAACCCAACGAACGACAAACTTTGGGTTTGAGCATTAAATATTGTTGATGTAATAGGTTTAGCCCATTCCCACTGCCAAGAATGCATGTACTGTACCGAGGCTTCAGCTTCAATAGGAATAACGGTCACAATTGAAAGCCAAGTAGCCCAAGCCGCCATATAGCCAACAATGGATCCATGAGTCAGCTCTAAAAATCGAACAGGACCACCAGATTTAGGGAACAAGGTTGCGACCTCGGTATATGTCAACGCGACAACCAACACAGCTATACCGCCTATCACCCATGAGACGAGTGAGGCAGGTCCCGCAATTTTTGCCGCGTGATAGGCGCCAAAAAGCCACCCCGAACCAATTATCGAGCCAATACCTGTCATGGTTAACGATACTAAGCCCATCTTCCTTTTAGGCTTTAGCTCTAAATTATTATTCATTTATAGTTATCCTTCCTGTTATTAATACTGACTTTACAAACTGCTCTTATTAGAACTAAAAGCAGACAATGCTATCCAAAGTGAAAATTCAAAAAATTAACATTAATAAAAAGTGGTTTTGTAGTTGTAATATTAATAATGCTGTAGCAGAGGTAACTAAGCAGAAGCGTTTACTTATATGTTTTTAGCGATTCCTATATTTTTTATCATTTCATAAAGTCGTAGGTCAATAACGACAGCCTTTTACTAACACGACAGTACCAACTAAAAATTTCTATTTTATTCTCTGAGTATTGAATATATTTGGAATGGGCGTAAATTTCACATTTATATTTTCACTTTTTTATATCTTATTTTAATGTTTATTCGCCACATCTGATTAATATCATCAAAACAGAACAATTCTCTTTTCTTACCACCACCAAGAAAATAAAAAACCCACTTTAAAAACATAAAGATAAAAGCAAAAACCCATCATTTACTTTGAAACACCATTAATTGCACTACGCATTTTTAAGATCTATACCACATCTTTAAGTAAATATATTTACACGTTTCATTTAAAAACATGGAATATTTCTAAGTGTTTTTTATATCAATTAGCGATGGGTATATTTATCACCCTTACTTTTATTCAATATAAAAATAAATCATTCATCCAATATGTATCTTTAATTTTTTAAAACAAACAATGTTTTATATTCAGTGAAATGGAGTAATTATATAGGTTTTATTTTTTACTTAATTAAATATAAATCAATGAATATATTAACTTTAATATTTTTATAAAAAAATCATTAATTAAAATCGATTTTTTTTATTTCAAAAATGAAAAGATTTTGCATTTTTTTGTTAAGTACTTGTTCAGAAAGTAACTGTTAGGTTCAATTGGTTGCATTTATTTGTTTATTTTTAACAATGATCAAATAAGAAATAGTGACTAAGTATGCGACCTATAAAAAATAACGACAGGGCTAGTTTAACGACCAATTAAATTAAGCTCTTTTGAAAGTAATGTTGAAGTACGAATGAGATGTAAGCTCACGTTGTCAGCACCTTGGCTTTTCAAGTGTGCTTGACGGCTAATACATCAAATTCGACAAGGAGTGCAAATGAGTGATTTCAACCCAGGAATCATGATCGGTGTCTTCAGCCTTCTCGTCTTTGCGGTGATCGCTTCCATTTTATTTATTAGTAAGTCTATAGGTGGATTTGGTCGTCGTTTTGATAAAGAACAGCCTTTCGAGTGTGGGCTTTTACCCTCTGGAACAACAAAGCATAACTTTTCTATTAGTTATTACCTCATCGCTGTTGCGTTTCTCATTTTTGAATTAGAAGCCGCAATCCTTTTTGCATGGGGAGTCGACTATTGGCAACTCGGTATACCGGGTGTCATTGCTGGCGTCACCTTTTTGGTGATTTTACTTTTAGGGTTCATTTACATGATACGTAAAGGTGTCTTTCAAATCGGAGTGTATGAGTCATGAGCGATATAATTCAAACCGTTAACGTCGGTAATTCCTCGAATGAAAAAGGCAACAACATCATTACCAATATTGTTGGTAAAGTTGATGAACTTATTTCCTACAGCCGGAAGCATTCGCTCTGGCCTTACAACTTTGGGACATCTTGCTGTTTCGTTGAAATGATGACAGCAGCGACGCCTCGCTATGACATGGCAAGGTTTGGTTCTGAAGTACTTCGTGGCTCGCCACGCCAAAGCGATGTACTTATCACAGCTGGTACCTGCTTTGTGAAAATGGCACCGTTAATGAAGCATATTTATGATCAAATGCTTGAGCCTAAATGGGTTATTTCAATGGGATCTTGTTCAAACTCGGGTGGTATGTATGACATTTACAGTGTTGTACAAGGCGTCGATAAAATTCTTCCTGTTGACGTCTATGTCCCTGGTTGCCCACCTCGTCCAGACGCCCTACTCGAGGGTTTGATCATGCTTCAAGAGCACGTTCAAGCTAACCCAGTATCTGTGCTAAGTAAAAACCGTAAACCACTCGGTTTGAGGGTCGAATAATGAATAATAACGATCGTCAAATACTCATTGAGCGTTTCGGTGCTAAAGCGCCAAACCACGAAATCATTGGTTGTGAAAGTTTCGAGATAAAAAAAGAACACCTTATCGATACCTTGCACTTCCTAAAAAATGCGGCTTCTTCACAATTTGAAATGCTGTTCGACCTTTCAGCAATTGATGAATGTGAACGTGGTGGCGGACTCAGTGTGTTTTATTACCTGCTGAGTGTGAAAAATAAGCAATTTATTTCCATTCGCACACACATTGCTAATGACACCATTGAAGTACCTAGCGTGGTTGGACTTTGGCCTAACGCGAATTGGTATGAGCGTGAAGTCTATGACATGTTCGGGATTAAATTCACTGATCACCCCGATCTACGTCGTATCTTAACTTTTGATTTCTGGAAAGGTCACCCACTGCGTAAGTCTTATCCTTGTCGTGCCACCTTAATGGATGAACCTTTCGATCTTGCAGGACCTGACTTTGATGATGTTATGAAGTCCTATGATATTCAAGGTAAGCAAGACGATGGCAGCATGGTATTAAACATCGGTCCCAACCACCCCGGTACCGATGGCGTTATCCGTCTAAAAGTTAAAATGAAAGGCGAGTTCATTGAAGACTTGGATCAAGAAATTGGCTTCCACCATCGCGGGGCAGAGAAAATTGCCGAGCGTCATACTTTTCATAACTACATCCCTTATACCGATCGTATCGATTACTTAGGTGGTGTAGCGGGTGAACTGCCCTACTTACTAGGGCTTGAAGCAATGACTGGGATTGAAGTTCCCGAACGTGCCAAGACCATGCGGATTATGTTATGCGAATTATTCCGAATTTCGAGCCATCTTGTATGGTTTGGCAGTATCACGCATAACCTAGGGGGTATGGCTCCCGCTTTTTATGCTTTCACCGAGCGTGAAAAAATCTTCGATGTTATCGAGTTGATCTGTGGCGGTCGTATGCACCCTGCGTTCTTCAGAATTGGTGGTGTTTCTCAAGATTTACCTGATGGCTGGAAAGAAAAAGTTGAACATGCTTGCCAAGGTATCGAACAGCTTGTCCCCGATCTTGAAAAGTTAATGACCCACTCAATGATCTTCAAAGTACGGACACAAAACATTGCGGTTTACAGTCAGTCAATGGCACTTGATTGGGGCTTAACAGGACCAAACTTGCGTGCGACAGGCATTAACTTCGATATGCGTAAAGATTTCCCTTATATGGGTTACGAAGATTACGACTTTGACGTTCCTGTTGGCCAAGATGGTGATGCCTACACCCGTACCGTTCTCCGTGTGCAAGAAGTGGTTGAGAGCTTGAAGATCATTCGACAAGCGGCGGCACGTATGCCTGAAGGTCCTATCCTTGCTGACAATGCGCCTAACTTTGGTTTTCCGCGAAAGCAAAATGCATTACGTGATATCGAAACCCTGATCCACAGTTTTGTTGATACCGGCAGAGGCTTTAATTTCCCGGTTGCTGAAACCTTTTACGCAACGGAAACCGCTAAAGGGGTCACAAGCTACCACACCATCAGTAATGGAACTGGGTGCCCTTACCGTGTCCGAATCCGCACACCTTCATTTACACATTTCCAATCCGTTAAAGCCGTTTCTAAAGGCGACTTATTGAGCAATATCATCTGTTTAATCGGCTCTATCGATTACGTACTCGCTGATATTGATCGCTAAACAATAAAAACAACATCCCATGTAGATGTTGAGACGAATAAGCGAATGTCGCTCGTCATAAATAAAGTCCGCAATGTGAGGAAATCATGTTAACAGATCAAGAAAGAGCTCATCTGGAAGAGCATATTGCTCATTACCCAGAAAAAAGAGCCGGTGCCATCTATTGTCTTTATTTTATGCAAGATAAATATGGCTATATCACCAAACCAAGTCTCAACCT
Organism: Photobacterium sp. GB-36; assembly: GCF_003026135.1. Taxonomy (NCBI): domain Bacteria; kingdom Pseudomonadati; phylum Pseudomonadota; class Gammaproteobacteria; order Vibrionales; family Vibrionaceae; genus Photobacterium; species Photobacterium sp. GB-36. Next base: position 28,022 of record NZ_PYNY01000002.1, on the reverse strand, counting down.
TGTTAGTGAACTTACAGACCTATCAACAACGCAGTTAGATGAACTTATTACGTTTTATACGCTTTTGCGCCGACGTCCTGTTGGTCGCAATATCATGCGTGTCTGTGACAGCATTTCTTGCCATACCCGAGGTGCGAAAAAAGTGCTAGAAGCGGCAGAAAATGCAACAGGTAAAGCATTAGGAGAGATCGCTAATGATGGCAGCATTACCGTTCTACCCAGTATTTGTCTTGGACTATGCGATCGCGCTCCAGCCGCTCTAATCAATGATGATCGTGTTGAAGGTGAACTAACACCTGAACGCATGAGAATGATCTTAACTGAATTAGCAGAAGAAGAGATCAAGCTATCAGAGAAGCCTGATTACCAAAACATTATTTCGATGCTGACTCCTCAAGATGCGCCAGCAAAACCCAATGAAGAGGTGATGTAATGGATTTAGTACTTTCACGTAACTTTCATCATCCAAAACCATTAAATTTTGCTGAGTACTGTGAAAATGGTGGTTACCAAAGCCTTAATGCCATTATTGGTCAACCAAGAGAGCCTTTACTGGCAGAACTTAAAGCATCTGGTCTACGTGGCTGTGGTGGTGGTGGTTTCCCAACGGGTGTGAAATGGGGCTTCCTTGCAAAAGATGCTAGTCACCCCGTTTACTTAGTCGTGAATTTAGATGAATCAGAACCGGGCTCGTTTAAAGATAGACAAGTGCTTTATCGCGATCCGCACACTATTTTAGAAGGCGTTATCGCAAGTAGTTACATACTTGGTGCAGACAAAGCATTTGTTTTCATTCGTGGAGAATATCGCGAAGGGGCAAAAGGACTTGAGAAAGCAGTACAAGAAGCACGAGCGGCTGGGCTTGTGGGTGAAAATGTCATGGGCTCTGGCTGGGATCTTGATGTTGACGTTCACTTAAGTGCTGGGCGCTATATCTGTGGTGAAGAAACCGCCCTACTCAATGCTCTTGAAGGCTACCGTGGTAACCCGCGTTCTAAACCGCCCTTCCCTATCGTAAAAGGTCTGTGGGGACAGCCAACCATAGTCAACAATGTGGAATCCATCTGTCATATTCCTTGGATCGTTCATAAAGGTGCCGAGTGGTTCAAATCTCAAGGTAAAGGTGATGCCGCAGGAAGCCATATTTACCAAGTGTCTGGTCCGGTCAAAAAGCCTGGCTTCTTTGAGTTGCCATTAGGGACTACAGCTAGAGAGCTTATTTTCGAGCACGCTGGCGGATTACTTGACGATCGTGAGCTTGTCGGTTTTCTACCAGGTGGTGCCTCAACGCAATTCATGCTCCCTGAACATCTCGACGTTCCCCTCGATTGGGACGGCCCAGCGACTGTGGGTTCACGTTTAGGTACTGGCGGGATCATTGTGATGGACGATGCGATTTGTCCAATAGACTTCATGATCAACCTGACAGAATTTTTCGCAAGAGAATCATGTGGCTACTGCACACCTTGCCGTGATGGCTTGCCGTATGTCGTGCATGTATTGAAAAAATTTGAAACAGGAGAAGCGACCTCCAAAGATCTGGATCTGCTTCATGAGCTCTGTGAAACCATCTATCCCAACACTTTCTGTGCGCTTGCACCGGGGGCGCTGATGCCAATCATGACTGGATTAAAACACTTCAAACATGTTTTTGAATCCCATATTGAAGGGCAACGCTGTACTCACAACCACCAGCTAACTGCGGAGGCATGTTGATCATGGGAACTATCTATATAGATGACAAAGCTGTCGAATTTGAGCCAGGACAGAATGTGTTAGACGCTGCGCGTAAAGCGGGGATCGATACACCTTATTTTTGCTACCACCCAGCATTAGGTGCCGCAGGCTCTTGTCGTATTTGTGCCATGGAAACCGTGCCACAAAAAGAAGGTGAAAAGCCGCGTACCGTCATGACTTGTAGCATTCCAGCACAAGATGGCCAGCAATTTCGTTTTAAATCGCCAAAAGCAAAACAAATCCAAAAAGCCGTGGTTGAGTTTTATATGACCAACCACCCCAATGACTGCCCTGTTTGTGATGAAGGCGGTGACTGTCACCTTCAAGACACAACCATCAGTGTCGGCCATGCTTACCGCCACTATGATGGACAAAAACGTACCATGCCGGATCAATTCCTAGGTCCGTTAGTATACCAAACCATGAACCGCTGTGTGACCTGTTATCGCTGCGTACGCTTTTATCAAGACTATGCGCTTGGTGATGATTTTGGTGCAATGGGGTCAAGCAATCACGTGCTTTTCCGTCGTACAGAAGATGGTGCATTCGATAGTCCATTCTCAGGCAATTTAGTCAGCGTATGTCCAACCGGCGTTTTTACCGATAAGGTTTACCGCCGTAAATACAGCCGTACATGGATGTTAGAAAAAGCGCCTTCAATCTGCTCTGGTTGTAGTGTGGGGTGTAATATCGAAGTTGGTGGACGTGAAGGAACCCTACGACGCGTTCAACCTAACAACGAAGAATCAAAAGTAAATCCTTATTTCATCTGTGATCGTGGTCGTTATGGGTCTCATGGCACCGAGTCGCACTCAAGACCTAAATACGTATCAGAGCAAGGTAAAGTCGTAAAAACATCACCTCTAGATGCACTGAAAATAGCCCTTGTTAGAGCTGAAGGTCATGTGGGTATTTTAGGTTCCGTAGAAGAAGATCTCACGACTAACTTGGCACTTAAAGCTATTGCAAAAGAGATGAATGCGCCGTTCTCACCATTTATTTCACCGCAACAAGAAGCCTTGACGAAAACCGCTGTAGCAGCGAATAACAATGCGCCTTCTATATCAGATATAGAGCAATCAGATACGGTTTTCGTGTTAGGAGAGCTCACTGAACATGCGCCTATGCTTGATCTTGCGGTACGCCAAGTTATCAAAGCTAAAAAAGATGTGTATGTATTACATGCAACACCTTCTCACCTCGTCACAGCCTTGAATAAACTTCAGCGAGGCCATGTTAAAGCATTAGCACCAAGCCAATGGCAAGACTGTTTAACACAAATTAACACAGCTGTTCATGATGGTGCTGTGGAAGATCTCTGGATTAAAGATGTTGCCAATGCACTAAAACAGGCGGAAAAACCCGTCATTATTGGTGTGGCTGAACTGCTTAACACTGCAGATATCTCTCTACTTAATACCATTACAGAGTCACTTGCACCTACAGCCAAAATGGCGATTGCTTTACCGAGTGCCGGTTCTGTTAATGCAGCATTAACAGCACAAGAAAACTCATGTGCTGAGCTGATGGCGCAAATAGAGAGTGACAAAATAAAGACATTGGTTGTTGTCGGCAGCGATCCGCTGAATACCAATCACCCACACTGGCATGCATTGCATGACAAGCTAGACCAATTGATTGTGATCGATAAAGTCTTAACCAAAACAGCACACTTAAGCGACACCTTATTGCCACTCGCAGCATGGCCAGAAAGGGACGGTATGACGATTAACTATGAAGGTAGACTACAGCGTTTTAGCAAGGCTTTCGCGAGAAAAACAGCCACGATTGACGCTCATGACATGATTGAAACCTTAATGAAATCACCTGAGACAATCGAGCAATGGTTAACTGAGCTCGCACCGACGCTACCTCAAGCTGGTGATGACGGGATCATCATCGAAAAAGACAAGTTTAAGTGCACTGAATTACCGCTTGAACAGAAAACAAATCCACCAGCAATTCAAAGTACTCAGCCGCAAGTTGCACTGAGTAAATGGTTTGGTGAAGGATATGTTGCCGATCATGCGCCTGAAATCCGCTCTCTCAAGCCAGGATCTTCCGCTTCAATAAATCCCAAACTGGCTGCCTCGCTAAACCTTAGCAATGGTGATCAATTAATGATTATTTGCGGTGATCAGAAGTTGGTACGCCATGCGGTGATTTCCTCTCAAGTTGCTGACCTCACGGTTGCTTTAAATCAAGCAGATATGCGCCTACTTCAGGCTGATATTGCTTCACCATTGTGTCTTGAGCGCACCTCTGAGCTTTTTATTGATGCTGATAAAAAGGAGGAAATCAAAAACATTATTGGTAGTGCATCGGTCATCATGATGGGAGAAGCCTAATGGATTCATTGCAGTACTGGATTTTTATTCTGGTCGGTATGGTTATCACTATCTTTGGTTTGATTTTAGTTGCAGGCTATACCGTTCTATTTGAACGTCGCTGTCTAGCCTTGTTGCAAGACCGTTACGGCCCTAACCGAGCAGGTCCATTAGGGTTATTCCAAGCACTATGTGATGCAGCAAAACTGCTAACAAAAGAATATTTCATGCCCGGGTTTGTCGACAAAAAGCTCTACGCTTTAGCACCAATCCTTGTCGTGGTATCGATTCTTGTTAGCTTTGCCTTACTGCCTATAGGTAAAAATATCTCATGGGCAGCAGACTTAAACATCGGTCTGCTCTTTTTGATGGGATTAAGCTCCATTCACGCTTATGGAGTCTTTTTAGGCGGATGGGCATCAAGCTCGAAATACACCATGCTTGGCGCAATTCGTACTATTGCTCAGTTAATCAGTTATGAATTAGCAATGGGTATGGCGGTATTGGGTGTGGTTATGCTTGCTGGCAGCTTTAGCTTAACGCAAATTGTTGATGCACAAACGACACCGTATATCCTCCTTCAACCGGTTGGCTTCCTTGTATTCCTAATCGCAGGTATTGCAGAAACTCACCGCTTGCCATTCGATATGCCTGAAGCCGAAAACGAGCTTAATGCCGGTTTTAATACTGAATATGGCGGTATGCCTTTTGCGATGTTTTTCCTTGGTGAATACCTAGGTGTGATCCTCGTTGGTGCAATGGCAACAACCTTGTACCTCGGCGGATGGCACGGACCATGGGCTGAAGCCTATCCGCTTGTTGGCGTCTTATGGTTTGTATTGAAAACCTTCCTGTTAGTTTTCTTCTTTGTATGGATGCGTGCCAGCTTACCGCGAACACGTTACGACCAGCTCATGGCATTCGGTTGGAAATTCTTACTTCCAATCGGCATCGTCAACATCATTGTGACCGCCCTTGTCGGTACATTCTGGATGTAGCCCCCAACATTAGAGAGAGACAATCATGAAAGTTATACAGATTTTACAAGAGGTCACAGGGGCTTTTGCGGCAACCATTAAGCACGTTTGGGCACCACGCGATACGGTTTGTTATCCAGAGGTAAAACCAGACTTACCTGAACGCTGGCGCGGTCGCATTGTATTAACGCGCGATCCTGACGGTGATGAACGTTGTGTTGCTTGTTATTTATGCTCTTCAGTATGCCCTGCCAATGCAATCACCATTCAAGGTGCTGAGCGAGAAGATGAGCGGCGATATGCCAAAACATTCGAACTGGATTTCAGTCGCTGCATTTTCTGTGGGATGTGTGAAGAAGCATGTCCAACCCTATCGATTCAATGCACCACTGATTTTGAAATGGGTAAATATTCTCGTGACAAGCTGCTTTATGAAAAAGAAGACTTACTCATTGATGGCACAGGTAAACACCCAGACTTTAATTACTACAAGCAAGCAGGTGTAGCAATTACAGGTAAAGCTATCGGCGATGGTGAAAATGAAAAACCACCAATCGATGTGTACTCTCTGCTGCCATAAGGACATCATCATTCATGTTAACTTGGAATATTATTTTCTATGCCAGTAGTGCCATCATGCTATTGGCGGCAATCAGTTTACTGTTTGTCAAAGAGCCGATGCATGGTGCGGTGTATTTAACCACATCGCTACTCGCACTGGCTGTTATTTTCTATTTATTGGGTGCGCCGTTTATTGCCGCGTTACAAATTATTTTGTACGTCGGGGCAATCATGGTGTTGTTTGTCTTCTTCATTATGTTGAGTCCGGCAAGCCGCACCTTCCCACTCACGGCCAATCGCACTGTCATTTTACCGGTGATCTTACTAACCGTTATGTTAGTTGAGGCTTTCATCGTTCTACATCACGGTCATCAGTTCTATACAATTGAAACGATCAAAACCATCAGTCCTAAAGCTGTTGGTGCGGATTTATTTAATCATTACAAACTCGCGATAGAAGCGCTATCAACGCTCTTACTTGGTGCGTTAGTCGCTGTGATTTATCTCGCGGCACAAATGAAAGTTCGCCACTCAGAGACTGATGATAAAGTGGAGGAGCACGCATGAGTCCACTGACTATCTTAATTTTATCCTTTGCCATGTTCATTATTGGCCTCCTCATTGTTGTTGTTCGCCGACAGCTGTTGTTCGTACTTATGGGTATCGAAGTCATGCTTAATGGCGTTGCGTTAGCCGCGGTTGAAGCAGGTCAACATTGGGGAAATCCAACAGGACAAATCATTACTATCTTTTTGATGATTGCAGCAGGCTGTGAGCTTTCTGTTGTCTTGATGCTCGCCATGTTGTCGTACAAACACCTAAAAACAACCCGTATCGACAAACTTAACCAGCTTAGCAATACATTAATTAGTAAGGGAGAACTGTAATGAATACATGGTTATGGTTAATTCCTGCCGCTCCGCTTTTCAGCGCCGCCTTAATTGTCTTATTTGGCAAGCACTTTCCGACTCGTGCAAGCGGTATACTCGCTTCACTCTCGGTCTTAGTGTCGGCTGTACTCACAGGCATGCTATGGCTATCCAGTGATTTTAACCCAGCTTTCCACCAGCAATTATGGACGTGGATGGCTGTTGGTGATTGGAACGTCAACATTGGATTATCGGTTGATCGCCTCTCGCTAGTAATGATGACAGTGACAAGCTGGGTTGGATTTCTTATCCACTTGTTCTCCGTTCCCTTCATGCGCCGTGATTTTGGTGAAAGACGCTACTTTTGCTATTTAAATCTATTTGTTGCTGGGATGTTGTTCTTTGTGATGGCGGATAATTTAATCCTGCTATACACAGGTTGGGAAATCATGGGGCTATGTTCATACGGACTGATTTCTCATTACTACAACAAAGAAAAGAATGTGTACTCAGGACGTAAAGCATTCGTCGTAACACGAATTGGCGATACCTTACTTGCGATTGGTATCTTACTGACATTCACCGTGTTCAAAACCGTTAACCTTAACGAGATCTATACTATTGCCAGCCAGCAATCGATAAACTTATGGTTAATTGGCGCGATTTGTCTTCTATTCTTGTTCGGCGGTATGGCGAAATCAGCCCAGTTCCCGTTCCATGTTTGGCTTCCTGAATCAATGGCAGGTCCTTCTACGGTATCGGCATTGATCCACGCAGCAACCATGGTAACAGCTGGGGTGTACTTGATTGCACGTAATCATGTGCTCTTTAATTTAGTACCTGATGTCACATGGTGGGTATCACTTGTGGGTGCATTTACGGCGTTTTATGCCGCGACATGTGCGCTGGCGCAGAACGACATCAAACGTATTCTCGCCTACTCAACCATCAGCCAAATTGGCTATATGTTTGCTGCGCTAGGTGTGGGTGCTTATGATTTAGCTATTTTCCACGTCATTGTTCATGCGTGTTTTAAAGCACTGCTATTTATCAGCTCTGGTGTCATTATCGATATGTTTAATCACGATCATGACATTCGCAAAATGGGCGGTCTCGGCAAACGACTGCCTTGGCTTAAATGGACTTACCTAGCAGGCTCTGCAAGTTTAGCCGCACTGCCTGTCATCACTGCAAGCTTCTTCTCAAAAGATGCCATCATAGCAGCAACGGAAACAGGCTATTTAGGTTGGTTACTGGGTGCACTTGGTTTAGCGGGCGCATTATTTACCAGTATTTACAGCTTCCGTATGTACTTTATGGTCTTCAATGGTGAAAACCGTACAGCATTTAGTGAACCTCGCTACCTGAAAAATAATGGTCTTCCTTGGCAGATGAAAGTTTCAACGGGTATTTTAGCCGTTGGTTCGATCGCTATTGGTTGGATGCAGTTTCCTAACGAATGGTCTTTTGGCCCTCACCTATTCCTCCCGTGGATTGACAGTCAACTAGGTACAGCGCCAGAGATTGCAACCTCTGCAGGTCTTATGCTGCAAGTTGTTGGCTCATTAGTCGCTATTGCTGGGGTATGGATTGCATACATCTTAGTAAAACAAGAGCTTAAACAGGGGCATGGCATCGGTAATTGTCAATTCCTGAACTCAGCATGGTATATCGACGACCTGTCAAAACTAACGGTTATTCGTGGCTTCAAAGGTCTTTCCAAGCTGCTAGAAACGGTTATTGAACGATGGGTGCTGAATCAGGCCATTGTGAAAGGGATCGCGGCAATGTTATCTCTCTCAGGCGAAGCCGTTAGTGATGTACAAGGCAGCCAGCTTTCTCGTTATGTCATTATGATGATTGCAGGTTCTGTTCTTCTGCTTTTTTACTTGGTTTGAGCTATTTAGGTTTGATATATGCTTAGTTTATTGATTTTCTTACCCATGGTAGCTGCACTACTTATCGGCTCAAGTTGCCGTAAGCTGCCATTTATTGCACGCTCCATGACATTAACCACACTCATTATTGAGTCAATGTTAGTAGCTTGGATATTTATCACCCATCAAGTTCATGGTTTTTCCATGACAGAAAGCCTCAACTGGATCCCTGACTTCGGCATTAAATATTTAGTCAGTATGGATGGGATCAGCTTAAGCCTGATTGGTTTAACCTGTACCTTGTTCATCGTTGCAATGCTTGTTGCTTGGCACCAAGTGAATCGTTGGCAGGCTTTTGGCCCACTAATGCTATTAACACTCAGTGGCATTATGGGGGCATTTCTTGCTCTTGATCTCATGCTCTTCTACGTATTTTGGGAACTTATGTTAATTCCCATTTACTTCATGTTGAGTTTCTGGGGCGGTAAAGATACCAAGCAAGCAGCATTAAAATTTGTTCTTGTGACCATCACAGGCTCTTTATTAATGCTTGTATCGCTTGTTGCTCTTTACATCATTAATGGTAACAACACAGGTGTATGGACATTTGATTACTTCTACTTAGCTTCCCATCCAATTACGGGGGAATTGGCTATTCCAGTTGTATGCGGATTCTTAATTGCTTTCTTAATTAAGATCCCAGGTTTCCCATTTCACTTTTGGGCGCCTGACACCTACCGCGAAGGGGCACCTGCGGTATCACTACTGCTATCTGGTGTTATGGCTAACGTCGGCGCATACGGTATCTTGCGTTTCTGTTTAGCTATCTTCCCTGAAGCCATGCACCAAATGATGTATATCGGTATGGCACTGGGTGCAATCGGTAGCTTATACGCCGCCCTACTCGCTTTCCGTCAAAAAGATCTCCGTAATGTGATTGCTTACTCAAGTATCAGTCACATGAACTTAGTGGTCTTAGCGATTTTCGCATGGCAACTTCAAGCATTGAATGGCGCAGTGATCCAATTAATTGCTCACGGTCTTTCAGTGGCAGGTCTGTTTGCCGTTGTACGTATGCTTCAAGCGCGCGGGTTTAGCGGTAAGTTTGATGAAATGGGCGGCTTATATAAAGTCCTCCCGGGTATTGGCGTCTTCCTACTATTTATTGTTGCAGCAAGTGTGGGTATTCCAGGCTTAGGTAACTTTGCAGGTGAGATATTACTCCTCGCAGGTAGTTTCTCTGTCTCACCTCTTTGGACAAGCTTGGCTGCATTCTCGATAGTGTTAGGTGTGGTTTACTTCTTAAGAGCCTATGGACTGGCATTCTTAGGGCCAATCTCTGACGACAATGAACAACGTAAATTAATCGATCTGACAGCACGAGAAAAGCTAACAGCATCCATCATTGTCATTGGATTGTTCTGGGTTGGCTTAGAGCCGAACTATTTACTGCAACTTATGATGTCATCAACCAAAACACTGGCATCGATTCATTCGGGTTCATATTCATTGATTGAAGGGGTTATCAATGTTATCTCATGAGTTAATTAGTGCAATACCCTTTGCCATCCTAGGACTAGGTGCTTTAGGTGTCCTCCTGTTAGGTGTTCTGCCGGGTAAGAACAACCAACAACTCCCTTATATGGGATCGATTGTGGTGCTATTAGCGACCATGTTGTCTGTGGCTTCTTTATTCGGACACAGTGCGAATATTGAATACTTTGTGGTTATTGATCATTTCACACTCGTTGCTTTTGAATTATTCGCAGCAGGAGGACTGGCAACCATATTACTGGCTAAAAACTACCCAGCCCTCAACAAGCATGTTGCAGAAGAGTTTTACGCCCTGATACTGATAGCTGTACTCGGTACATTTATCTTGGCCTCAGCAAGTAACTTGTTAGCAGCATTCCTAGGAATGGAAACCATTGCCATTCCAATGTTTGCACTCATCGCATGGAACCCTCAACGTAAAGGAGCCATCGAAGGAGGGCTTAAGTATGCTGTCACAGCCACTGTTGCTGCAGCATTCTTTATGTTTGGTATTGCACTGATCTATTTTGGTGCGGGCACTATCGTTATTAGTGAAATACCCAAAGCGCTCACCAGTGCTAACGCGATGCCGATGGTCGCATTGATCGGCTTTATGTTGCTATTTGTAGGCATATGCTTTGAACTGGCTTTAGCACCATTTCATAGCTGGCTGGCTGATACACTGCAAGCCTCACCTGCGCCTGTGATGGCATTTATTGGTAGTATCGCCAAAATTGCAATGCTGACATTTGTTATTCACTTCGTGATTCAGATTGAACCTATTTGGGATCAAATCTCGTTTGTGCTTTGGGGCTTTGTGTTATTTAGCATTGTGTTTGGTAACCTATTGGCTTTCCGCCAAACTAATATCAAACGTATTCTGGCTTATTCATCCGTTGCCCACTTCGGCTACGCACTCATGGCACTAACCAGTGTGATCCCGAACAGTAGCGCCTCTTTATCAGAAGCGGTTCATGCTACTGCTTATTACGGGCTGAGTTATGCCGTGATGAATCTGGTCGCGTTTGCTGTGATTGCAATGTTAAACAAACATAACCCAACGGGTGAATTAAAAGGTTATCGCGGTTTAGGTCGACGTTACCCACTCGCTGGTGTTGCAATGGCGATTGCTGTGCTTTCATTGGCGGGAGTCCCCCCTACTGCTGGCTTTTTTGCCAAGTTCTTCCTGTTCGCAAGTGTACTTGGCAACGGATATTTAGGCATGGTTGTACTCGCTGCATTAGCTTCTGCAGTCTCCGTATTTTACTACCTTCGTATCCTACTGGCCTTTTTCGCTAAAGAGGAATATCACCACCACAACCAATCTGCGGATGTTGAAAGCGTAGAGTTTGGTTCAACAGCGGTGATCAGTGTCGGTGCTTTTGCTACTATCGCATTAGGCATCTTTGCTCAAGCAGTGCTTACTTATATGTTTTAACAAATGAGCAACCTCGCTGTACAAGCAGCGAGGTTCTTCATGTCTTCTCTTTATTTCTTTCAAGCTACACTTTCCTCATTTAATTAGCCCTATCCCTCACAAAATCCCTGCGAAAAAGCTCATCACTAAAAGTACAATCCTCTGCTATATCAACAAAAAATTAAATCTCATCTAGCCAAGCAGAATATAAAACTAATTAACGTTGATTTTTGATATTAAAAATCAAAACCTCCTTTAGAAGTAAAAAATGACATCAAAAACACAAGAAACATAAAAATAAAAAGTCATAAAAACCAAAAATTAAATAATCAAAAGACCTAAATGCTACAATAGCAAATAAAACCAGTTATTAGAACCAAGAAATAACCACCAAAGCAAACTATCAACCGTGACGAATGTCTAATTTGGTTTTTAACACCAAAAATAAACGAAAAACTGGTTTATTTTGTTGGTTATTAGTTAAAAAACAGTGACACATTTCAGGTTATTTTGTTTAACCTATTAATCATTCCAATAACAAGTAATAAACAAAACAACAGATATTAAGGCTTAAATTATGATCATTGGTATCCCTAAAGAAATCAAAACACATGAATATCGCGTAGGTATGATCCCAGCGTCAGTTAAAGAAGTGGTCTCTCATGGTCATCATGTTTTTGTCGAAACCAACGCAGGCACAGGTATTGGCTTTAGCGATCAAGACTACATTGATGCGGGTGCACAAATCCTAGCAACAGCATCTGATGTTTTTGCAAAAGCAGAAATGATTGTAAAAGTAAAAGAGCCTCAAGCTGTTGAGCGTGCGATGCTTCGCGAAGGGCAAATTCTATTTACTTACCTACACCTAGCCCCGGATCCAGAGCAAACGCATGATCTCATTAATAGCAAAGCCGTGTGTATTGCTTACGAAACCGTGACAGATAAAAACGGTCGTCTACCACTACTTGCACCAATGTCAGAAGTGGCTGGTCGCATGTCTATTCAAGCTGGCGCATTCGCATTAGAGAAGTCACGTGGTGGAAGTGGCATACTACTTGGTGGTGTACCGGGTGTTGAACCAGCAAAAGTTGTGATTATTGGTGGTGGTGTTGTAGGTGCAAATGCAGCACAAATGGCATTAGGTCTACAAGCTGATGTCACAGTTATTGACCGTAATATCGATGTACTTCGCCAACTAGATGCACAGTTCAACGGTAAACTAAAAACAGTTTACTCAACCAATGACTCAATTGAAAAACATGTGCTTGAAGCAGATCTTGTTATCGGTGGTGTGCTAGTTGTTGGTGCTGCGGCTCCGAAACTGGTTACTGCTGAAATGATCAAGAAGATGAAGCCAGGCGCTGCAATTGTCGATGTTGCTATCGACCAAGGTGGCTGTGTAGAAACATCCCATGCAACGACGCACAGCGAGCCTACCTACATTGTTGATGAGGTGGTTCACTACTGTGTTGCAAACATGCCAGGTGCGGTTGCTCGTACATCAGCTGTGGCACTAAACAATGTAACACTGCCTTACATTGTTAACCTTGCAAATAAAGGCTACAAAAAAGCGCTACAAGACGATAAGCACCTATTAAATGGCCTAAATGTTTACCGTGGACAAATCACTTGTGAGAGCGTAGCAACATCATTGGATTTACCTTACGTTGATGCAGACTCTGCTATCGCGTGATTCATAGCATTCCCCCCCCTCCTCCTGCTGGTTATCTCATTTACTCCTCCAGCAGGAGTTTTTACGTCCTCAAAACCCCATCAACACAAAATATTAAACCATTAAAACCACACGCAGCAAAATAAAATCAAATAAAAATCTAAACAAACCAAAATATTAATGCGATCAAAGTAACAAGTATTCCTATTTAGAATACTGAAAAGATTACCAATTTGTTAACATTGTATTCGATATGAAAAAACCTATAACAAATACATTAACCAATAAGGTCAATCACATGTCGACTTCCAATAACATTGAAATATCCACCCACGCAGAACAAAAACTCACCCTCAATAAACACGATAAAACTTGGATCATAAGCTTATTTGGCACAGCCGTTGGCGCAGGGATATTATTCTTACCAATCAATATTGGTGTAAATGGTTTCTGGCCTTTGATCACTATAGCCTTGCTGGCAGGACCAATGACATTTTTGGCCCACCGTGGCTTGGCGCGATTTATTTTATCGTCAAATAACTCGAAAGCTGAGTTTACTGATGTGGCCGAAGAACATTTTGGTCACCGCTTCGGTTTTCTGATCTCACTCCTCTACTTCTTATCTATTTTTCCGATTTTAATGATTTATGGAGTGGGATTAACCAATACCGTTGAAAGCTTTATGGTAAATCAGATGGGTATGGCTACACCGTCGCGGGTGTTGCTATCTGGTGTTCTAGTTGCCCTCTTAATTGGAGTGATGACAGCCGGTGAAAAAACCGTATTACGTGCCTTTGAAGTGATTGTTTATCCATTAGTCTTCATCTTATTTGGGATCTCGGTTTATATGATCCCTAATTGGCAAATGCCAAACTTTACCGATATGCCAGATGCAAAAACATTTACTCAAACTCTATGGCTCGCGATTCCTACCACCATTTTTGCATTCAGCCACACCGCTGCGATTTCCACTTTTTCTGTTGCCCAAAAAAGACATTACGGAGAGCAGGCAGGTAAGCGCGTCGACTTTATCTTAAAACACACATCGATGATGTTAATCACCTTTGTATTATTCTTCGTTTTCTCTTGTGCGCTCAGCTTAACCCCCGCTCAATTAGCAGAAGCTAAGGCACAAAACATTTCTATTTTGTCTTACCTTGCAAATGTGACTAGAAGCGGCTTGATTGGGTCATTTGGTCCCTTCATTGCTTGTATTGCTATCATCTCATCGTTCTTTGGTCACTTCCTTGGTGGACGAGAAAGTTTAAGCGGGATCATTGCCAAACATACCAACCTAAAACCTAACGTTGTTAATAAACTTACCATTGGTATTTTATTTTTCTCGGTATGGTATGCCGCAGTAAAGAATCCAAGTGTACTGGGTATTATGGAAACATTTTCAGGCCCTGTGATCGCCCTGATTTTATTTATTCTGCCGATGTATGCGATTAGAAATGTTGAATCAATGAAGAAATATCGCGGAAAGATAAGTAATATTTTCGTGACTGTTATCGGCTTAATTGCTATCTCTGCGATTTTATATAATTTGGTATAAATCGTGCGATAAGAAAACAGCTAATTCGTTAGCTGTTTTCTTTACTGATAAGTATATCAATAAAATAACTTAGGCTATTACCCCGTCCCCCCCTACCTCCACATCCCCTTTAAAAACAATCAATAAGCATAAAATCAAAACCTTACGGTGACAGCTTTTATTCAAAAATGGGAAAAATGAGACGACATTAATGACATCGCAGTGTCTTAAAATAGGCAAAAAGCATGACGTATTGATAAAAAGTGCTGACGGACAACGTTGAATAAATTCAACATTCACTGTACCTATTAATTCCCTCTCTTTATTTGTGTGTTTACGTCACAGTTTTCACACTGAAAATTGCGCACAGATAAAACTGTGAGCTGTCCCTCTTTCCCTATCTTAAAATGAAAATAAACTCCACTTATCGCAACATGTAAAGACAATTCTAATTTTACGGAGTTTTTCACCATGTTAGACCGCATCAAAAATGGCTTTTTTGAACAAGCACAAAAGTTCGGAAAATCCTTAATGTTACCCATTGCCGTATTACCCGCAGCAGGCTTATTGCTCGGTATTGGGGGCGCACTTTCTAACCCAAATACATTGCAAGCTTATCCTTTTCTCGATATTTGGTTACTGCAATGTATCTTCACGCTCATGGCCAGTGCCGGCTCTGTTATTTTTGGTAATTTACCGGTCCTTTTTGCAGTTGGTTTAGCCGTCGGACTCGCACGCAGTGATAAAGGTACCGCAGGTCTTGCAGCGCTATTAGGTTACTTTGTCATGAACGCGACCATTAATGCGCTATTGGTGCTTAATGGACAACTTCTTACCGAAAACTTGGGGAATGCCGGTCAAGGTATGATCCTTGGTATGCAAGTGTTAGATACTGGGGTTTTTGGCGGGGTCATCGTGGGATTGATGACTTACAGTCTCCATAACCGTTTTAGCAAAATTGAATTACCTCAAATTCTTGGCTTCTTTGGCGGCTCTCGCTTTATACCGATTATCACCTCATTCAGTGCTATTTTGCTGGGTGTCTTGATGTACATTGTTTGGCCGTTTGTCCAATCCGGCATTGGTACGCTGGGTTCACTCGTCGATGCTTCTGGTTACCTCGGCACGTTTATTTACGGCTTTGTGCTTCGTTTACTTGGTCCTTTTGGTCTTCATCATATTTTTTACCTTCCATTCTGGCAGACCGCATTAGGTGGCAGTTTAATCGTTGACGGCACGCTAGTTGAAGGGACCCAACGTATTTTCTTTGCCCAACTCGCCGATCCGAATACACAACAGTTTTATGAAGGCACTGCCCGTTTTATGTCTGGTCGCTTCATTACCATGATGTTTGGTCTATTGGGTGCCGCATTCGCCATCTATAAGTGTGCTAAAAAAGAGCATAAAACACGCGTCGCTAGTCTGATGTTCACCGCTGCACTGACTTCTTTCTTAACGGGGATCACTGAGCCTTTAGAGTTCGCTTTCTTGTTTGTCGCTCCTGTCTTGTACTTCATCCACGCCATCTTTGACGGTCTGGCTTTCATGATGGCTCATATCTTCAATATTACGATTGGACAAACATTCTCAGGTGGTTTTATTGACTTCATTTTATTTGGTGTTTTGCAGGGTAACGCAAAGACAAACTGGGTCATGGTTCCGGTGATTGGTAGTGTGTGGTTTGCACTTTATTACTTTAGTTTCTCTTTCATTATCAAACGAAAAAACCTGAAAACACCAGGTCGTGAGGATGATGACAGCGCCATCATCGAGAACATTGCAGGCTCTGAACGTACTGAAAAAATCATCGAAGGACTGGGTGGCCGCGACAACATTAAAGACGTTGATTGTTGTGCGACACGATTACGTATCTCCGTCATCAAGGGTGAAAACGTCAATGAAGATCTATTAAAAATGACGGGCGCACGTGCCGTGATCATCAAAGGCAATGGGATCCAAATCGTCTATGGACCACAAGTCACCATTATTAAAACTGAAGTAGAAGAAGCAGTAGGATGTTAAGTATGAATATGTTGTCAATCGTGAAAAATAATCTGATTGTTTCTTGCCAAGCATTAGAAGATGAACCGCTGCATAGCAGTTTCATTATGGGTCGGATGGCATTAGCGGCAAAAGAGGGCGGAGCCAGTGCAATACGAGCTAACTCGCCACAAGACATCATTGAAATTAAGCAAGTTACACAATTACCTGTTATTGGTATTTTAAAGCGAGATTATGACAATTCGTCCATTTACATTACCGCAACGATGAAAGAAATCGATGAACTCATGGTAGCGAACCCTGACATGATCGCGCTTGATGCTTCACTAGAGTTACGACCTGACGGTATGACGCTTCAAGAGATGGTCAAGAGCATTCGACAGAACTATCCATCAGTATTATTGATGGCAGACATAGCTACATTAGAAGAAGCATTAACGGCACAAGAATTAGGATTTGATTGTGTATCCACTACCCTTCATGGGTATACTACTGAAACGAAAGGAATGAAACTTTACCACCATGATTTTTCATTCTTACGTGCTGTCGTTGATGCTGTTTCTATTCCGGTAATTGCAGAAGGAAATGTCGGTACGCCGGCGCAAGCAAAACGCTGCCTTGAGCTAGGTGCCTACTCCGTCGTTGTTGGTGGTGCAATCACTCGACCAAAGCAGATCACTACAGCATTTATTGATGAAATTAAAATGTGTTAGGTCATAACAATGAGGCCTAACCTTGTTAGGCCTTTTTATGACTTCAACAACATCATTACTAAAAGAAATTCAAAAAAACCAAGAAACCTTTACTAAATCGGGCCGAAAACTAGCAGAATATATTCTGATGCATAGTGATGATGTCGTCACTATTTCCATCTCAGATCTCGCCCTAAAGGCTACTGTTGGTGAAGCCAGCGTGACACGTTTTTGTCGTCAGTTAGGATTTCATCGCTTCCAAGATTTCAAAACAGCGCTTGCTGTTGACGCTACGCAACAAGAATACGGTATTGATCCTAATCTTGGCTCTTTTGAATTATCAACAACAGATGATGTTATTGATGTCGCTAGTAAGTTAAAGAACAACCTCAATACAATTTTAAACGATACCATATCACCTATTAAGCCAAACGAAATAAAATTACTTGTAGATAAAATCACTCGCTGTCGTGACATTTGCTTTTTTGGTATCGGATCATCCGGTATTGCTGCCAATTATGCCTACACAAAGTTAATGCGTATTGGATTAAAGGCAGAATCACTCCACAACAACCACATGATGTATATACGTGCAAGCTTGTTAAATAAGGAAGATATTGCTTTTTTTATTTCTCATAAAGGCGAGTCACAAGAAATCATCAAATCACTTTCCTTAGCTAAGGAAGAAGGTGCAACAACGATAGCACTCACACATTGTCATCAATCAACGGTAGCAAAGATGGCAGATCATGTATTGATCACCGGTGATGATCAAACTTTCATTCAGGGGGACTCTATCGGAACGGTTATGTCGCAATTGTTTATGATCGATCTTATTTATACACTCCTCATTCAACGCGAACCTCAAAAAGCACAAGACGTTAAAATGAAGACAATTAAAGCATTAGGATAATGTAAAAATATTTAAAACTGGCAATAGTGGCTTTTATTCTTGCTATTAAAAAAAAGCCACCGTACTTACATACGATGGCTTTCAATATTCTTTTTACTGTACGTTTTTATTCAGCGTCAGCGTGACCATGGATACGGTGTTTAGTGACAAAGCCGACTAAGAAACACATCAAGAAGACAACCGCATACAAACCGTTCGCGGTAACTAATGCCGCATGTGTGCCAAAGTTCTCTACGATTGGGCTGGTTACCACAAAGGTCAACATAGTACCGATGGTGCCACAAAGTAAAATGAAGTTCACCAACTTCGGTGATGATGCTTTAGTCTGCTGTGAGCCTAGCGTAATAATAGATGTGTAAATCGCACTACTAAAGAAGCCAAGAATAGAGATCACATACAGTAATGTTTTGGCATCAGTATCTTTATTAAACCAATACATTAATACTGTCGCTAATGCCGATAACACCATGACAAGACGCTGTAAGTCGAACTTTTTCAAAATAGCACTGAAGATCCACATACCAACCATGTATGCGCCCCAGAAGTAACTGACTAAATGACCCGCATCGGTGATCGACATGCCCAAATCTTTAGTGGCATATTCAGGGATCCAAGAAACAAAACCTAGCTGACCAAGAATGTAGCATAAGGCCGCAATCGCTAAGAACACAACGCCTAAGCCCCATTTCTCTTTTTCAGGGATGACTTCAAATTCTTCTTCGTCTTTTTTACCCAGTACAGGGAATTCAGCAAATAACGTCAGCACAAAAATCGCTAGATAAATAATACCGATAGCCACATACACCCAGTACCACTGAAGATGATGAGCCAGAACCGCTGCAGAAATTATTGGGAAAATCATCCCTGCCATACTAAAAAATGAGTCTGTAAACAGTAGACGCGAGCCTCGTTGCTTACCTTCATAGATATGGGTGATCAAATAGGTACCAATTGACATGGTGATACCACTCACGACACCTAATACAAACATGCAGCCAGAGAAAATCGCGATACTATGCCCAAACATCAGCCCGAATATCGCCAAGACCATAAGACAAAAACCAAAGATGAGCTGGCGTTTTAACGGCACAATTTCCATCAACCATACATTAAGGAAGATGGAGATTAAGATACCTGTATTTAAAAAGGTAAAGGTGTTACTCATGCTTGATATTGGTAAGTTGAAGTACTTAGCAATATCCCCCATCACGATACCTGTGACGATAATCAATGAGCCTGTTAGCGCATATGATAAAAAACTAATCCATGTCAGGAGGTTGCGATTTGTGTTTGTCATTGCAAATCCTGAAAACGTTCTAATAGATAATAATATGATGAATGCTATCAATTCATATTACTCTTAATTGTGATTATACTCACAAAGAATATTTATTATGGGTTTTACTCCGATTAAACACCAATTTTTTCAGTTTTTATTCAGCCATCAATACACAACAGAGTGAGTATTAATCTAACTACTCAAACTATTTGCTGGTTAAAACTTACTCTTTGACTGCTATTACATTGCTAGCTACCATGATGGATTAGCTAAATACCATTCGACTGTTTTTCTTAAACCCGTTTCAAAACTCTCTTGCGGCGTCCAGCCAAGCTCTTGAGAAATTTTGGATGCATTAATCGCATAGCGTTTATCATGACCAGGACGATCATCCACATAAGTGATCAAATCACGGTATGCCTTAACCCCTTGCGGTTTATTAGGCACTAAGATCTCCAATACATCGCAGATAGCATGAACAACAGCAATATTGGTTTGTTCATTATTACCACCAATATTATACGTCTCGCCGACTTTTCCCTTTTCCAGAACCGCCACTAACGCTTTAGCATGGTCATCAACATACAGCCAGTCACGCACTTGCTGACCGTTACCATAGATAGGAAGTGGTTTCCCAGCTAAAGCATTTAAGATCACCACTGGTATTAGTTTTTCAGGGTACTGATACGCGCCATAATTATTTGAACAATTCGTTACAATCACAGGCAAACCGTAAGTACGGTGCCATGCTCTGACTAAATGATCGCTTGACGCTTTCGAGGCCGAATAAGGACTCGATGGCTGATACGGTGAGATTTCAGTAAACGGTTGTGCTTGTGGCGAAAGATCGCCATAAACCTCATCGGTTGATACATGAATAAACCGAAATAGCTGACGACGACTATCAGAAAGAGCAGAAAAATAGTGCCTTGCCACGTCTAGTAATACATACGTTCCAATCACATTGGTTTCAATAAATGCCGCAGGCCCATCAATCGAGCGGTCAACATGACTTTCAGCCGCCAAATGCATCACAGCATCTAGCTGATATTTTGAAAAAACACGCTCAATCTCAATTCGGTTAGTGATATCTACCTGTTCAAAACTGTACCTTTCATCATCACTGACACATTCAAGTGACGCTAAATTGCCAGCATACGTGAGCTTGTCTATGTTCATCACTTGATGAGATGTATTTTGTATCAGGTGGCGAATAACCGCTGAACCAATGAACCCAGCACCACCTGTTATTAGAATTTTCACTACAATGAACCTTATTTTTAATAACAAGCCATTGTAACGCTTAATTACTAAAAGTAAGAAAAATATACTGTTATCTATAATTATTGATTGTAGTAAATAAAATTAAAACGAGTAGCCTTTATTGATAATTTAGCCCCAAACAAAAACAGCCCGATATTATTAAGTACTAATAATATCGGGCTGTTTTATTTAAACGAGAACAGACAATTACGCGTCTGTTTTCTCACTTAATGGTGTTAGATCTAAACTATCAGTGAACGAGGTATCATTGAGTGTTTTGATGTAAGCAGTAAAGGCTTCGCCTAATGCTTTATCACGCATACCGTATTCAACAAAGGCTTTCGCGTAACCTAACTTGTCACCACAATCGTGAGAACGACCCGTCATGTGAAAAGCTTCAACGGTTTCATCTTGCATTAGCATGTCGATAGCGTCAGTTAGCTGGATTTCATCACCTGCACCCGGTGGTGTCATCGCTAGCTTATCCCAAATGTTATGAGATAAAACATAACGACCTACCACTGCAAGGTTAGAAGGCGCATCTTCAATGGCAGGCTTTTCTACCATACGCGTCATAGGGCAAGACTCGCCTGCTTTTAGCTCAATTCCGTTACAGTCAACTACACCGTACTTTGACACATCACTCATTGGTACAGGCTCAACCATAATTTGGCTAGCACCTGTTTGTTCAAATTGGCTGATCATCGCAGCTAAGTTTTCTTTACTTTGATCTGCGGTGTATTCATCTAAAATAACATCTGGCAATACAACGGCAAACGGCTCATCACCTACAAGCGGTTTGGCACACAATACAGCATGACCTAAACCTTTTGCCTGACCTTGACGTACATGCATAATGGTTACGTCTTTCGGACAAATGGCTTGAACTTCATCTAACAGCTGACGTTTAACACGTGCTTCTAAGGTTGCTTCTAATTCAAATGAAGTATCAAAGTGGTTTTCAATCGCGTTTTTAGAAGAGTGCGTCACTAATACAATTTCTTTAATATCCGCATTGACACACTCATTCACAATATATTGAATAAGCGGTTTATCGACTAACGGCAGCATTTCTTTTGGAATTGCTTTTGTTGCAGGGAGCATACGAGTACCTAGCCCTGCCACAGGAATGACAGCTTTTTTAATTTTGATATTCATCTTAAATAAATTATCCGTAATTATAACGTGTTATATTCTTCACTGATCTATAGCATTGCAATTTAAAGCACCCTAAAAAGAAAACTTAATAGTAATTTCATGAAATTGAATCTACTTAGCGCCAAACCCTGTAAGCATAGTACGTATGGTTTTAAAGACAATATTAACATCTAACCAGAAAGATAAATTCTTAATATAATAGAGATCGAAAGCTAACTTCTCAGTTGTTGACTCCGTATCATCGGCATACCCTTGAACAACCTGTGCCCAACCAGTGATGCCTGGTTTAACCATATGGCGATATCCGTAAAATGGGATTTCTTGCTCAAACTGTTTAACAAAGCTGTCTTGCTCAGGTCTAGGACCAATAAGAGACATATCTCCTTTCAAAACATTAAAAAATTGAGGTAATTCATCAATACGAACTTTACGAATCACCTTGCCAACTTTTGTTACACGAGCTTGTTCTTGAGTAGCAAACTTATCTTCTGCACCAGCCTCTTTAACAGTCATGCTTCGAAATTTATATATTCTAAAAACTTTGCCACCTTGTCCTACTCGCTCTTGTATGAACATGGCAGGACCTGGATTTTCTAACTTAATTAAGATCGCAGTAATCGCCATAATAGGCAACGTGATAGGAAAAGATACAATTATGATTAACGATTCCCAAATACGTTTAAAAGTCATGTAAATAGGATTTGGTAATAATGTACCAATTGCATTCTCAGACAAGTGCTGAGTCTGTACCTTACCTTCAAGCATTTCTTTGATACTTTCTGAATGAAATACTGAAATATTTGCCAAACTACAATCAGCAATGAACTTTTCAGATTCTGGAGTCAAGTTCCTATGTAGATCAACAACTAAACCGCCTTTAACATCAGCGATATTATAAGGTTGCTTTAACTCAATAACGCGTACACGCCCTTTTTGGTTAAGGGACTTAATATCAAAATTTGAAATCGCAAATAGTACTAAACGCTGAGATTCTTGACGCAAAAGAGAGGTTATATAAAACCAAATAAAAGATATTATTCCACCATAAATTAAGGCACTTCGAGAATAATCGACTCTTGTAAAGAAAACTAAACTCATGGCGACAACAAAGACCGTAACTACTACAGGTAAAATATAATATTTCCTTTCGACTAACAAATACGTTGATATTTTAGGTAAAACAATAGCACTAGTAAGATAGCATCCAGTTGTAATCCAAAAGGAATTTATTATAGTTTGAGGCCTATATGGAAAGAGTAGGCTCAAGATGGAAATGACAAAAAAAATGCCAATGATGTGGCATATATATGAGTTCGATAACAATTTTTGAATTGATTTTATATTCATTGAGATTCTCAAACATAAACATTCATGTTTTAAGCAATTAGTACAATTAGTACAATTTACTTCCATGTGTTTTTATAGGCTCTTGTAAATAAAGACTTAGAAAATAGTAGTTATTAGCAGAAAAATTAACAATCATGCTGGATTTTATAAACACTTATTATATCAAACAATTTCTACTTAGATTTTTTATAGCCAAGATAAGCATAACTAAGAAAATTTTTAGCACTTAGCTTAAAAGGTAGCTTTTCAACTTCACGATATAATCGCCACTGATATTTCGCTGCGGTTATTTTATTTGATGATACACTATTAGGCTGAACAGCAAGATAATTAGCAAGTATATCATCCATCCCATAAGCAAAAGGAACCATCTTAAGTATACGTAACCAAAGGCCAAGATCTTGACGCTTTGATATATTAGGCATATAAACTTTGCCTAATTTTTCTGAGTCATAAATGGCAGTTAAACACCCAATTCGATTGCTTTTCAGCATATCACTATAATTAACTTTTAGTTTCGGCTTATATACACCTAAATGCTTGCCACTAAAATCATACTTATTATATGCAGTATAAGATAACTCAATATTTTGATCTTGCATAAATGATATTTGTTTTTCTAATTTATTTTCAAACCATTGGTCATCACTGTCTAGAAATGCAATGTAACGACCTTGAGCACTTTCAATAGCAACATTTCTGGCTATTGCTGGTCCCGCATTCCATAATCTTTTAATTAACCTAATTCGAGAGTCTTTTTTCATAAAACTTTCAATAACATCTACAGAGCCATCTGTAGAGCAGTCATCAACAATAATCATTTCCCAATCAATAAAAGATTGATTTATTACTGATTCTATCGTACTTGAAATACTTTTTTCACAGTTAAATGACGGAGTAATAACGGAAACAAGAGGTTTCTTATCTGTCATACTTAATCCTCACCAAATAGATCACGTGTATAGACTTTCTCAATTGAATCAGTCAGTTCTTCAACCATTCGATTTGAAATAATTACATCACAGCTAGATTTAAATTCAGATAAATCTTCAATCACTTTTGAATTAAAAAACTCTTTTTCTTTAAGTACAGGCTCGTATACAACAACTTCTATACCTTTAGCTTTGATTCTTTTCATTATACCTTGAATGCTTGAGGCTCGGAAGTTATCAGAACCTGTTTTCATAATTAAACGATAAATACCAACACATTTAGGATTCTTAGCTATGATTGAATCAGCAATAAAATCTTTTCGGGTAGTGTTTGCATCAACAATTGCACCAATAATATTATTTGGAACATCACGGTAATTTGCTCGAAGTTGCTTCGTATCTTTTGGTAAGCAGTAACCACCATAACCAAATGAAGGATTATTATAATGATTACCTATACGAGGATCTAAACTTACACCTTCAATAATCTGACGAGAATCTAAACCATTAGAAGCAGCATATGTATCAAGTTCATTGAAATAAGCAACACGCATTGCAAGATATGTATTTGAGAACAATTTAACAGCTTCAGCTTCTGTTGAATCAGTGAATAAAACAGGAATATCTTTTTTTTCTGCCCCTTCTATAAGCAAATTTGCAAAGACTTCCGCACGTTTACTCTGCTCACCAACAATAATACGAGAAGGATATAAATTATCAAAAAGAGCATGACCTTCACGTAAAAACTCAGGTGAAAAAATAATATTCTCACATTTAAATAATTTTTTAACATGCTTGGTGTAACCAACAGGTATTGTTGATTTAATTACCATTACCGCATTTGGATTAATTGTCATTACATCTTTAATGACAGCTTCCACAGATGAAGTATTAAAATAGTTATTTTTAGTGTCGTAATCAGTCGGAGTTGCTATTACAACAAACTCAGCATTTTTATAAGCAAGATCTTTGTCTAAAGTCGCTGTGAAATTTAAATCTTTATTTTGAAGAAAATCTTCAATTTCTTTATCGACAATTGGAGAAATTTTATCGTTAAGTGATTTAACTTTTTCTTCGATAATATCTACTGCAACAACCTCGTGATGCTGTGCCAAAAGCATGGCATTAGAAAGTCCTACATAACCTGTACCCGCAATAGCAATTTTCATTGTTTTTCTCTATAATTATTAAAATCTAAATCGTAATACTTTAATAAGTTACGCAACTGAACATCATTTGGAGATAGCTTATTTTTCACATTAAGCTTCCTTAGTGACACTGATTGTGTCCCCAAAACAGGGGGAAAGTGAATTGAAATATTATTAGCTAAAAAACATTTTGTACCTTTTTTAAGTGACATTATTTTAAACCACAAATCATCTGCAGAAGGAGCTAATGTCATAAATTTATCTTTATTATCCCAATCGTCAAACAATGAATTAGGAGGATACAATATTCCACTCACTCCTGTAGGTATTGTAAGATATGATTCTTCAAATCCTTTAGCCTGTGGATATTCATGGTACAACTTCAAGTCATCACCATTAAAAATAATTTCTCGACCACGCAGATAAATTATATCACATGGTTTATTCTGATGACCGTCGTAAATAGTATTGATCCAATAACTGGGATAAAAAATATCATCATCAACTGTAATTACTGGTATATTTTCAAGACCATATGCATATACTAACTTTTTATATGACTTCAAATTATCATCAACAAAAAATATTTTCAGCCCTCTTTTCTTTAATCTTTTTAATGAATTAGGAATTTCATTATTTTTAAATTCATCATTAGAAAGGTAAAGCCTGATATCATAGTTAACTTTAGAGCGCTGAAAGAAAAGAGATTCTATTGTATAATAAACTTGGTCAATCCTAGCAGGAAAACATGTTAGACTAACGATAACTTTATAATCTAAATTATTAATTCTTCTGTTTGAAACTCTATTTAATATAAAGAATCGCAACATATTAAAAAGAGAAATAAACAATAAATATATTTTATTAATCATGGTTTAACCAACCTAAATTTTATCTTCTCTATCAAAGATAACATTCTAATGATAGGATTATTTCTATATTTTAGCCATTTGTTTGAATAAACTTTAAATTCATCAATATTTGTCAACTCATATAAAATATTAAGCTGTTTTATATGAAGATCATGGTAGAAGAGGCTTGCAATATTAAAGTGTTTCTCCCATAAGTCATATCTACTCCATCTGCCAGTGTCCCATAAGTGTAATGAAGAGCTCAAATCAACAACAACTTTATTATAAAAGTCTGATAGTTCTTCATAGTCTAAACCCTGTAATTTAAATAACTCAATAACATCTCTTAAAGCCCAAATGGCAAATATATGACCATTTAAAACTAAAGATGGTGATTTGGTTGTATATTCTTCAAAGAAAACACGGTTATCAATATCTATTTTAATACCACCATCAGAGACTTTAACTAAAAAAGGTTTTATTGCTAAAGTAATTGCATTTAAATATTTTTTATCATTTGTAAGATAGAATGCTCTTACTAATGTCGATATACCTTTTGCTTGAGATAATCCAGAATGCCAATCATTATTTAATTCAAATGTTTTCATTGGATATTTATTTATCCAAAGACCATCAACATTAATATTATTTACAAACCAATCAGCAATAAGAATAAAATCATTCCTTGCATCATTATTATGTGTATCAAGAAATTTCTGGTAAGCACCTATTGCAAAATGCCCTAAAAATATAGATGAATAGTAGCTCTTACCATCCGAACCCAAATATAATGGTATTTTATTTTTGTCATACGCACCATTATAATCTTCGTATTTTTTTACTAAATCCCAATAATAGTCAAATTTTTTTGTAAAATCTCGACTTTTATAATCAATATGCCAATAGTCCTCACATTTTATTCCAATGTAAGGATATAGTGTTTTAATGCTTTTATATGAAGTAGTAGCTTCTTTCATTTTACACCTTCTAATAAAGATTCATACGAAGAGATCATTTTATTAATAGAATAATTATCCGCAATATCATCAAAATTATAATTTTTATTATTATCTAAAACTTCTATAATTTTTTCCGCAAAAACTATCTCTGAATCTAGTAAAGGCTCTGTAGTTAATAATTCACCTGAAAACTTAGGTGTTATATGTATAGCTTTATTATAAATATTATCATTGGGACAAATTTCTGTAGCACCTCCAGAGTCAGAACTTACCACTGGCAGCCCTAAAGAAATAGCCTCGATTACAACTCCAGGAAAACCCTCAAAAATTGAACTCAATAAAAACACTTTACTATTTCGCATAAATTTATAAGGATTATCATTAAATCCAACAAAATTCACATTATTTTTTAAATTAAAATATTCAATTATGATATCGAGAGATGATTTAACATCATCTAGCTCATAGCCACCAACGATAGTTAGAGTAATGTTTGGATAAGCTTTTTTAACTTCGGATAAAGCTCTTAACATATGCCAGTGACCTTTTGCATATGTAATCCGGCCTACCGATATTAAATCAACAGTTATTAAATTTTCATCGTAACAAGATAATGCTTTTATTTGCTCTAGATCATGCCCATTATAAATTACAGATACAATATCATTTTTAATATTAAAATTATTTACTAAATCATTCTTTACAATACCTGCAACACAAACGATCCTATCAGCTTTATTATATAAAAATTTAGTTGCTAGTGATGATATATAGCCGTATATCCCTTTTGATCTATTTTCAATACTTAATTGACTATGAATCGTTAATATTTTTTTCGACTTACCTCCTGCTAACATAGTTAATAGATTACAACGCTCGCCAAAACTAATACATAAATCTATTTCATCAGATTTCAATATTTTCTTTAAAGTAAACAATCTATTAAAGAAATTAAGACCCTTAGTTATAAAATTA